>CAZNCM010000072.1:0-2728 GCA_964571155.1 uncultured Lyngbya sp. | reverse complement strand
GCCCAAAGCCAAAATCATCACCCTTCGCTTAAACCCCTCCGGTTCTTCACGACAAGCAACCAACAGTTCTTCTGGAAATTCAACGAAGAAGCTCATTTGTTCACTCTGCTCAAAGTATGAGTCAATTCATTCTACGACTCTATTATTATCTCTCAGATTGCGATCGCGTAGCGTCTCAAAAATGGCGATCGCAATGTATTCTATACTCATCGGTGGGGAGACAGTCAACAGCCTATCAATGGTTAGGAGGAAAAACATGGTCAGTTTTACTCAAGTTCAACCTCAAATCACGCTGGAGGAATTTTTAGAGCTTCCAGAAACCCAACCCGCCAGCGAATACATTGATGGAAAAATAGAGCCGAAGTCAATACCTCAAGGAGAACACAGTGTTTTACAAGGTCGTTTAGTTGCGGCAATTAACCCGGTAGCATCACCTCAAAAATTAGCTTATGCTTTTCCCGAGTTGCGGTGTACTTTTGGAGGACGTTCTGTTGTACCAGACATCAGTGTTTTCACTTGGGATCGGATTCCCAAAACCGAACGGGGAAAAATTGCCAATCGTTTTGAAATTCATCCCGATTGGGTAATAGAAATTTTATCTCCCGAACAGTCTGCCAATCAAGTGATCCGGAAAATCATTTTTTGTATTAATCAAGGCACCCAACTCGGATGGTTAATCGATCCGATAGATGAGTCAGTAATGATATTTAAACCCAACTTATTTCCAGACGTTAAACTGGGCGAAGAAACTTTACCCCCCTTAGAGACGCTTCAAGACTTACAATTGTCAGCAAAAGAAATGTTTAGTTGGTTGCGTTTTGAGTAAGGGGAATAAAATCAATTGACAACTCAAACCTTGCGATCATCGCGTAGCGTCTCAAAATTACTGCCCCACTGCAAATATCTGTTCTGCCGTCAAGTTGAACTCCGGGAAAGTTGGCGATCGCAGAATATCTTGACCTCTAAATAAATTGACCATATATTCTCCTTCCACTAAATGATAAACCGAAATTGTCGGTTGCTTGGGGTCTCCAATATAACGCCGACCTCCCAACCCTAAATAATCAACAATCCAATATTCAGCGATTCCCAATTTCTCATATTCTCCGAGCTTCATTAAATAATCATCCCGCCAATTCGTACTGACCACTTCTATGGCTAATTTAATACTCGTCCCGTGAGTAATCGTCGATCGCTTCTTCCATAAAGACTCGTTTTCGAGTGCATTAGAATCCAAGACCATCACATCAGGAATATAAGCCGATTTTTCCGAATCAATCGCTTTAATCAGCCCTTGCCTGGGAATAAAAAACGGCAAATTCAGGCGTTTAATTTCCACGCCCAGTTCCAAAGCCAGAAAACCAGCAACTTGTTCGTGAGTTCCCGTCGGTTGCATTTTAAAAATCGCTCCATCATGCAATTCAAATCGACCCTCATAACCATCAGGATACCAGTCCAGAAACTCCTCTAAAGTCAATGAAATTTTCTGTTCTTCTGTAACATTAGTCGTCACTTTTTCTTGACTAAACATATTGATGATCCTATTCAAAAATGACCGTAGAGTTATAAATATTTTGAACTGATTTTCCTTATTTAACAGTACCCCAAAGCGTTCTCAGCATAATAAAATCGTTTTTCCTCATCGCGGATCTTAGCATTATCTCTCACAGTGCGATCACCGAAACCTAGCTCAGATTAATAACTCCCTTCTCCTCGTAGGAGAGGGGCAGGGGGAGAGGTTAATATTTCAAAACTGACCCCAACAGAACTAAGATAAAATACTACCTCAAGACTTCCACTCCAGTTAACCCCATGAAACTCGACCTCCACACCCTCACCCAGCAACACAACCTCACCCCACGCGGTATCATCCACATCGGCGCCTGGGAAGGAAAAGACCTGAAACGCTACCCCACCCCCGACACCGCCAAAATACTGTTAATAGAAGCCAACCCCACAGCCGTCGAACACCTGCAAGCCAACTTCGCCGACAAACCCAATGTCATAGTTTCTCAGACTGCGATCGCCAACCACAACCACCCCGTTACCCTCAACCTCACTTCTATCGAGTCCAACAGTTCCATCCTCCCCCTAACCGGATACCGGGAAATTTACCCGAACCTGAAAGTTACCCAAGAAATTACCGTAGAGTCCCGCAGCCTCGATACCCTTCTCAGCGAACTGAACCTGCGTCCGGCGGACTTCAACTTTCTCTATCTGGACATCCAAGGCGCCGAACTCCTCGCCCTCACCGGTGCAACCGAACTCCTCAACCATATCGAAGCCATCTACACTACAGTTAGCTACGAGGAGTTATTCGAGGGAGCCGCCCTCCGAAACCAAGTTGACGCTTTCCTCGCCGAACATCACTTTGTCCGTATCGCTGAAGCCAACCCCTACCATCCCGCTTGGGGTGAAGTTTTCTACCTGCGAGAACACCTCAGTTTAAATAACGACGAAACTCAGCCTAATGCTGATGAAATGACTCCCCCAGTGGTTGAGGAAACGGTCACTAAAGCTCAACTTTTGCAAACTCAACAGGAATTAGAAGATTTACAGTCTCGCTACGAACAAGTTTTAAAAGAGTTAGAACAGTCTCAAATTCAACAGCAACAAACTCAAACCGAATTATCCCAAACTCAACAGCAGTTACAAACTTCTCAAACCGAATTATCCCAAACTCAACAGCAGTTACAAACTTCTCAAACCGAACTCTCCCAAACTCAAC
>CAZNCM010000071.1:19244-20538 GCA_964571155.1 uncultured Lyngbya sp. | reverse complement strand
TTTCCATTTGTTGTAAGGCGACAACAACCGCAACTTGAGTCAGGAAAAAATCTTCTTTTGAGAGTTCTTCCAATCGCTGTAAAATGCGTTCAAGGTTAATGTTGTTTTGACCAGATGAAATCGTCCCTAACGCTCGAATTGCAGCCAAACGTAAGGCTTGATGAACTGTTGGGTCGGTATAGTTTAAGATTAAATTCAGAGCAGGTTCTGAGGTTTTCATCCGACTTAAACCGGAAATCGCTGCTGAACGTAATACCTCATTCCACCCTTCTCCTTCTTGCAATACCGATTCTAACAGTTTGATTCCCACTTCTTCGGTGAGTGTTTCATCTGGATTTCCTGATACCATTTCACCAATAGCGGTAATGGCTGACGCCTCAACGTAGTAACTCGCATCTCCGTTTTCAACAATGGATTTTACCGCTTGATAACTGTCGGGTGTTTTGATTTTAGCTAAGGCGTTCACAACCGCCCGACGCACTTTCGGTTCAGAATCTTCTAAGCCAACAATTAATCCCGCAAAGGCTTGATCCAATTTAATTTTATTGAGTTGTTTGGCGACTTCAACCCGTACTCCCCAAAACGGTTCATCTTTGAGGGCTTTGGAGAGAGTTTTAACAACTTCTAATCCGCCTTTTCTCGCTAATGATTCCGCCGCAAAAATACGAGAAATTGGATCGGGATCGTATTGTAATTGGGCTTTGAGTTCGGCGACGGGATATTCTAAACTGACTGTTTTGAGGGTATTATTTCCCGCATCAAAACTGATAAATTTAGGTTTTTCATTCAGAGGAAAATAGAAGCTTTGTTCGGCTTCATGGATACGAACAGTAAAGTTCTGAAACTGCGGTTTCGGTTGCTCTGGAGACTTAGATAAATAGCCGAATGCTATCGGAATTTTCAGGTCAAATAAGTTCCGTTCACTGGCTTTTTCACTGGTTTTGGCTTGCTTTTGCTTAACGGTTATTTTAGCCAGTTTATTTTCACCATCCCAACTATAAGACACCTTATAATCTGGATGACCACCCCGATATACATATTGATCAAATAAAAACAGTAAATTCCGTCCGGTTGATTGGAGAACGGCTCGCAGTAGATCAACAGTTTCTACTGTTTTGTGAGCATTGTTTTGAACAAAGGTATGAATCGCTTTGGTAAACAGTTCATCGCCGAGTTCAGTACGAATCATGTGATAAACACAAGCCCCTTTTTCGTACAGATGACGATCATAAAGTTCAATGGCTTCTCGATAAATATGAGTGACGATAGGACGACGATACCGAGAACGATCTTC
>CAZNCM010000071.1:17645-19234 GCA_964571155.1 uncultured Lyngbya sp. | reverse complement strand
AATAATTCCGGGTTTCATTCAGTCGATAATAGGCGGCTTCCTCTTTTCCATATTCCTGTTCTGTCCACAAAACTTCTGAATAAGTCGCCATTCCTTCCTTGATCCAAGCATGGGACCAATGTTCAATTACGACCAAATCACCAAACCATTGATGAGCCAGTTCGTGCGCGACTAAACTTTCTGTATTGCGGTTATCAATTGCTGCTTTTTCATCAAGTAAACAGCGATCTGTGAGCAAGGTTGTTGAGGTGTTTTCCATCCCTCCAAAGATGAAATCATCGACACAAACTTGAGCATATTTTGGATAGGGATAGGGATATCCAAAGGTTTGAGAGAAAAACTCAATCATTTGAGGGGTTTTTCCCATGCTACGACGAGCATCGGCTTCCCGGTTTTTTTCAACGTAATAAGTAACAGGAATGTTCTTCCAATGATCTTGAATTTCTGCAAAATCACCCACCGCTAATGTCATTAAATAAGTGGGATGAACTTGTTTTTGTAACCAATGATAGATTATCTTTTCACCCTGAGTTTCACGACTGAGAAGTTCGCCGTTAGAAATGGCGATAAAAGGCGGAGTTACTTGCACCCGAATTTCTGATGTAGCGAGTTGTCCGGGATAGTCGAAGCAAGGAAACCAAAAACGGGAGTCTTCGTCTTCGCCTTGCGTCCAAACTTGAGTGGGTTTATGGGGATAATGGGCGTTGGGAGTGATAAAATAGAGTCCACGCTGAGGTTCATCAACACGGTAGGTGATGGCAATCTTGATGGGTTTGTCCGCTTCTGTCGGCTGATTGAGATAAATTTCAAGTTGTTCACCATCATAATCGAAGGATTGATCAACTTGATCAAGTTTCACCGCCTCAATTTCTAAGTCAACCGCATCAAGCCTCAGTGTTTCAATTCCACTTTGCACGGGTTTTAAGGTAATGGTACAATCCCCGTGAAAGGATTTGTTGGGAATATCTAACACCAGGTCAAGAAAAATGTGTTCAACTTGTCCAGGGCGGTCAGGGTTATAGTGTGGACGAGCGCCAGGTAGCTCAAAGGATTTTTGGCTGTCGGTCTCGGTATCAAAATAAGAGTGCAACATTTAGTAACTCTGAAGCTACAGTAAAAAAACAAACAAAACACCTATGTTTGTTGCTCTATTATAGATGAAATATTGCAGTTTATGTTTTAACTTGTTGTTGCCATGTGAGGGAGTGAACACTCAGATCCCTGCTTTTAATTTTCTGGTGATGATCGCCGCACAGAACTTTGAGATTGCTTGAGTCTGAACTCTATACCGTTTTGAAGATTTTATCCTATTTTTTTCCCGACCGAAAAACCCAGGTTTAAATTATTAGAGGTTGATTTCTCGGGAAAAAAGAAATAGAAAATGATTGGTTTTTTATTCTGATCAAAATAAAATTGAGACACTGGAAAAAAATTGAATCGGATTCTCTAATTTTTTATTAAAGGTTCTAAAAACTTATGGTTTTCCATAGTCAAGATCGATTTCAATAAAATTTCGACCCAAAAAACTTGACAAAAAAGTTATTTTATAGTACAAAAATGTCAGCAATAGCTGATAATTAGGTTGCAAC
>CAZNCM010000071.1:14868-17635 GCA_964571155.1 uncultured Lyngbya sp. | reverse complement strand
AATTTAAACTTTAAAAGCTCAAATCAAGGTTCACAAAGGATGAAGCTGGCAGCACGAGTCGAGCAGGTTACACCGTCCCTGACGTTAGCAATCTCAGCCAAAGCCAAAGCGATGAAGGCTGAGGGAATAGATGTCCTCAATTTTAGTGTGGGAGAACCTGACTTCGACACACCTAAACACATTGTCGCTGCGGCTAAGGAGGCGTTAGACGAGGGCAAAACCCGTTATGGGCCAGCAGCCGGGGAACAGAAGCTCAGACAGTTAATCGCGAAATCCCTCAACCAACAGACAAGCCTATCCTATCAAGCCGAGAATATCATTGTCACCAATGGCGGTAAACAGTCGCTGTACAACCTGATGATGGCGATGATAGAAGCCGGAGATGAGGTGATTATTCCGGCGCCGTACTGGGTGAGCTATCCGGAAATGGTGAAACTCGCAGAAGGAAATCCGGTGATTGTTCCGACTTATGGAGATACCGGATACAAAATTACCCCCGAACTTTTGCGTCAGTCAATCACCTCAAAAACAAAACTTTTTATCCTCAATTCTCCTTCAAATCCAACGGGAATGGTGTATTCTCCCGACGAAATTCGAGCGTTAGCCGAAGTGATTGTCGAAGCGGGAATTTATGTCGTAGCCGATGAGATTTATTGTCAAATAATTTATGATGATGCTAAACATCTGAGTATTGCTGCCGCTCATCCCGAGAGTTATAAATACACTTTTATTAGTAGTGGTTTTGCCAAAGCTTACGCAATGACGGGGTGGAGATTGGGCTATTTAGCGGGCGATACCCAGGCGATTAAAAGTTTAACTCGGATTCAAGGTCATAGCACTTCAAATGTTTGTACGTTTGCTCAATACGGGGCAATTGCAGCGTTAGAAAATTCTCAAGACTGCGTGGAAGAAATGCGATTAGCTTTTGCAAAACGGCGAGAAGTGATGTATGAAATGCTGACTCAGATTCCAGGAATTAGTTGTATTAAACCGGATGGGGCATTTTATATGTATGTGAATATTAGCAAGTTAGGCATCGCTTCAGTTGATTTTTGTAATGCCTTACTCGATGACAAACAATTGGCTGCTGTTCCAGGAATTGCCTTTGGAAATGACGATCATATTCGCTTATCCTATGCGACTGATTTAGGAACAATTGAGACGGGAATAAAACGTTTAGAAGCATTTGTGCGATCGCATCTGTAAAAACAGTTATTGTAGGAATAATTGATCAATTATTCCTACTCGTCACCCATCATTCATTTTGGGTAATCTCAAAACCCTGTAAACCTTCGGGAGACTCCTGATGAACAGACACCTGTTGAACAATAGCCGCAGGTGGGCCTTGATGACACCATTCGATCATTGATTGTACATCGGGTTGTGAGCCTTCTAAAACCGCTTCGACGCGACCATCCGGCAAATTCCTCACCCAACCGTTAACGCCTCGTTGTATCGCCGCTTCGCGAGTCGAAAACCGAAAGCCAACCCCTTGGACTCGTCCCGAAATCAAAAGGCGAACCCGCCGGGTTGATGATGGTGATGAATTTGGCATAAATGACATAATAACTGAGATTTATTGTAATCAATGAATCAACTTTCTTCCGGGTCTTCTAATAAAATGGTATTGAGCAAATTCAACTCCGAAGACGCCATAAAATAGCGGTTATTAAACGCTAATTCTAACGAAGAAATAGAATGCCGACTAGCTACCGCAGCCCAAGGAAAATCCTGGTATTTGGCAATTATAGGTATGACTGACCCTTGAGGAGTTAATGTCCGTCCCAAAGCATTTCGCCAGGTTTGCGGGTCTTCTAATTCCTGTTTTCTTTCAACCCCATCGCTATTGAAAGGGGGTTTCCAAAATTGGGGATAATCCAGGGGTAAGGCAATCATCACATCGTTGGATTTAATCTCTTCTATTATAGAATATTCTCGCCATTCTGCGTTATTTTCGCGAAGTAAAATTTTATGGAGATCGCGAGCGGGGTCACGCAGTTTTCTCGGGATTTTTTGACAGTCTCCTATTTGATGTAGTATCCCCATTAATCGCTTTCTTTCTTCGCGAATCTTGGCTTGAGACTCGGAGAAACTGTATTTTTCTTGAATTTGGCGATCGCCCCAATCTTCCCACCAAAACGCCCCCAAACAAGTGAGATAATCAGGAATCTGGGTTGTATCATTGACTTTCGGTAACAGGGGACTTGAGGGACGAGAAACGGTTTTAACTAATGCTTCCAGCGTCGGATAATTGGCGTAGGAAACCCGATCTTTTTTAGTCGTTCGTCCTGATAATCTAAAATCTTTAAACAAGTCTTCTACGAATTGTTGACCCTTTTTCACCAGTCCCTTGAATTCGGGAGGATAACTACTATCGTTAACAAAAACATTAGCTTCTTGCAAAAACTGTTGAATATCATCAGAAATTAACTGAATTAACTCCTCATCGCCAATGCGACCAACGGGAACAAAAGCCAACCGTTGTTTTCGCAGCCCCGCATCCCCTTTTATTCGAGTCAAAATGGTCGAACGCAGCATTAATAATAACGTTAATAAATCGCTGGATTGACGCAACCATTGACGCTCTTGATCTACAGTTTCGCTGGGAATAAAAAAGTCATTAATCAGCAAAACGAGCCGCCGAGGAATATTTTCACCGGAGCATTTTTCACCCGTTTCTGGATGGGTATATTGTCCGCGTCCCCGATAAATTAACTGGGCAATTTCCATCAGCGAAGCTTCAACACTAAAACGGGGAAAAGAGGCA
>CAZNCM010000071.1:1893-14858 GCA_964571155.1 uncultured Lyngbya sp. | reverse complement strand
AATCCAATCGGCTTTTGGAAAAGAAACCCCCCTCGCCCCGGAAGATGTCATTAAAAAGACTTTCACGTTATCCCGTTGGGGTTCGGTGACTAACCGCAGGCGTTCGCGGGGTAAAACACTTTGGTCTATAACTTGAACATCATCTTTTTTAAAAAATAACCGTTTATCTCCTTCGGTTAACATTTCTCTCAGTTTGCGTAAAAAAGCCTTATCTTGAGCAAAAAATATAATTTGTTGAGCGTTATTTTTTAACCCTTTTTTGATTTCTTGCCAAGCATTATTTAAAAGAACGGTTTCACTTTGTTGACGAATGGCTGATTTAATACTTTGCGGCTTGCCATCAGAAGTTAATTCGGGGGTAATTAACGACAAACGAATACTATAATCAATCGTTAATTCTGTCGCCGGATAACTATTACTCATAATATGTAAAACTGAGTGTTTATTTCCCCCTATTTTTAATTCAGTTTCCGTTACCCGAAACGCCTCTTTACCCCGACTGGGGCTAATCAAAACTTTATCGGGAACCCGCTTACCCGCTTCTAGAAAATTCTTGAGAACAATCTCATTACTTAAAGACGCATCGGCAACAATTAAAATAACCCGAAACGGTGAATCTTTAAAAGGTAGAATAAACTGTTGTTGTAACCATCTGGCTATTTCATTAACAAATAATGCTCCGGCTCCATCGCCTGCCACTTCATCTATCATCACAATAATTGTCGGAACCCGTTTGGCAAATTCTAGGCGTTCATTAATTCCGGGTTGAGTATTAACACGGTTGCGAAATAACTTGCTTAACGCTTCAATTGTCGTCCCTTGACTTAAATTTCGATAACCTTGCGTCGCTACGGTTAAAACAATTTGTTGAACTTGGGGATTTTTTTCTAATAAATGACGAGTTCCCGTTGCGAGAGTTCGTAAAACTCCAGGATTTATTTTCGTATTCACTAGCTCATCCCGTTCATTTAGGGATTTTTTATAACGTTGACTTCTGGCGATATCATTATTAATCTCTTCTTCTTGTTGGGGATTAATAAAAAGAATACTGCTTTTGACTGGATGTTGTAAATGATCGACTCCATTAACAACAACAAGACCATCAATCTTTTTCGGTTTTTGTTCTTGAGGGGCTATTTTTTCATCGTAGTAGGTTTTAGCTGAACTAATGAGCAGAGAGTTAGTTGTAACGGTTAATATTCCCGTTTTTTTACCCTGTTCTTGGGCTAAATCTTGGGTAACATTTTGGTTGATCACCACGCGAGGACTTGCATATAAAAATAAAAATCCGTCCCTTTGTTCTTTCAGAAAAGAGACAACCGAAGCTGTTTTCCCAATTCCCGGATTTCCTTCTAAAGCGATAACATTTAATCGCCCAGATATTGCCGAACCTAAACCCGCTTTGATCACAGATTTATGAGCATCTCTGAGCGTTAAACTGGGTTGAGTTAAATAGGGTTCAATCGCGGAACGGGGAGAGGTTTTAAAGTAAGCTTTCAGCTTTTCTGTTTCTTCAATGGCGTCTAAAATCTGTTGTCTGTCAAAGGGTTGCATGGGTTGAAAGAAGTCTTCTACCTTCTCACTAAAATCCATGCTTAAATGTTTATCAAAGCTGTGAGTCTCCTTAAAATAACTTTTTGCTTGGTTTTTTAAAGGCGGAGGTAAAGACTTTAAAAGTGTATTAAAAACGACTTTAATTTCAGCGTTAAAATTTTCAGGACGATTCAGCTTTCTCATATTTTCATAAGCTTCTCCCAAAGATTTCATTAACTTCACTTGGGGATTGTTCTCAGAATTAAAATGAGCTGATAAACTTTCAACCCCGTTTGATGTAATCGCCATTGCTCTCGTCAGACAAGAGTTTTGTAACCGCTTTTTCTTTTTCAGTAAATCAACTAATTGATAGGTATAGGAAGACGCTTGAGATAATTTATAAAGAGGTTTATCTTTCCCACTAAACACAAAAAGATATTTTTCTAATTTAGAACTCACTTGTAGTTGATCGCCTTGAACTTCTGCACAAATCCGCGAAAAACTTCCTCTCGCATCCAGATAACGAGTATAACGGTTAATTTCTTGACAATGAGCCGTTTCTAAACGAAAGTCTTCTAATTCTAAAGGAGCGTTAAAAGAAAACTCAAAACAGAGAATAAAATCCTGTGGGGGTTGACGTTTTTTGAGTTGTTCTTCTGTGGGAGATAGCCAGAGTAAAAAGTCGGCTCTTCCTGGCTGTCCCTGATTCACTATAGACGGATCAATATAATCTAAAAGGTTAAAGGCTTGATGAAATTCCTCAGCCGTTTTCTTGGGTTCCAACTCTCTATTATCCGTTTCTCCGGGTAAGGTTAAAGGACACCAAAACGCCTCTAATTTCATCGAGCGAGAGGGTTTATAATGATTCAGACATTCTCGTAAGCTAGTCCAGCCTAAACCGTACCCTAAAATCAATAAATGACGCAAATATTCTTGAACCCGTTCTTCAACAGAATTATCGTGAACAGGTAAGGTTGTCGTATTTTTAAAAGCTTGAATGAGGTGTTTACTGAGTTTGTTAATACTAACTTTTCGCCAAGGTTCGAGTTGGGGATGTTCTTCGTTTAAGGAATAACTATGCAGTAAATGAGCGAGGACACCCCGTTGAACGGCGATTTCAAAAACTCGCCCCCAAATTGAAGCTTGTTCTAATTCTAAATTACTATTCATGGGTTTGTCCTCCGACGAAGTACCTGAGCCATTCGAGTGAGTATCGCTGGATAACTTAATAATACTTTTCCTTGGCGACGAGAGTGTAAAATTTTGACTTCTCCTGCGGCTTCAACGGTATTCGGAGAAATCCAACTAAAAGGGTCAAGAACGGGAATAAATTGTTGACTTTGTACACCGCGTTCGGCTTCAATAAAATGCAGTCCTCGCAGTACAGTTAATAAGCAAGGATGAATGGTTGAATTTTGTTCAGGGTCGATTAAATGTTGACGTGATTTTTCCGTCCAATTAATATTACTAAGGCGAGAATCGGAAAGCAGAAAATAAACACAAAATCCCGATTGTGGTCTTTGTTGGTCTCTGGTTTCTATCGCGAAGAGCGTTGCAAAGCTATAAACCGGAATAATATCTCGCAATCCCATTTCATTAATCTGCTCAGAAAAATAGGTGTGATCGCTGGCTCGTAATATTTCAAAAGCGGCTTCCCCAGACTTCAAACGTTGTCGCATTCTTGTTCCGGGAAACACATCTCGCAGCAGGGTATATATGGTTAAATCGGGGAAATCTTGGTAAAGTGTTTGCAGGAAGTTTTTATCCGCTAAAGGGGTGTTATAATCGGCTGTTTTGTTAATCCGACGACTTCGGTAACTGTGACCTAATAAAATAATATGTTCACAGCCTTGTTTTTCCAGATAGGCGACTTCTTCTTTAATGAGTCGTTGTTCGCGGAGTTCTTCTTCTGTAGAAACAATATCAGATTGGGTTCGTTCTGCTTTGAGTTCGTAACCAATCAGGGGGTTTTCGATAGCGGTGGCGATGTAGCTTTGACTTAAAATTATATCATTTTTTTGCGAATTTTTTGCACTTTCATCGCAGGGGCGGCTTTTATAAGAAATTAAAGCCAGTTTGGAGATTGCGGGTTTTTCTGGAGTAGAAATAGCGATGGGAAATGCACTAAATAAGGCGGTGAACACTCCTTTTTTTACATAGGTTGCATTGTTCTTTTTCAGGTTTTGTAAGACTAGCCCCTGCATTCGGGTGGGATTATCTTGGGCTAACAAGGACTCTAGGGCTTGAGCCGCAGCATAGATATATTGTTCGCCGCTTTTATCATCATTTTCTTGGCTTTCTTGTAGCCGTAGAATTGAGGTTGTAAAGGATAAGTTTTCGGTGTCTTTGAGTTGTTTAACGATACACCACAAACAAGTGTAAACCAAAACTGCAAAGGCGGTTACTGCGGCTGAATGTAGTTGTTTTGCTTCATCCTGTTGTTGCTTTTTATTGCTTCTCTGTAATGTTCGGGTTTCGTATTCAATTTGAATAGCTTTGGGTAAAGCCCAGCAGTCACTGGCTTCAAGAGCAAACGGACAAGGTTTGTATTTTTTGAGTTGATTTTCTTTGGCTTTTTCCTGTTTATTCTGCTCTTTTTTGTCGGGTTCCTCGGCTTCCCATTCATGGGGAACAAAAAGAACCTGTAATAACTTTTCCGGTAAACACCGTTTAATCTTTACAGATGTTTCCTTATCTTTGATGGTCACTAAATTTCGTTCTAATAATTCAGTCTCTACTTTAATTGAAAACAGAAGATTGGGAATCGATGACGGATTTTCGGCGATTTCGATTTGTTGTAGCCAAGCGATTTTATCCTGCTCTGGTGAGCTTGACCTGACTAAGAAATCTGGGATTCCGGGTTCTGCTCCTTCCAGTCTATTCCAATCTACAATTCCCTTTTTCAAACAAATAAATTGGGTGGCGGTTTGACTGTCAACCTCTGAGATAATTTGCTCCCCTTTGCTTTTGAGAATGCTGATTAAAGCCGTTGCAATTTTATTCATTGAACTCTCACGAGCAATCAGTTCTTGAATAAATTTATCGATTTGATCTCGGGGGATATCTTCAATTTTATTGACCAGTGCTTGCAGTCCTGCTTCTATTTGTTTTTGAGTTAATTTTCGGTCATTACTCGGAACAACAACAGATAGAAAAAAGAGTTCCGCAAAGCAATTTCTGAGCCGATAGGGTGAGAGGTTCTCTGGTTGTAATAAATCTTCTTGGATTTTCTCTAAGCGGGCGATAAAGGCAGATTTTCCTCGCTCTGGATTGTTTCCATTTATCCGAAAACGATAGCTAATTTCGCGAATAATATTACTATCTGTCGAGTCTGAGTTAGCTTGTCTATTTTCAAAAATTTGGGTTTTCCATTCTGGCCAAACAGCCAGACAAGAGAAGAATCTAGCACTGTTAATATAATCGAGAAAATTGATTTCCGCCCTCGATCCATAATGGGCGGTGAGATTGAGCATTAATCCTTGGTTTTTGACAATTTCAACAAAGTGCTTGATTCGTTGAATATATTCTGCTAAAAGTTGTTTATTCTGCTCTTGACTGTCTTTGGCTTTGTTCGCGATCGCCTCCATAATTCTAAAGGTAATATTTAAACGCACCCGCGATAAAGCCTCATCATCGAGAAATTCGATAAAGCGTTTAATTTGGCTTTCAACTCGGTTATATTCCGCTTCTAAACTGGCGATCGCTTCGTGGATTTCATCTTCTTCAGCATCTCGGTTGGTTTCGAGTTCGTCGGCGATCGCATCGCACATTCGCTTAAAATAATTATCGCTATCAATCCGTTCTACTGCGGAAATAATTTTCGCAACTTCAACTCCGCGATCGCTTTTGGCTTGGCTGCGATCGTCAAAGGCTAAAGGAATTAAATTCGCCTGATTGATTCCCGACGGAAAAAATCCATTAACCCGTTTCGCTAGTTTCTGCAACTCTCCAGCAACATTATCAATGAGAAAATCTTCTAACTTCACATCGGAGGGGAGTGCTTTTTTTAAAGCTTCTAAAATGCTCTCTCGCACTCGATCAACCCCGTTGGGAAGTCGTTGTTCATTTCCTTCGCTAAGTTGACCCCCAATGCGACTCACAAAGCCATATGCAGGGGGATCGAAATCCTTGACAAAATTACTCGCTTGTGACTTAAATTCGGTTAGGGAAAATAGCCGCAACAATACGCCCGAGGTGCAGATTCTCAATCGTTTTTTGTCTTGATCGTAGTAAAATAGGGGCCGTTGTTGAGGATTGTCAGGAAGTTCTGAACTTTGGGATTTGACGGCGATCGCTTTTTCGAGCAAACTCACTAACAGTGCAAGATCGAGCGACGCTTGCTGCTGCGAAGCCTGTAGGGACGCACCCTCATTTGAATTTGTCATTTTTTGGGGTCTCCTTTATTCTGCCTTTTCAGACAGCTTCACCCAGCTTGAGTTGACCCAACCCAAGAGAATGGTATCTAGGGCTTGATTTTATTACAGTTTTTCTACCTTGTCAATCCCCAGATAGAAGAAAAGGAAAAGACCCAGCCAATTGCCCAATAGTCAGGGGTTTCAATGGAACTGCTGTCTATGACTTCACGTGTTTAAGTGAATAAATTGATGCAAAAGTAACGCCAGATTATTATTATAATGACTTATTGTCAACTGGGAGGCAGATATGGAAATTCTCAACCTAGCTATTATGTTAATTGCTGCGGCTTTTGCGGGCTTAGGGGTTGGTTTCTGGTGGTGGGATAAACGGTTAAAAAGGCAAAAACGAGCCTATGAAACCCAAATTCGTCAGCAAGTTGAACAGCTTGAGAAAGAACATCAAAATCGGATTAAAGAAACGGTAGAATCTCTACGACTGGAGTATGAAACTGAACTCAGACAACAAAGCGAAGAAACTGAACGCTACTATCAGCAAAAACTCAATGAGGTGAATGAATCTTGGCGAGATCGATTAAAGACAGAACAGCGTCAACTTAATGAACAAATTCAAGTTAGAGATGTGGAACTCGACGAGATGAATCAATCTCTCACCCAGTATGAAACGCAACTGGGACAAGTGAATCAACAGTTAGTTGATAGTGAGCAAGAAGTTCAACAAATGAACCAATCTCTGAAGGCTTATGAAGCGAAACTCGGACAAGTTAGCCAAAAATTAGCAGTGAGTAAGGTTCAAGTTCAAGGGATGGGTGAAGCGATCAATTTGTATGGAACTCAACTCAAAAAACTGAATGAAGATAGCGAAAACACTCAAGCGGATATTCAAAATCGCATGGGATTTCTCGAACAAAAACATCAAACGGAAATTCAACAGTTGCGACAGGATTTAGAAGCAGCCCAAGAAAGTCAAGTTCAAAATGCGATCGCGGGTTTAGAACAAGAGTATCGAGTGAGTATTCGTACCGGAACGGATCAACTGGTTCGTTCGATGCAGGAAACTCCCGAAGCAACGCCAGAGTCGCAGTCATCGGTTTCTATTTCTTCCGTGGAAACCCAACCGGAATTGGTGATCGAAGAACCCCTGCTACAGATGACAATAACAGATGAGAAGGTTGAACAGGAAACGGTTGAGGAAAACCCTAACGAGGAAAATATTAGAGTTGAGAATGAGCCTGATGCGATGATGTCTACAAATGTGCAACCCTCGTCTTCATCCACCAATGAAGCGGTTAATGCTTATATCATTGAAACGATTAATCATTGGGGAGATTCGGGTTTACTTTCAACGGTGCCGCAACTGTTAAATTATGCTCAACACCAAAATGATCAAGTTCGGGAAAAGTTAGCGATCGCTTTGGGTAAAATTGCCTCTACAAATGGTTTAAGAAATGAGATTCAGCAAGCAATTCCAACGTTAGCAAAACTGAGTCAAGATCCAAATCCTAAAGTGCGTCAAGATGCAGTTAAAGCGTTAGGTTTGATTAAGTCAGAACAGGTTATTCCCCTTTTACAACGTGGATTACGAGATTCTAATTATACTGTTGTGCAAGCTGCAACTGTAGCATTAGAAAAGTTCAAATCTTATCCCGTCAAACAAAAAGCTAAACCTCAAAATTTGTCTTTGCAAAAACCTAATCCCCGAGAACAATAAACGGACTCAATATTATCTGGATTTTTCCTTAATTTTTGTAATCATATGGCGAGTCGTTCGGCTCGCTAAGGCTTTTATTCGGCTCGTTGCGTTTTTTCGCGCTATCAACATTGAGTACAACGAAAAAATCAGGCTCTCGAAAATCTCGATTTCAAGTTTGTTTACTGCTGTAATAGATGAACATATTACCACCTGTAAAAAAAGTCGCTGCGATCGCACTAATGCTGATGCAACGAATCAATGAACAGGTTCATCGCTAGACGGTGACGATTGCTGTGGATGAACTCTGTTTTTTTGGGTTTCTGCTGTCATCAACTTTTCCCCAATTGTTCAAATTATTACTCTAACTTTATTATAGTTGTTCTCGGCTTAATTGCAAGGAGTGAAATCTCACGAAAATGAATGACATCAATGCTTGTATGAAGTAGTCTTCTCAAAATTTTGATTCACAGACTAGGTAAGTGAATTATATCCTTAAAAGTTAACACTTTGATAATACTCTTATGTCTATTTCAGTAATTCTTTTGTTTTGGGCTGTGGTTTTTCTACTGACGATTCCGTGGTTAGTGAAGATTTTTACCGGGAGAAGGGAAGAAGCAATTTCAGAAATTATCTTTCTATTCATTGGTTTGTTAACGTTATGGTTTGTCGGGGGTGCGATTGCAATTGTCGGGGGAAAATTAGATTATATCTTTCAAACTTGGTTTACACAGGTTCAACTCTCTGAAACACAAAAGCAACTGATTCAAGGAGCCGCTTTAGTTGTAGCGGCTATATTAATACTCAATATCGAAAATATTTGGGCAAGGATAAAACGCTTGTTATTGCAAATTTTAACCCGGATTAAAAAAGACTAAACATCGGGATAAGCCATCTGACGAGGAACCACAATTTGATCGAATTCTTCGGCTGTAATATAACCGAGTTCTAAACAAGCTTGTTTTAAAGTTAGATTTTTTTCATGGGCAACATGAGCAACTTCTGCGGCTTTATCATAGCCAATTTTGGGATTTAAGGCGGTGACTAACATCAACGATTGTTCGACATATTGATTAATTTTGTCTATATTCGCTTGCAAATCAACAAGCAGAAAGTCGGTGAAATTATTACAACTATCGGCTATAATATTAATAGATTGGATGAGATTAAAAATCATCATGGGTTTAAAGACATTTAACTCAAAATGTCCTTGAGATCCGGCAATTCCAATTGCTGTATCATACCCAATCACTTGAGCGGCGACCATCGTCATTGCTTCGCATTGAGTTGGGTTAACTTTTCCCGGCATGATCGAGGAACCGGGTTCATTTTCAGGTAAGATTAATTCTCCCAAACCACAACGGGGGCCACTCCCCAAAAAACGAATATCATTGGCAATTTTCATCAGTGAACAGGCTAATGTTTTTAAGACTCCACTCGCCATCACAATCGCATCATGGGCGGCCATTGCTGCAAATTTATTCGGTGCAGAAACAAAGGGTAATTCCGTAATTTCACCAATAGATTGAGCTACTTTTTCGGCAAATCCTTTCCCGGCATTTAATCCGGTGCCGACGGCGGTTCCCCCAATTGCTAATTCGTATAAATCGGGTAAAATACTGTCAATTCGTTTTAAATTAGCATCGATTTGGGCTACATAACCG
The DNA here is from genome assembly GCA_964571155.1 of uncultured Lyngbya sp. GTDB lineage: Bacteria > Cyanobacteriota > Cyanobacteriia > Cyanobacteriales > Microcoleaceae > Capilliphycus. The sequence continues at coordinate 5,598 of CAZNCM010000071.1, read as the reverse complement.
GAAAATTCTTGTCCTAAAGTGAGCGGAACAGCATCTTGTAAATGAGTCCGACCAATTTTGACGATTTCGGCAAATTCTTCTGATTTGGCTTGCAGTGCATCTCGCATTTTTTGGACTTTAGGAATCAGTCGTTGATCAATAGCAATGGCGGCGGCGATGTGCATTGCTGTGGGAAAAGTATCATTAGAAGATTGCGACATATTGACATGATCATTGGGGTGAATGGGGGTTTTACTTCCCATTTTTCCTCCGGCAATTTCAATCGCACGGTTAGCAATCACTTCATTAACATTCATATTACATTGAGTTCCGCTTCCAGTCATCCAAACCCGAAGTGGAAAATTCCCGTCTAACTTTCCGGCGATAATTTCTTCGGCTGCTTCTACGATCAATTTTGCTTTATCTTCAGGAAGTTTACCTAACTCTTGATTGGTTAAAGCCGCCGCTTTTTTGAGGATACAAAACGCCTGAATAACTTCGGGTGGAATATAATCATTTCCTATTGAAAAATAACGAAGCGATCGCTGTGTTTGTGCTCCCCAGTAACGAGTTACAGAAACTTCGATTTCTCCCATACTATCCCGTTCAACTCGCATTGCATTTGTAGCGTTTTCTGGGTTCATTGTTTGTACTTCTCCGAAGACGTGCAGATTTATGACTAATCTTATTTCTTATCATAAAACGGGAGAAAAAAATGATTAAGATAATCTGAAATTTAGGGTGCTGTGATGGGTTAGTGATCTGATAACCCATCCAACCGTTTTAATATTGTTTCATGGCTCGTTCCATCTGACGTTGGTCATCCCGCTTTTTCATCGTGTCTCGTTTATCGTGCAGTTTTTTACCGCGCCCGACCGCAATCTCGACTTTAACTAATCCGTTTTTAAAGTACATTTTAGTCGGAACTAACGTTAATCCTTTTTGCTCAACTAAACCGATCAGCTTGTTAATTTCTTTTCGATGCAGCAATAACTTGCGAGTCCGGCGAGGTTCGTGGTTGAAATAAGCACTGGTTTCATACGGTGAAATATGAACATTAATCAGCCATGCTTCGCCATTCCGAACTAAGGCATAACCATCCTGCATATTGACTCGCCCTGCTCGAATTGATTTGACTTCTGTTCCTTGAAGTTCTATTCCAGCTTGGTAAGTCTCTAACAATTCATAGAGATAGCGGGCTTTACGATTATCTGTAATAATTTTGCGTCCGCCACTGTCATTTTTACTCATATCAACTTACACCTCTATTTTATATCAACTCTTAAAATCTACCGAGAGACAGTTGTTTCCTCCGAGAGAATTATGACTTGCGTGTTAGACAAATCAGATTCAGATGAACAAACTCTCTCTTAAAGGAGATGATATCACTCACTGAATACTTCTATTATATAAGTATAGCGTTTAACGTGATTCAATCAAAAAAATTGAGAAATTACATTAAATGAAAAGTACAAAATCAGGAGGATTTATGATCCGCGAACAATTACAAAATCTTAAAAACACCAAGCTACTCGGTGCAATCTGCGGAAGTTTACTATTAGGATTACCCTTTCTTCCCAAAGTGGCTTCAGCTCAATCTGCTACAGATTTAGATTACTGCTTTGATGACTTTTATCAAGAACCTTTGAATAGCATGGTTAGGGTTCCGCCTGGGTGTCCTGACAACGATTATACTCGGGAAGTTGGGGTTGACGAAGAATTAGAGACAGAAGCAAGTTCTCGCCAGATGGAAATGGAAATGAACTCTAACACTCAACCCTACAATCGGTCTAATCGAGTGGGTGTGATTCAGCCGCCAATGCCTGCTCGTCAAATGAGAACAATGGGTAATATTGATATCAATGGGCGCACTGTTGATGTGAGTCTAAATAATGATACCAATGCTGGGGTTACTTATCAAGTCATTGGACATACGGATGACCGATTACTCTACGAAGGAAATGAAACAGAGTTGTTGAATCTGCCTTTACCCGTAACCATTACCGTTTTACGAGAAGATGCAGGGTTGATTGACATTCAAGATATGATGGCAGAGGATGGAGAAGTGAAGTTTACTTTGCAAGAAGAAGGCAATTTAACGGGAAGTGAAAAAACAATTCGGATACAAGAAGATGGTACTGTTTTTGTGTACTAATTAATTGAATTGTTTAAGAGAGAAAGAGAATGCAAACGCTTCTAACGCTGGAGGTTCGTTGGTTTGAATCAGGTAAAATTCCCGAAGTCATCAAACATTGGTTTCAAAATGCTTGTCCGGGTGAACTTTCCAGCGCGGTAGAGGAGCGTAAAGATCAATATTTTTATACGCCAGGGTGTGAATGCCTTAATTTAAAGTTACGTCAAGGAAAATTAGAATTAAAATGGCGTCAAACTCAACTGGGAATTGATTCTTTTCAAGATAGTTATTGGCAAGGTCGTGTTGAACGATGGTTAAAATGGAGTTATCAAGACTCTATACCTGAAAATTTGATTCAAATGTTAGGAACAGGCGATCAACCGATTGTCAAAATTGGAAAAAAGCGAAGACAACGTTATTATGAAGAAGTTGAATGTGAACTGACTCAGCTTAAGTTTGATCACCATCAATATTGGTGGAGTTTAGGGTTTGAGATGGAAGAAACCCAGACACGAGGAAAAACTCATTTTAAAGAAGCTGTGAGTAAAATGATTAAAACTTGTCCTGAAACCGTCTTTAATCTTATTCATTCTCATGCTTATCCTAGTTGGTTATTAGAACAGGTTTTTGCCAGTCATCTTCAAGATAAGAGTAACTTTTCATCCCCATCATAAAAAATAGATTTTTGTTGACAACCTTATTTACTGTTTAAACAAAATGATTAGTTTAATTCCAACTTTAATTCCAATAATTCAAAATATCCAAACCCCCAAACCTCCGCCCGTTCCCGCACCACCACCCCAACCGGTTCCGGCACCACCACCCCAACCCGTGCCTGCGCCCATACCTCAACCGGTTCCCGCACCGATACCCCAACCCATACCGAAACCCATTCCTTAAACCCTGATGGTAACGCAGACCGATATAATGACACGGTAGTCTGATCATAAGCAAGCACTGTCAACCAACATGGGAACTATCTGGGAACTGGACTTTTATAGCCGTCCACTGCGCGATGAAGAAGATAAAAAGGTTTGGGAAGTTTTAATTTGTCAGACTCCTTTAGAAATCGGCGATCGCGCTGAATCATTATTTCGCTATACTCAATTTTGCCCGAGTACGGAGGTGAATTCAATTTGGTTGCAGGGAGCCATTCAAGCTGCTATAAAAGAAGCTGATGAAACGCCGCAGCGGATTCGTTTTTTTCGACGTCCGATGGCAAATATGATCCTCAAAGCCTGTAAAGAATTGGCAATTCCGGCTACGGCGAGTCGTCGAACTTATGCGTTGTTTCAATGGTTAGAAGAACGTATTGAAAATATCTATCCCACTTTACCAAACTATCAGGAAACGGCTAATCCTTCTGTGCAGTTTGCATCCTCTCCTCCCCAGCGTTTACCCGATGCTTTGCAGGGAGATAAATGGGCATTTGTGAGTTTAGAAGCGAGTGCTTTTAAAGAGATGTCTGAGTGGAATATTGGATTTGGCGAAGCGTTTGGTTTGCCGATGGTGGGTTTGAGTGGAGAGACTCAAATTCCAGGTTTAATAGTGTTTTCTTCACGGGCGACACCGTTAGCAGCTTGGATGTCAGG
>CAZNCM010000071.1:0-1883 GCA_964571155.1 uncultured Lyngbya sp. | reverse complement strand
GTTTAGAATTAGCTTTTTTACGAGTTAATAAAGGTGATCGTCCAAGTTTGTTGTTGGAAACTGGAGAAAATGATAGTTGGATTTTAGCGAATTTAACAGATGCAGAGACTCAAGCAGAAGCCGAACAGTTTGAACAAGCCAAACGACAGGCAAAAAATGTTCACTTTTTAGCGGTACAGTCTGATCCTAATACTGAATCTTTTGCTGGACTTTGGATGTTGCAAGAACTGTTTTTTTAGGAAAAAATCTAGACTGAATGATTTAGACTAATTGTTCAGTGATCGCCGTAATTTTATCAAAGTGAAAATCTTCAATTATTGAGGTTAAAGTTGCGGCGAGTTCAGCATGGGAAATATTACTGTAGCCAGAGAATTGCAGTATAAATATAGTGTAGTATAGCTAGGAAATGATTAACGATTGACTGAGGACATATTACGAATGGTACAACAACCTCGACAGGATGAACCCGTTTATAGCTGTGTGATCCCAGTTGACAGTTTGACTGGATACACCGATGAAGAAGTGATTGTGTTTGGTACTTCTATCGAGGATGCTAAACATCAAGCAGAACAATTACTGATCAATCAATATGGATGTAATTCTAACCAAATAACCAAATTAATGCTGTTTGCTAAAATAGAGTTATTAACTTCCTGGTGTTCTCCAGATAGAAGCGATGAATTCTAGTCAGATAGTTTAAGTTTAGCATGGAGAGTCGTTAAAATTGGGGAAATTTTATTTAGATGGAGAGGCAGAATTATTTGTTCCTTTAAAATATATTTCCATTCCCAAAAAGTTTACGTTCATTGATTTGTTTTCGGGAATTGGTGGATTTAGAATTCCCCTCGAAGAGCTGGGAGGGAAGTGTTTGGGTTACTCGGAAATTGATGCGGGTTGTCTCCAAGTTTATCAGAAAAACTTTATTAGTTATTTGAATCAAGATGAACTCAACCTGGGTAATGTTATAACTTTGAGTCAGCTTCCTTTCAAAATTGATTTAATTGTTGGGGGTGTTCCTTGTCAACCCTGGTCAATTGCAGGTAAAATTAAAGGATTTGACGATCCTAGAGGAAAACTTTGGTTTGATGTTATTCGTATTGTTCAAGAAAATCAACCTAAAGGATTTATTTTTGAAAATGTGAAAGGATTAACTGAACCCCGCCATCAAAAAAGTTTTGAATTAATTTTAAAGAGTTTTCAAAATTCAGGATATACGGTTCAAGCCCAGATCCTCAACTCTTATGATTTTGGTTTATCTCAAGATAGAGATCGAGTTTTTATTGTCGGAATTCAGAAACAATTAGAACAAGATAAACCTTTTAAATTTCCCCAACCTCTCGGTGCAGAACCAAAGCTTTATCAGTTTATAGAAGGAATTCAACCTCATGAAATTAAAAAGAAAAAATTTTCTCCCGAGATTTTATTTAACGGAAAAATCCCTATTTCTAGAGGTCGATTTCAAAGAAATGATGAATTAAATGACTTTTTTACCTTTGCAGATATTCGAGATGGTCACACAACCATACATTCTTGGGACTTGATTAAAACGAGCGAACGGGAAAAATTTATTTGTCAAGTTATACTCAAAAATCGTCGCAAGAAAAAGTATGGTTTAAAAGATGGTAATCCGCTCAGTTTAGAGGTTTTAGGTGAACTAATTCCTAATTTAAAATTTGAAGAAATTGAGAGTTTAGTTCAAAAAAAGATTATTAGATCTATTGAGGGAAAAGGTTATGATTTTGTCAATTCTAAAATCTCAACCGGAATTAATGGAGTTTCTAAAGTTTATTTACCCCATTCCGATGTTATTGCTACTTTAACCGCAACGGGAACTAAAGACTTTATTGCTAAAAAATCCATCGCCTGTCAAGAACCTCGTGAAT
>CAZNCM010000070.1:9755-20726 GCA_964571155.1 uncultured Lyngbya sp. | reverse complement strand
GTAAACTTATTTTGGTAGTAGGGTCGAATCACCTCAACCGAAATATCCGCTAACATTCCCGAACCAATCGCCCTCGCTGCGATCGCCTGTCCGTACCGAGAAGAATGAATACAAGTATTTGTTTGAAACGCTTGTAACACTTGAATAATTTCTTCGTCTCCAATCGCCACTCCTAACCGTTCTCCAGGGAGTCCTGCTTTTGATAAACTAATACAGTGAACAATATTCCCGCCAAAAACTGGTTCCATCTCAGTAAAATTCAACGCCGGGAATACAGAGGCGTAAGCCGAATCAATGAAAACAGGTATATTATTAGGAACCGCCATCGCTGCAATTTGTTTGACTTCCTCTTGAGTCAACACATTTCCCGTCGGGTTACAAGGACGAGAAAAAATAACCGCACCCACCGTTTCATCAACCGCAAACCGATCAAAATCTGGATGATATTTAAACCGATGCGTCTCAGGAAAAGTCTCGAGTGTGGGTTTATAGGCAACCACCGCTTCAGGATAGAGGCTAACACTACCATATCCGGTATAATCAGGGCTAAGAGGTAAAACCTCCTTTTTGAGTGTTCCGTCAGCTGTGTAGCCCCCAAAGGCATTTGCTGCAAAAAAGTAAATCGATTGACTTCCCGGCGTGATCAAAATATTGCGATCGCTGAGATTGAGTCCGTAGCGTGAGTTAAAATCTTCTACAATCACATCGATAAACGGTTGATAGCCTTGACTCGAACCGTAACGACAGATCACCTCACCATATTCGGGACAGGAAAGCAGTTGATCGGTGCAATCTCGCCACAATTGTTCAACTTCTGGTAGGATTACCGGATTACCCGCACTTAAATTAATAAACTCTTTTCCTTGACCCGATCTCAGGGTTTCAATAATATCTTTCATAATAGCTCGCACCCCACTCAGATGGGACATACGATTGCCAAATTTAGATAAAGCCAGATCCATAGCGCAGCAAACGTACTTGATTGACAATGAATTAATCTTAACCACAGTCGGCCCAGATGGGGAAGTTTAATCCACAAAATATAGATTTTTTCACGAATACGGAGATTGATGATAGCTTTGATCTCAACAGTTCCAGCAATTATCGGTTCATTTTCCCCTTCCCCATGTTGATTTGGCAAGCTGACTTTTATCGTCGTCCTCTCCAAGATACCAGCGGACAACCTCTCTGGGAGTTGTTGATCTGTGATCCGAGTCGAAATGTTGAATATCTCGCTTTTTGTCCCCAGAGTAACGCGAATTCAACGTGGTTGACTCAACAGTTGCAGCAAGCCACTGAAACTGATAAACCCGATGTGATTTGGGTGTTTCGTCCTCAATCTCTAAGTTTAATTCAAACCGCCGCGACAGCGCTAGGAATTCGGGTGGAACCGAACCGTCGTACTTCTACCCTCAAACAGTGGTTACAACAACGCAGCCAAGAGTATTCCCAATTTCCGGGTTATACCAACGAACCCTACAAACCGATAGATTTGGATAAACCCCCTCCGGTTCCCATTCCCGAGAATTTATGGGGGGAGGTTTGGCGGTTTGCAACTTTACCCGCAAAAGATATTGTAGATGGGTTTAGCGATCGCCCCATTCCGATTTTAGAAATGCCGGATTTTTTGTATCCGATTAATTTAGGATTACCCTCAACAGTTCGGGTTCCCGGTATTGTGATTAATGGCGGGCGTCAGTCGATGCAATTGGCGCGTTGGTTGGCGGAAAATCAACCTGTTTCTTTGCATTATATTCCCGGTTCTCCCGATGGTTTAATTTTAGAAGCGGGGTTGTTAGATCGTTGGGTATTGGCAACCTTTGAAGATGCGGAAGTTAGCGAAGCGGCGAAGATGTTTACCGAACGAAAACAGTTAACAAAAGGGCTGCATTTTTTGTTGGTTCAACCGGATGATTCGGGGATGACTTATACCGGGTTTTGGTTGTTAAGACCAGAGTAAAGTAAGAATCTAACTGTTATGCAAGAACTAACTTGGGAAAAACTTCTCACCTCACAACAACAAGACTTTATTGAGCGTTTTAAATATTATGTTCAAGAAGACTGTCTAGAATCATCAGGTTATCCTCGTGTTAGAGATCAATATTTATTAAGTAAACTGATATTTTCCGATCCAAGTTATCATAATTATTATTATAAGTGTCATAATAATTATGATGATGTTTGTTGTGAATTAATTCAGATAGACTCACCTTATTTTACAGAATACATCCATTATTTTTGCCTGGAAATGAGTGATAAATATATGAACTATTACATAGGAAAGCTAGGAGAAGAAGCTGTTAAACTATATTTGGGCAGTCTAATAACAGAGGTTGATTATGAGCTATATGAGTATGGAGATGGAGGAGTTGACTTTAAATTAACAAAAGACAAAGATATTGGTATACAAGTTAAAACTTGTAGCTTATTACGGATTTATACTCAAGATATCAAGAATTATGGTAATATCAGTGGTGATGTATATTTGGATTTTTTATGTAATTTTAATTCCTATATAGCAAAAGTCAAATGGCAAGTGAAACCAGAGGAGTTAAATAAAAATAAAGTGTGTATTTTTGTACTATTGTTGAGTTTTGTTGAAGGTGAGGGGACAAGTCCTCAACCTGAACTTTTGATGGCAGGTTGGAAACCTAGCCATATGATTAATAATATCAACTGTATTCAGATGGAAGATCTATTTTATATGGGAGGAATTCGTATCTATTTAGAATCTCTATGAAACAAGTATTAAACCTAAATCAATCAAGTTGAACTTTGGGATAACTAACAGTATATTTTATAACGGTATTACCTACTACGCAAACTTCAAAGTCCCTCGCCTCGTAGGAGAGGGATTTAGGGAGAGGTTCTTATAAGAAGCGATCGCATCTACTCTATTTGATCGAAAACTACGTTGTTAATAATTTTGTTATTCTATTATAATAACACAAGGTTAAACGAAAATTATGACACAAACACTAGAACAACGAACTTATACAGCTAACGAATATCTCGAATTTGAGGTCAATTCAGAAGAACGTCACGAATATATTAACGGAGAAATTATTCAAGTGTCCGGTGGAACTCCCAATCATAATAAAATAGCAGGCAATCTTTTTGCCCATTTAAACTTTGCTTTAAAACGCCAACCCTATGAAGTTTTTGTTACCGATCAACGGTTATGGATTCCTGAAAAACGCATCTACACTTATCCAGATATTATGGTAATGATTCCCCCACTTGAATATGCAGAAGGACGCAGAGATACTTTAACAAATCCGTTGATAATTGTCGAAGTATTATCAAAATCAACTGAAGCTTATGATCGGGGTGACAAGTTCGCCGCCTATCGAACTTTTTCAAGTTTTCAAGAATATGTATTAATTAATCAGTATACCCGGCAAGTTGAACAATATACCAGAATTGAACCTCAAAAATGGACGTTTTTAGAATATACGAGTTCGGATGCAATATTATCTTTTAGTACGGTTCCCGTTGAAGTCGAATTATTAGATATTTATGATAAAGTTGATTTTGAAAGTTAAGAGGTAAAAACCCGGTAACTTTTGCGAAACCGGGTTTGTAAATAGCTAATTATGTTGTGAAGCGAAACGTCCCTAAATATTTATAGGTTCCATACTCATCTCGACTGCTAAATAGTCGCACTTCATGATTTCCTGAACCCGGTAAAGAACAAGGAATATTAGAAGTTTGACGAGTGGGAGGACTACAAAGAAACGTTTGTCTGCTTCCTTGAGGTACAACTTCCGCCATAACCCAACGATTTTTTGAGTTTTTTAACTGAATGTCAATGGAATTTTTCACCCGAATATTAGAAAGCTTGGGCGAAATCAACTGAAATCCTTCTGCAAAAAAGTCAGTTTGTAATGCAGGCATTCGAGAGAATTGAGGACGCGATACCGGACGAGATAATAACTGCCAACCCGGGTCATTCGGAAGATGAGTCATGATCATCACATCGGCAGGCGGAAATAAGTAGTTAGTGGTGTACTGTTTGACATACCCTGAACTGGTTAAATATCCCGCATCCCAAGTGGCATCCATTAAATACCATTTACCATTAATTTTAACTCCATTCCAGGCGTGACCTTCACCACTCAAACCGCCAGTATAATCTCGATAATCTCCGGTAATATAAGCGACTTCTATACCTGCGGCATCTCCCAAAGCTTTCATTAATCTCGCATATCCCGAACAGACTCCTTTGCGATTTCTAAAAACAGTTTGGGCATCTTGCGGGCCATAATATCCACGTTTATAAGCTGCATAATCATAATCAATTTTTGTGGCAATATAATCATGGAAAGCTTTAGCCACCAAAAAAGGATCAGATTCTCGCTGAGTAATATATTGGGCAACTGCTGATATGCTGGTTTCTGCGGCGAGGGGCATTTGAGTCACTAGAGGATGAATATTGGTTCCTTCCCAGGGCCAGTTTGTTTCAGCTTGAACTGTAGGGGTTTGTCGTTGTAAACTATTTGGAAAGTGAGAATAACCTGCAAAGGCTTTGAAACTGGTTAGGGGACTGAGTACCGCAAAACAGGTGAGAATTGCTAAACTGATTGCGAAGATTTTTTTCTGGGTTCGTCGAATTTTGATTGACTTGAATAACTCCAAAAATTTAACAGGACTGGAGAAGATAACGCTATTTTTGAGATTATTCATATTCTTTTTAGAGGATAATGTCAGCTTGATTCCGATGATGAACAGGCAGAAAAAGATTATCCCAACCAGCACCATAGGTAGGGAGAGTGCAAAAAATTTAATTGACATGATAAACTTACTCAGAATTCAAATTCAGCAGATTTTTTACTCCGATTTGGGAGTGTTTTATGAATGGTTTCTTAACTCCCTTATGAATTGAATTTCGTTTGAGTTTTGAGCGTTTCCGGCAAGTTTGAGAATTATTTGAGAATTAAATGAATGGATTTTAAATTGGATTAACGAAGAAAAACCTCACAGAAGACCGGGCGAAGTCTTTTCAAGAGGTGTTTAATTCGGATTTGGAATTTATTAAACTTTTTTAAAAAAGTCGGTCATTGTTGGCATAAGAAAAGCACAATTCATGGGATTTAAACAGATGACCTGTGCCAGAATTTGTAATGGCTGAGAAATAATGAAAAGATCTCTTAAGCGATCTGACTCTATTGAGTGATAAAAGAGTTCCCCAGATTAAAAAGTTGAGAAATAGGGGAAGACCTCACGCTACACTGGTAGGAGTCTAGCTTAGGTGAAGATTGTCATGCCTACAGATCGTCGCGTTTCCCGGGTTGCTGCGTTGATTAAACGGGAGGTGAGTCAAATATTATTGCAAGAAGTGAAAGATGATCGCGTTGGAGGTGGTATGGTGAGTATCACGGATGTGAATGTTGCAGGTGATCTTCAACACGTTAAAATCTTTGTGAGCATTTACGGCACTGAAGAAGCTCGAAAAGAAACGATGGAAGGTTTACGGGCGGCGACGGGCTATATCCGCTCCTCTCTGGGTCAACGAGTCCGTTTACGCCGAACTCCAGAAGTTATCTTTTTTGAAGATCGTTCGTTGGAGCGAGGTGATAAAATGTTGTCGCTGCTGAATCGCATTTCTGAAAACAGCAAACCAGATGAAGATCAAGATCCTCGGTCGGAGTCTTCAGAGCAATACATTCCTGATAATTCACAACCTGAATGAATCTCTCGCTAGCAGAACAAGTCGCCCAGATGGTCGTAGTCCGAGCCTCTGGTTATCTTTTTGACCATCAAATTCGCTATCGGGCTTGGGAACCTCCCGCCGAACAGTTACAACATTGGTTACAGGACTTAGGGGTAGGTGGGGTTCTCTTGGTTGATGGTAGCGCTGTAGAAATAGCCGTTCGGACTCAACAACTCCAGTCTTGGGCGAAGTTCCCGTTACTGTTAGCGGCAGATATTGAAGAAGGGGTGGGTCAACGCTTCGCCGGAGCAACTTGGTTTCCCCCCCCGATGACCTTCGGTTCGTTAGCGAGTTCTCACCCTCAGAAGGCGGTAGAAGCGGCGAAACAGATGGGGAAGATTACCGCTTTAGAAGCTCAGGCGATTGGCTTAAACTGGATTTTGGCTCCGGTTGTAGATGTCAACAACAATCCAGACAACCCGGTGATTAATGTGCGTTCGTTTGGGGAGACTCCCGCTACAGTCAGTCAGTTGGCGAGTGCATTTATTCGGGGTTGTCAATCTTATCCGGTTCTGACAACCGCTAAACATTTTCCGGGTCATGGTGACACGGCGATTGATTCTCATTTAGAATTACCCACAATTCCTCATTCTGCTCAACGACTCAATCAACTAGAGTTGATCCCGTTTCGAGATGCGATTTCTACGGGGGTTGATGCGGTGATGAGCGCCCATCTGTTGATTTCGGCTTGGGATAACCAACGACCTGCGACTTTATCTCGTTCGATTTTAACGGGTCAGTTGCGTCAAAAACTCGGATTTGATGGGTTGATTGTGACCGATGCGTTGGTGATGGGGGCGATCGCCAACCAGTATAGCCCAGAAGAAGCTCCGGTGTTGGCAGTTGAGGCAGGAGCTGATATTATACTCATGCCTGTTGATCCAGAGGTGGCTATTCGCTCGGTTTGCGATGCGGTGGTTTCGGGTCGAATTTCCCCTGAGCGGATACGATCTTCGGTTCAACGAATATGTTCGGCTAAGGCGAAAGTTTATCCGGGTTGGAACAGGGAACATCCGGGTTTATTTCCGTCTGAAATTGAGAAGCGCGCTTTTCGGGGTTTGAGCCAAACGTTATCGAGTTCGGAGGCTCAAGCAACGGTTTCGACTGTCTTACAGCAGACGTTGAAGATGGGAGGGTCTATTCCGGTCAAACCGCCTTCACAGACAGAAACTCCTCAACTGCGAAATGTGGTGATTGTTGATGATCTGTTAAACTGTGGTTTCTTAGGAAATCATACTCCGGCGATCGCACTTCCGGCTCAATGGGGCTATCAACTCCAATTAATTGACTCAAAAAATCAACCTTTTCAAGAATCCCTTCACTCCGAGACGAGTTTAACGCTACTTCAGATTTTTCTCCGAGGAAATCCTTTTAGAGGGAGTGCAGATTTAACTGAGGTTGCAGAGATTATGCTTAAGAATTTATTAAAAACGAGTCGATTACAAGCCTTAGTGATTTACGGTAGTCCTTATGCTTTAGAACGATTTCGATCTGAAATTCCATCGCATTTGCCCTACATTTTCTCGTTTGGTCAAATGCCATCGGCTCAGGTGATTGTCTTGAAAACTTTATTCGGAATGTAAAGCTCTGTACAGTCGTAGAGTCGCAACTCATGTAATAATGGATAAGCGATCACCTGCGGATCAAAGGTTGATCTCATCAAGAAATTACAGTTTTATTATCCATCGACGATTGGCATAGCATATCTCAGCTTGCCAGGAGATTTGTTTTTTTTATGAATCAACATCGGTTGAATTTGAGCAATCAGCGCGGGACTTGATTCCTAGAATCTCGTCCTAGTCAGCTTTTGAGGCTGATGTCAGGACATTTTAATCTGTTTATGGAAAGATTAGGGCAGAATTGTATTCACTTATACTGAAAAAATCACTTCCCTAAACGCGATTTTTCCATTATGATTAGATACTGATGCCATAAACCACCCACGGCAACCCCAAGAGGGAAAATCTTATGACTTACACCACTGTTCAATACTCACTCAATTTGATCAAAGACGAGGCTCGCGAACTCGTCAGCAAAGGCGTTGTCAGTCGTCAACAGCCTATTTACACGCTTTGCCAATATATTCCGGCTCGGGAATGGGCAGGTGTAGAATGCGAGTTAGAAGCTTGCAATTTCCTGCTACGAGATCGGATTGGCGATCTGATCGGTTCCGAAAAATGGGACAACGATTAAGTTTCCATGTTTGCAACCGAGTTCAAAGGTAAGTGTACCTAGCATAGCTCTATAGAGTTCACTGTAATGTAATCGAGTTAACAATTGCCAAAAATTGGGCAAGAGGTTGTCGTTATCCGTTACATTACCGAGCTTGTAAAACTTAATTGACACAAATAGACGAAAATAGTCCATCGAAATATCAGCCTTACATCTAGGAAAGTCCTAGTCTTTTTCACTTGAAACGAAACGAACTCATCCGGTTTGAGACTCCCCTAAGTTCATTTGGGGGAGTTTTCACATAGAAACAGTCCAATAGCCCCTTGAATTGATTCAGGGGTGGAAGCTCGACACTAAGGTCGCAAAATTTGCCATCTTGGTGTCTTTTTTAGTGGCTCTTTTCAGGTGATTGATGGGGGGGAGATTTGGTCATTAAATTTATAGCTAACAAAATATTTATTTTCTGTATTGTCAACAACAAAAACAAAAAAAGAATTCACGTAATGTGGTAAGTATTTTGTACAAATGTCAAAAAAACTAGCATACTGATTCTCCAGAAGGAACCCACTTATGAATCGTCGTCGTATCCTGAACCGGGCTTGTGGTTTTATCCTTTCTTTCGTTCTAGCGGTTGGCTGTAGCCAAACCAATCAACAAACCAATACAACTCCCGTCAGTTCGACAGAACAAACCGAATTAACCATTTCCGCCGCCGCAAGTCTCACCGATGCGATGAACGCCATTCAACCCATTTACGAACAAGAAAACCCCGAAGTTAAACTCACTTATAATTTTGCCTCCTCGGGTTCTTTACAACAACAAATCGAACAAGGCGCACCCGTTGATGTGTTTATCTCTGCCGCTCCTAAACAGATGAACGCACTCGAAGAAAAACAACTGTTACTATCGGGAACTCGCCAAGATTTACTCAAAAATGAAATGGTTTTAATCGTTCCAGAGGGTGAAAACACCGTTAAAACTTTTGAGGATTTAACAACGGAGACAGTCGAAAAAATAGCAGTGGGTGAACCCGAAAGCGTTCCGGCCGGAAAATACGCTCAAGAAGTATTAACATCTCTCAATCTTCTGGAAACCGTACAACCCAAAGAAGTTTACGCCAAAGATGTCCGTCAAGTTTTAACTTACGTTGAAAGCGGAAATGTTGATGCGGGAATTGTGTACAGTTCCGATGCCAAAATCTCTGACCAAGTTGAAATTGTAGCAACTGCACCCGCAGAGTCCCATTCTCCAATTATTTATCCAGTTGCGGTGATTCAAGATAGTAAAAACTCAGAAGTTGCAAAAGATTTTATTCAATTTCTCTCCAGTCAACAGTCAAAAGCTGTATTTGAACAATACGGATTTGGAATTGTAGAGTAATCGATATTGTTAAGAACAAAGTCAATGAACACAGCCCCAATTAAAAAACTCGATTAATTAAATTCATGTTTGAAGAAGTATTTTTCGATCTCTCTCCCGCTTTTATTTCCTTTAGAGCCGCGATTATTGCCACAATTATTACTTTCTTTTTAGGAACAATAGCCGCCCGTTTGATGTTCAGTTATCACGGCAAAGGCAAAGGATTAATTGATGGTATTTTAACCGCTCCTTTGGTTTTGCCGCCTACCGTTGTCGGTTTTATCCTGTTAGTTTTATTTGGTCGATACGGGCCTTTAGGAAAACTCCTATCAACGGTTAATTTCTCGATAATTTTTACGTGGTATGCAACGGTTATTGCTGCAACCGTTGTCGCCTTTCCCCTAATGTATAAAACGGCTTTGGGTGCATTCAAGCAAATTGATACCAGTTTATTAGCTTGTGCGAGAACTTTAGGTGCTTCTGAATGGACGATTTTTTTACGAGTCATGCTTCCTCTGGCTAAACCGGGATTATTCTCAGGAACAATGCTGGCTTTTGCCCGTTCTTTGGGTGAATTTGGGGCAACTTTAATGTTAGCAGGAAGTATTCCCGGACGCACTCAAACCATCCCCGTTGCCATCTTTTTTGCGGCTGAAGGCGGCAGAATGGATGAGGCTTTTGCCTGGGTCATTGTGATTTTAGTGATTTCTTTGGGGATTATTACCGCTGTAAATTGGTCAGAAGAAGCGACTTATCGGAAAAAGATAAAAAGGGGAAAATCTCAAGATTCTTCTTTAGATTTAGAATATCATTTCTTTCCCATTTCTGAGACAATTTCCCAACCTGAATTGATTGTTAATATTCAAAAGCAACTGCAAAATTTTATTTTAGATGTGTCGTTTAGTACCCAAAATCAGCCATTAGGATTATTGGGCGGTTCGGGTGCGGGAAAAAGCTTCGTTTTGCGATGTATTGCGGGTTTAGAAACACCAGATCGCGGTCAAATTATCCTGAACGGACGGGTACTTTATGACTCTGAACGAGGGATCAATTTACCGAGTTGTGAGCGAAATATTGGCTATTTATTCCAAAATTATGCTCTATTTCCCCATTTAACCATTGCTGAAAATATTGCGTTTGGTTTACCCAAAGGGTTATCTTCTCGGATGATCAAACAACAAGTGGAACGACAACTGATTTCAGTTCAGTTGGGCGGAATGGGCGATCGCTATCCTCGTGAACTTTCCGGGGGTCAACAGCAACGGGTGGCGTTAGCGAGGGCGTTAGCGAGTAAACCGGAAGCGTTATTACTCGATGAACCGCTTTCGGCGCTGGATACTCATCTACGCGATCAAGTTGAAAAACTGATTATTTCTACAATTAATGAACACGACGGAGTAACATTATTTGTCACTCACAACTTAGAAGAAGCCTATCGCGTTTGTGAAAATTTATTAGTGATTGATGGCGGTAAAATTATCACTCAAGGATGCAAACAAGACATCTTTGAAAATCCTTCTGTGTTAAGAGTTGCACAATTAACGGGCTGTAAGAATTTCTCTCCGGCGATCGCATTGAATCATCATCTCAGTCCAGATAAAATTGATGCAATTGACTGGGGATGTATTCTCCAAACCGCAGAACCCATTCCAGAAACTCTTTCTCACGTCGGATTTCGCGCCCATCAATTTACCTTTCCTGAAACCAATAATCACCCGAATACTTTC
>CAZNCM010000070.1:0-9745 GCA_964571155.1 uncultured Lyngbya sp. | reverse complement strand
CGATGACCAGTGAAACTCAACACCGAATGACGCTTTATCTCAAACTACATCGACCTTCAAATAGTCCTGATGATTATCATTTACAAGCCGAAGTATTTAAGGAAAAATGGGCAAAATTGAGAGGTCGTCCGTTTCCTTGGTTTGTTCATCTTGCACCTGAACGATTAATTCTGCTTCAGCCCAACAATCAACACATTTCTCGCCTTGAAACTCAATATCAAAATACGACCGTTGAGGGAATTAAAAATTGAGATCAAATCAAACAAATATAGAATTAATTAGATTAATTAATTAGATTTTTCAACCGGATCGGGTCGTAAGATTCGGTGCATATCCAGACTGGGAGGTTTAACCGAGGTTTGAGAGAGTTGATCGTGGACTTGTCCTCGGTGGTGAGTTTGGTGGTTAAAAAAATGAGTGATTAAAAGTTCGACAGGATCAACGTGAAGATTTCCTGCATTATTGCGATATTGAATCGTTTGTGTGAAAAAATTATCGTCTAAATTCAAAAAAAAAGTCTTTATTTTTTCATCTTCTGCTTCTCGAACTTGACGCAATTCTAAGAAGTCTTCATAAAGGATAGTATTCAATCCCGTTGAGGGAATTTCTAGCCCTTGAAAACGGGTCATCCAAATGCGATCGCCCACCAAAATATGATTTAGCGTTCCATGAATACTTTTAAAAAAAGCAGGTCTAACTAACTTTCGTTCCTCATCACTTAAAAGAGCGCAAGCTTCATACAATTTATGATTCGCCAGACCATTGTACTGAGCAAGCATTTGAAAGTGAGACGTTAGAGAGTGACTCATTATTTGATCAATGATCAACTTTTTAAACCTAGATCATAACATATAGCGTATCAATTTATCAGAAAGTTGTCATCTCTGTTGGGTGTGACCCATCTAACACCTTACCCCTGTTTGAGATCACGGGTTACTACTGCTAGAAATCACTGATTTTAGCCTAGAAAATCACGGCTATAAACCCTGTATCATCACGGGTTATACTGAATAAATAGATGAGAATATATACATAGAGAGTAGGTTTTCAGTTTTATGCAACCTCCTGTTCAACTCCTTCAATCTGCATTAGGCGATTTGTTTGCAGAAGCTAATGCCACAGGTTGCCTCACTCTTGCAGATCGCTATGGCCTGATGGCTGCGATCTTGGATGATTCACTCACCGAAGAAGAAAGACGCTGTATTGATAGACTATTACGAGCCGTCTATCGAGGGCGAATTAGAGTGGTAGATGAACTGTCTACAATGCACTAGCAAGGCCCTTTTGTACCATCCGGCATAATTGCCCCACAAAAATTTGTTCCGTCTAACTTGGCATCATTGAGATTGGCATTTTCTAGATTAGCGTCATTAAATATTGCTTCCTCTAAAAAAGCTCGATACAAATCCGCCCAGGTCAGATTAGCTGCGCTTAAATTTGCTTTTCTCAATGTCGTGCTGTGTAACTTCGCATCTCGCAAATCTGCTCCAGTCAAATCCGCTTCAATTAAATTTGCTGAACTGAGATCAGCGCCTCTTAATTTCGCGCCTCTGAGAATCGTTTTTTGTAAATTCGCACCTAACAAATCCGCTCCCGTAAGTTCGGCTTCACTGAGATCGGCTTCACTGAGATCGCACTGTTGACAACGTTTGGTATCGATTAGACGTCTCATATCGGCTTGCAATTCTGCACTTGCAGGGACGCTTAATCCGGTTAATACCAATAAACTAATCAAAACCTGAACTGATTTCATTTGAGTTCTCCTGTGAGATTATTGGGGGAAACAATAATGATTTTGTTGAGTAATCCGATGATCAACTTAGGGGAAGTGATAGATTAGGATAATAGATCAGTAATTCCTACTTGAGAATTTTAGATGAAAAACTACCGATCGCTGTGTTTTTTGGAGATCAATTTCAAATTCTGACAGTTCTCTAATTTTTGTTCTCCCGAAACCGACAAGAGACCATGACGGAATTTAGCTCAAATTTGCTCCCGATTCACTCTATCTCTTTTTTAATTGTGTTGCTCTAGCTTTTTGGCGAAACAGTTTGACCTCCAAATCAGACTTAGGATTGATATTTTTCGAGTAAAATACTAATTAGATGGTGAGAGAAGGTTTTGGAGAAAACTATCTTCAGACAGATTATAATTGATCAAAATCATCAAATTATGTCTTGAGATAGAATCACTTTTTGGGAAAAAAATGTAATTATATGGCCTGTGTTCATGAGAAAAATGATCTTCTCCTATCGCTTTATATCTATTGATAATCAAGATATTTTTCCATCTGTTATAATATTAAGAAAAGTATAGAGAGGTTGCCAGGAAATCAATGCTATGATAATTTTTGAGAGAATCAGTATTTTAAAAGAAACAAATAAATTGAGTTTTTCGGATTATAAAACTATCCTTTAGATGGGACGCTAAATATTATTTTTTGAAATTATATTACGATTAAGTCTAAGAAAAACATCAAATCATTGAAACAAATCTTCATCAATTCAAAGCAATGAACGATTTCAAAATAAAATCACAAACCCATATATTAGTTGTTGATGACTATTTAGATAATTTAACACTTTTAACAATTATTTTAAATAACTTAGGTTATCAAGTCAGACAAGCAGATAGCGGAAAAATGGCATTAAAAGCGGTAGAACAGAAGCTACCGGACTTGATCTTACTCGATATTCAAATGCCAGATATGGATGGATACACGTGCTGTCAACAACTCAAAGCCAATCCCAAAACCCAAGACATTCCGATTATTTTTCTGAGTGCTTTTAGTAATGCTGGGGATAAAGTTAAAGGCTTTGAAGTTGGGGGTGAAGATTATATTACTAAACCTTTTTTATTGGAAGAAGTAATTGTCCGGGTGGAAAAACAACTGATTTTAAAATGGCAAAAAAACAAACTTAAGCAAGAACTGAAATACCGAAAAAAGATCGAAAAAAAGCTTTTAGAATCTCATCAAGCTATTGCTCAGATTCTAGAGGCTTGTCCCGATGGAATTGCTGTCTTGAAATTTATTCCAAGTCGCCCCAATAAACCTGCTTATTTTTATTGCACTTTTATCAACTCAGTCATGGAAACTTTCCTAAAAACCAATACAAATAAATCAATTAATCCCAAAATATTGAGCCACTCGTTAGATATTTTTGATTCAAGTTTATTTGAATATTTTAGTGAGGTTGTCAAAACTAGACACCCTTTTGAACGAGACTTATACTATGAAAATTCAGAAATAAAAGCTTGGTATTCAGTTAAAGCCATTCCTCATGGACAGGGTATACTAATCATTGTTCGTGATATCACTGACCGCAAGCAATGTGAACTCATCCTTCATCAAACCAATGATATTTTATATCAGCAAGCTACCACTGACAACTTAACAAAAATTTCTAATCGACGGGCTTTTGATGTCTATCTTAAACAAGAATGGAAACGAGCCAAACGAGAAGAACTTTCTATCGCTTTAATCATGATTGACATTGACTATTTTAAACGATATAATGATCATTACGGACATGAAGCAGGCGATCGCTGTTTGTATACTGTCGCTCAAACAATTCGCCAAGCCGTTAAACGTCCGTCTGATTTTGTTGCTCGTTATGGCGGTGAAGAATTTGCGGTAATTTTGCCGAATACGAAGCGAAAAGGAGCGGAAACGGTTGCTCATAGTATCCAAAAAGCCATCCATGATTTCCAACTTCCTCACGCTCAATCTCCGATCAGTTCATGTATTACCCTCAGTATCGGAATAAGTATTCAAATTCCCACCTCTGAAGATGTTACGATTCTGATCCAGACGGCTGATCATGCACTTTATGAAGCTAAACATCAAGGACGCGATCGCATTCAAGTTTATTGGAGTGATTAGCGAGAACCCATTAAACTCTCAAAATCGTCAGGATTTATAAATTCACCGATCAGATCAAATTGATAATTTAAAGCCAGTTTACTCAGAACTTCTTTGAGTTGAACTTGTGCTTCGGGAATCTCCTCTAATAATTGTAAAATCCTGTATAAATTACAAGAAATTGCGGCTTCATACAGTTGGGAACGCCATTCATTTGACATCTGATCGAGTTCTTCTAAAAGTGCGTGTATCATCCCTTTCTTCGCTGTTATCGGCCTCAACTTTTGTAGAGTCTAGGGAACGATAAACATAACGTACACCCAGACATTCAGCAATTTTATCAAGTAGAATATCTTCTTTGATGGGTTTAAATATAATCTCATCACAGCACCGATTCAGTATTTCCTGTTGACTCTCCTCCACAGCCGAAGCCAATACCGCAATTATCACTGTCCCCTCACCTTTAGGAGTGGCTTTAATCTGTTGCATTGCTTCTAACCCATTAATAATCGGCATTCGGATATCCATTAATATTAATTGAGGTTCATACTGTTCAAATTGAGCGATCGCCTCCAACCCATTCGCCGCTTCAATCATCTCAAATCCTACCGATTCCAATATTAATATCAATAGTTGACGACTATCAGCTTGATCATCAACCACAAGGACTCTATATTGAGGTTGGTCGGCAGCCAAACCAACGATTTTTTGAGGCGGCTGCGAAGGTAAAGCAGACTGTTTCACCGGAGAATTACCGACAATAGAGAAATGAACTCTTGTTCCCGATCCCACGGTACTATCAACCCCAATTTCACCGCCCATCATTTCGACAAAATACCGACTAATTGCTAAACCCAAACCCGTTCCTTGTTGAGAGTTCCGTCCAGATTTTCCCTGAACAAACGGTTCAAAAAGACGATCTAATTCTTGCCGAGGAATTCCTCGACCCGTATCTTCGATTTCAAATCTTAGCTTCAGAGATTGATCTTCATTCTCACTCAATAATATTGAATCCACATTCACCCGTAAGCAAATCTGACCTGCATCTGTAAATTTTATCGCATTACTAATTAAATTAATCAAAATCTGACGCAATTTCGTGGGATCGGTGTGAATTTGTTGAGGAACCTGGGAGTTAAGATCAACCCGAAATTCTAAACCTTTGCGCTGAATCTCAAGTTTAAACATCTCCTCAAGCCCATCGATCAAACGATATAAATCAAACCACTCGACAATCAACTCCATACGGTTTGCTTCGATTTTTCCGAGATCCAGCAATTCGTTAATCAGTTTTAAAAGTTGCTGACCATTATTAAAAATTAGGTTAATTTGTTGCTTTTGTTCGCTGTTGAGGTTCTGACATCGTTCTAACAGTTGAGCAAACCCAAGAATAATATTCAGCGGACTTCGGAGTTCGTGAGTGACTCGGATGAGAAACTGGCTTTTAGCATTGTTTGCGGTTTCGGCTTTCTGTTTAGCTTCTTCGAGTTCTTGGGTGCGATCGCGAACTCTTTCCTCTAAACTTTGATTAAGCTGATCTAATGCTAACTCGGCTTGTTTCCGAGCTGTTATATCCACAATAATCCCACCAATCACTTGTTCTCCATTCTCCCATTGTACAGAATAATAAGTGACTAGCCAACAGCTTTGTGTTTGCAGATCAGTAGATTCTCCACCCATAACTTCTATATTTTTAATCGGTTCTTTAGTCTCTAGAAGCTGCTGATAAAATGACATCAATTGCTCGTCAGCTAACTGAGGAATCACTTCGGAAACTCTTTTGCCGATATGGTCTTCAGCGGGTATATTATTCATCTCAGCCAGGATCGAGTTTACCCGTAAAAATCGTAATTGAGAATCGAGTATAAATAAACCGACTGGACTATTATCATTGAGATTTTCTAATAAATTATTCGTGCTTTCTAGCTGTTTCTGAACTTGTTTGATATCATTAATATTGATAAACGTGATCACGATACCATCACAACTGTTATCCTCTCGCAAATACCGATTAATTCGCATCAACAAATATTCACCTGTGCTTAAGAGGATGACTTCTTGTTCTATCGGATGCGAAAGATCGAGAACTTGTTGTAAAAGTTCCAGTAAATTTGGACAGTTAATATTATTAGTAAAGTCAAATAACGAACGATTAATATCAGTCGGTCTAATATTGATCGCTTGAGTGGCTGCGGGTGTAAATCGGCGAATATTCAGATTCAAATCTAGAAATATTACCCCAATATCTGTACTTCTCAGTAAGTTATCAACATCATCGGTGAGGCGAGTAAGCTGTTCAATTTTGGTCTGGTATTCTGTATTAACCGTGTAAAGTTCTTCATTGGTAGACTGCAATTCTTCGTTTGTACTTTGTAGTTCTTCGTTAGAGGCGAGTAATTCTTCATTCGTTGCTTGCTGTTCCTCGTTAAACGTTTCTAATTCTTCGACAACAGCTTGTAAATTTTCTCGGGTTTGTTGGAGTTCATTTTCCAATTCTACAATTCGTTGAGCCGCCTCGGAGTCGATTTCATAGCGGTTTGAAGGGGATTGCTGAGATACATTTTCGGGCTTTTCTACTTCAAATAAAACAATAAAATAATCTTCCAAGTTCTCTGAACCCGGATTATGACCGATCTTTAACTTCACAGTTTGAGACTGATTATTACGATTAACTTTAATACTATTATAGAAAACATCTTCTTTGTTTCGCTTGGCTCGGTGCAGAGAGGTTCCTAAAGGTAATTTCAAATCAGGATGTATGATTTTAGTAATATCTAAATCAGCCTCACCCAAGGGAATTTTTAAAAGTTGAGCAGAATTAAAAAACACATTAATTAATCGATTCTCTTGATTGACTAATACACAAGTAATTTCTCGAAATTCAAAACTCTGCTTAAAAATTTCTTCAAGTAATTGTTCAAATCGGGGTAGATTGGGCTTGTAAGGTAGTATTGAACTCATATAACTCCTGACGGGAGCTGGCTGTTGAGTAACAGACTGACTGAGCGACAGCTTGATATCTCGGCGTTTACTATAGATTTTGCAGGAGACATTGATCGCCACAAATTCTCCAGACAACTCCCCCAAAGATTCAGTATCACCTAACAATAAAATCCCTTGATTTATTAAGGAAAAATGCAGTAAATTCAAAACTCGTTGTTGGAGTTGGGGCTGCATATAAATCAAAACATTGCGACAACTCACCAAGTTCATCCGAGAAAAACCGGGATTATTGGTTAAATCATGGGGCGCAAAAATCAACATTTCTCGCAGCGATCGCTTCACCCGAAAATGGCTATTATCATGAATAAAATACCGTTCCAAACGTTCAGCAGAAACATCATTGGCAATTGCTGTGGGATAGATACCGTTAGAAGCGGCTTCTAAAGCTTGAGAATCGAGATCGGTGGCAAAAATTTTATAGTTAATTGCTTTCTCACTCTCGCGGATCGCTTCATCAACTAATATTGCCATTGTATAAGCTTCTTCTCCGGTCGAACAAGCCGATACCCAAATTCTGAGTTGATCTTCACTTTTGAAATTATTAATAAGTTCGGGTAAAACTTGATAACGGATAACTTCCCACGCAGCCGGATCTCGGAAAAAACGAGTTGCCCCGATCAAAATATCTTGACAAAGTTTTTGCTGTTCTTCGTTGTTTTTGCTTAAAAATCGAATATAAGCTTCAATCGTTCCCATCCGAGATAGGGCGAAACGATGCCTGATTCGACGGTTGAGTGTTGTTGTTTTGTATTGAGAGAAATCGGTTTGTTGCTTTCTCAAAAGGATAGCTAAAATCTGCCCCAACTGTTCGGAATTTAGCTGATCTTGGGGTTGAGGATATACCCGTTTATGTCCAGCCAAGTGGATAATACCATCAACGATCTCAGCCAATTCTACAGGCGAGAGGATTTCATCGACTAAACCCGACGGAATTGCACTGGTGGGCATTCCTTGAAATTTAGCGCTCTCAGGACATTGAACTAAGGCAATCCCTCCCGCCCGACTGACATTTTTTAAGCCTTCTGTACCGTCGTTTCCTGAACCCGACAGCACAATTGCGATCACTCGTTCGTTATATTCACAGGCAAGGGACTGAAAACAGTGAGTAATCGGATAGGCAACGGTGTCTGTGGGAAAATCACTGAGATGCAGATGATCATCTTTGATACTAAGATAGGTGTGGGGAGGTTGTACATAAACGGCATTTGGGCGGATTTTGATTCCCTCCTCGATGACATTGAACTGTAGCGAGGTTTGGCGTTGCAATACTTGTGCTAGCTGATGTCCGGTATCAGGGGTTTGATGAAGGATAACGATAAAAGCGGCGTTGGGATTGTCAGGTAGATTCGCAAAAAAGATTTGTAAAGCTTCTACTCCCCCCGCTGAGGCACCAATTGCGACAATATAAAAATTTTCTTCTTGCTCGGATGGATTGGACATGGAATTATTATTCCTTAGACAAATTTTTTCTTGAAGATTCCTGCAATTTTTTCAAATAGTATAGTATAGTATAGCCTCAGTCATTGATCGGTAGCGATCAGTAATGAGTATTCGGTGATTATATTGGATCTAGAAATATTGATTTAATCATACTTTAGTCAGAGATTTTAAAGATCCCCTCTGAGTTCACACTCAATCTCTATCCACAGAAGGATGTTAATTTTATCGTTTTGTGGGGTGTACTCAGTCAAAGGAAGGGGTTACTGGAGATTATTCCCGAAGTTAATAATAACAAAAAATTCCCGATCACTCTATTAAGTATTTTCTATTTATGAGAGCAGGCTGCTCTGTCTTTGATTTGAAAAGATGAGGAAATTAGATTTTATAGCGCTACTCAAAAAGGTTAGGACATGCTTCCCCTTTTGCCTCTTGCCTTTTGCCTTTTGCCTTTTGCCTTTTGCCTCTTGCCTTTTGCCTAGCGCTATAAATTGATGGGTTGATCTTAACCAACCGCGACATTAACGGATTTTCCGATTAAGCTCATCACCTCTAAGTAGTTCCTAAAAAGTTTAGCAAACGTTAAACTGGAGTTAACCAGCATGGGTAATGTTGGTGTTGGCATGGTGGTCACGAGAAAAGAATGGATGACCAACCACATTAGAAGCATTCCTACACTTCCAAGAACGGGGATTATAATAATATCACTCGTCTTCAGGCACAGGAAAGGAACCCACGCAGCTTTCTCTGAAAGTGCGATCAATGATAATGGAATTCGGGGTGTCATGGTAAACCGTTCAGGTTCTAGGGTGGGTACTACAAATCAGACCTATACCAACCAAGGAAACTGAATTGACAATCTATCTAATTGTAAATATTAGAAGGTTGACGCTTCAGCCTCCTCTCAATGCCTACGAAGTTAGCTGACGGGCGAGAGCTGAGAGATGCTCTTCTCATCGTCTTGGTCACTCTGTTTCCAAAGACTCCCTTTGCGAGATTAGCCCCAATAAGTGGTTCCTCCGTTCCAGCAACACTTTTATTATTTATTTCACTAATAAAAAATCAGTATTCTCAAAAAGTGCTTTGTTTCTGCCGGATTAGGCTGACTGTTTGTTTTATTTTTCTGTCTCTATTCTATCTTTATATTTTCTAAATTGTCAACAATTTTTGAAATTTTTTTGACAGATAGAATTAGATAAGATTTCCTTGGTGATCTCAGTTACAAAAACTGATGAATCCAATTGTTTTTCACTGAGAGTCAGAGATCCTCCGGAAAATTCTCGGATTTAAGAGTTGTAGTCTTTTTAACTTCAATTTGGTATCAGAGATCACTAAAAATACAGAGACAATCCTGAAGGTGTCAACCCAAAGTTAGTGAAAAGCCCCATCAATTGCTATAGTGGAAGGTTGTACCTAAAAAAATCTAAAGTCATGCCTGCGGCA
>CAZNCM010000069.1:19816-20874 GCA_964571155.1 uncultured Lyngbya sp. | reverse complement strand
GCTGAAACTTCGGAAAATTTTCTGCGTACTGCGGTTTTGGTTGCGGTTGCTGATGGAGTTTATTCCGAACCCGAATACGATTTACTGCATCAGTTTAGTGAAGCTTTAGAAATTGAAGTTGAAGCTCTTAAATCGTTAGAAAACAGCCTTTACAAGTCCGAACCAAAAACGCAAACTGAATCTGCGAGTGCTGCTTCACCGCTGACTTTACCTCCACAAAAGTCAAAGTTGGGTGTAGATGTATTGCACCCTGTCAAAGAATGGCTTGATGATATGGAAGTCAAAGATCCTCGTTTAGCTCGTTTTGTTTGTAAAGTAATTCCACCTCAGTGTCCTTTCGAGCGCGATATTAATTTGTTTGGGCGTAAAATTGCTCATATTCCGCCTCTTTGTAAGTTAAACCCTCTATACGAGCAGTTTACTACGCTGCGTTTTCGCTCTCTATCTTATTTAGCTGACGACTGTGGCGAAGATGTGACTAAGTATATCCAGTAGTTTACTTTTTGACAGTTGACAACTTTGAAATATCGATGAGCTCGAGCCATATTTTAATAGCCATTCAATCAACCAATATTTAAAATCATTCATGCAGTTTATCGATCTAGCAGAAATAGAAGTAGTAGCAGGAAAAGGTGGCGACGGGATGGTAGCATTCCGTCGCGAAAAATATGTTCCTGCGGGTGGTCCCGCAGGTGGGAATGGTGGCTGGGGAGGCTCGGTAATTCTGGTAGCATCAAATCGCTTACAAACCCTACTTGATTTTCGCTACGCTAGAATATTTAAAGCCGAAGATGGTAAAAAAGGCGGTCCCAATAACTGTACGGGAGCCAAAGGAAGCGATCGCTTAATTGAAGTTCGAGGGGAACCGGGGGCGGCGGAAAAGTTAGCGAAAATGGTGTTAGAAGAAGTGTTTTGAAAGTTTCAATTTTCTGAGGATTGATTCTCGGTTTTAACTCTCTTTAAAAAAGCAGCCCGACACCAATCAATATCCGGTCCAACTCTAAACATGACATAATCAATATCGTAGCGGTCAAGTATCGGCGTAACCTGATCCCAGC
>CAZNCM010000069.1:5910-19806 GCA_964571155.1 uncultured Lyngbya sp. | reverse complement strand
AACTAATCACCTCTCCTGTAAGTCCTTGGGTACTATTAATTCGCTCAACGGTACAACCGAGGGGAAATTTTTGAGCGGTGGGACAATCTTTCCACTGTTTGAGTTGTTGGATATATTCCCGTTTCTCCGGGGACAACAACTCCCAAGCTTCCCGTTTCCAGTCGGGGTATGCTTTTCCAAGCGCCTCTATTTCTTTCCAGGTTTGGGCGGTTGTCAGGAGTTCGGCGAGTTGTTGGGGGTTTTGAAGTTCCCAGCGAGAAAGGGGAAGGGCAGCCATAGCTATTTCTACACCATAGATAGGGTTATTGACAAATTCACTTTGCTCAGACTCTAAATATAGCGTGTTAGAGCGACTGTGAATGTAAAATTAAACGCTGCAATCAGAGATTTCCCCAGAACATTGTCAGATGGGGGGTTTTGTCAGCAGAAATCGGATTTTTTCAGCCTTGAAGGTTCAGGGTAGGGGAAGATTAACTCTGGGCTTCTTCTAGCACCATCCATCCACTATGAGATTGGCCTTGAGCGTGTTGATTGAGAAAGTGTTGGTGTTGTTTGAGCATTTCCGGGCCAGGATAAATGGTGCGTTCTCCGGGACGAAGGTATATCCAACCCAAGTCTTGCAGGCGACAGACTAAATTGGAGATGGTGACGCCCAATTCTTGACGGAGTTCATAGAGATGTGACCATTTCGTCAAGTTTCGACCGAGCCTTTTCTCCTCCATAATGTAACGGGGCATGAGTAGGCAACTGGCGAAATATTGGGCTTGCCATTCTATCGAGGCGATTTGAGTGATGGTCGTCTGGGAGCGACAAACAAAGGGTTCTTCGCAGGCGGTTGTGGCTTGATGGTTGACGTGTAGTACCCAATGACCGATTTCATGGGCGAGGGTAGATTCAATGAACCCTCTTTGTTTGTCAAGAATGTCTTCGTTAATCTCAATCAGTCGTTCTCCGGGTAAAATACGAGCAGCAATTGCCCCTTGTTCATCGGGTTTGATCACATCCCAAACGATACCTAAATCGAGAAAGTCAGCCACTAAGGAGCCATCGAACGGCCAACTGGGAGCAAAATTTGTTGTTGTTTGCATCTGTTCTAGGATGCGGTTGGCTTGACGTTCAATAAACGCCTTTGTGTGAAAACGATACGGTTTTAGTAGGTTCACCTCTTATTTTTCCTCCCCTGCACAAAACATCTACCCGGCTTCAAAACATGAGAAAGTTCAACCGGATAAAAATGAGAAAATTTTCTCACTTTCTATCGATAACAATATAAAGTTTTAACTCTTAAAATTTTGTTTCTATTTATTGACAAAAACTCTAAAGAGTCTAGCACAGTTTAACCCCTGTTTACAGCGCAAAATTGGTCAATCACTGTAATTCAATTAATATATAGTTTGTAACATATTTACGGAATGCTGTCAAGCCGATTGGTTCGTACCCTTGGTATGATGCCCAGTTTGTCAGGGCTGGAGCCAAAGAGATCTGATAATACATAATTATTACAAGCCTTCTAACCATTCCAAAAAGGCTCTACCTATAATCGAAATTGACTTTAAAAAAGTTGAATACAAATTTATTTTTGAGTCAATAGAGTTTAAGCCGTGAAAAAAAATATTCGCCGACAGTAGGCGAACGCTTAATTAATCTCAATTATTCTAGAGTCAGAGTTTATGAGAAACTTTGAGCAAGCTGATCAGTTTTAGCCGCCATAATAAAATCATTCCGATGTAACCCAGAAATCGCATGAGTCCACCAAGTAACCGTTGTTTTTCCGTATTCGGTGGTAATTGCGGGGTGATGTCCTTCAGCTTCGGCTGCGTTTCCAACTTTATTGGTAAAATCCAAAGCAGTTTTAAAATCTGGAAATTGATAAGTTCGCTGTAAATGAGCTTCGCCTTGACTGTCTATTAAATCCCATTCGGGAATTTCAGGTTTAAGTTGTTTAATTTGTTCTTCGGTTACGGGTTTTGAATCTTTGGTACAGGCTTCACATTTTTGTTGGGTAAGTTGTGCCACGATCATCTCCTAAACTATTGATTTTATTCTTAATTTTGTTTAAAAAACTTTGAAAGACGAGAGTTTTTATCCTCTATATATTGTCTTTCAAAGTCAAAAAAATGAATGAGAAAAGGTTAATTAATCTGTTTGTTTAAAGTTCTACAGATTACTTTTTTCCTTTAATCCTAACTCAAAGGTAATTTCGTGAACACCGGGAATTGCTTTAACTTCCCTAACAATTTTCCGAGCTGTATTTTTATCTTTAACCGTACCGGATAGAATCACGGAACCATTGGAAACCATTGCCACTAAATCTTCTTGAATATCAGATTTAATAGCCTTTCTAATTTGGCGATCACTCAACACTTTTGACCGTTTCCAGTCTTTCTTAACGTATTCAACACCGCTATATTGACCGCCACCCGGATTCAGTTTTAAACGTTGATCAAGTTGTTTTTGTTGAGGAGTTTGAAGCGCACTATCAGGAGTTCCTAAAGCACCAAAAAGCGGTGTTGCTAGAGCAGACGAACTCTGAGTAAAGGTTATGAGTAAAATACCCAAGACAGTGACAGCAGAGTAAAATAAACGTTGACGTTGCATCAATAGATACGCTGCAAATCCAACGGCAACAATACCTAACAGTAAATAAAAATCCATGAGGATATATCCTTCCATTACAAACAATCAAGAAGTAAATAATTCAGCCGTCAATTCAATTTAATGAGAAAAGATCGGGTGAATAGTTTACTTTTATTTGTTACAGCCTAATAATAATTACAGAAACAAACCATTCAAAAGTTTAAATTCTGGAATCTAAAATCAGAACTTCACAAATTTAGTCTCTAGGGTTACTTTTTTCTCTCTATATTTCCTAACCTTTCCCATTCAAAAAGCTTAAACTTTAACTTCATCAGTAACCCATCGAGTTCTAGGATAGATCCTCAAAGTACAAATCAGGATCTTCCTAGAGGAAAAGATTTTAGGATTTCCAGTCAAAAAATTTTGACGAATATTTAAGCAGGTTGTAGTTCTTTGATGCGTTTAACCATTTGTACCGCTTGGCGCACCATCTGGCTCGCATAACCCCACTCATTATCGTACCAACTCATCACTTTAACCAAATCTCCATCAATGACTTGAGTCATGCTCAAATCAACAATAGAAGCGCGAGTATCGCCAATAATATCAGAGGAAACCAGTTCATCCTCTGAAGCTCCTAAAATTCCTTGATATTGTTCGTTACCTGCTTCTTCTCGGAAAATATTATTGATTTCTTCCACGCTGGTAGAACGTTCGGTAACGAGGGTAATATCAGTAATTGAACCGACAGGAGTGGGTACCCGAACTGCTGATCCATCAAATTTATTTTGAAATTGTGTTAACACTTGAGTTGTAGCTTGAGCGGCACCCGTAGAAGTGGGGACTAAGTTCTCCGCTGCGGCTCGTCCCCGTCGCCATTTTTTACTCGGTTGGTCAACCAATCCTTGGCTGGCAGTGTAGGCGTGAATTGTAGTCATTGCGGCTTTTTTTACCCCAATTCGACGACCCATAACTTCCATGACAGGGGTAATACAATTGGTGGTACAACTTGCACAAGAAATGATTTGATCGGACTCAGAAATTTGATTAACTCCATTGACAATGGTGGGAATTCCTTCGCTTTTAGGAGGGGCGGATAAAATCACTCGTTTTGCACCTGCTTGTAGATGTTTTTCTAAGTCATCTTTTTTGGTGAAAATTCCGGTACATTCAAAGACGATATCGACATTGAGATCTTGTTTTCCCCAAGGGAGTTGAGCGGGGTCTTTTTCTTGATAAACAGGATATTCTTGACCAGCGATGATTAAGCTATTTTTAGTGTTTTCAACTGTTTTAGAACATTTGCCATAGACGGTATCGTATTTGAGTAAATAAGCAAGTTGATCGGCAGAAATAATATCGTTAATACCAACAACTTCTAGCTCGGGAGTATCCAGTAAAATTTTGAAAACTGCTCGACCAATGCGACCCAATCCATTAATTGCAACTCTTGCCATGATTCTCTCTCCAATTAACTTTAAAATGCGATATTATGCTGATAGTTTCAGACTAAGTGTTTATCAAAAATTCGCCTTCTATCTAGAGGATGAGGTTATTTTTATTGTCCGGTTTTTTGTTCGAGTTGCTGTAAGATTTGTTCAAATTCTTTCTTGTATTGACCATATTCTGCCCAATTTTCTTGACGTCGAGCCGCTTCTGCATTTTGATAGGCTTCAATTGCGGCTTCAGTTAAACTGGTAATATCCTCAGAAATTGTAGGTTGAGGTTGAGATACAGGTGGAGGTTGTTGTTGGGCGGGTTGTTCAACTTCGCCAAAAATTGCGCCAAGAGATTGTTCTAAATTTTCTCGCATCACAACTTCTTTACCATAAGCGACAATGACTCGTTTGAGTTCGGGTAATTCTCCTTGTTCTGCACGTAAATAAACGGGTTCAACATAAAGTAAAGAGTCTTCGATGGGAATGACTAATAAATCGCCCCGAATCACTTTTGAACCTTCTTGACTCCAGAGGGTTAGTTGTTGGGAAATCTCGGGATTTTGATCGATGCGGGCTTCGATTTGACTGGGGCCATAAACTAACTTTTGTTTCGGGAATTCATAGAGGAGTAATTTACCGTAGTTTTCCCCATCGGAACGGGCTGCCATCCAAGCGATCATGTTATCTTTATTCACGGGAGTAAAGGGGAGAATTAGCACAAATTCTTCGCCTTCACCTTCGGGTAAACGCAAAATTAAATAGTAGGGTTCCATTAACCGTTTGTTTCCCTCATATACTTCGGTGGGGAAACGCCACAAATCTTCCTGATTGTAAAAGATTTGCGCCTCGCTCATGTGATAGGAAAGATACATTTGCGCTTGAATGGTGAATAAATCCAGGGGATAGCGAAAATTATCTTTGATATCTTCTGGAATGGAGTCTTTGGGAATAAATAATTTTGGAAAAATCTTGCGGTAGGTTGTCAAAAGGGGGTCGGTTTCATCGACTACAAAAAACCGCATTGTGCCGTCAAACGCATCAACGACGACTTTAACAGAATTGCGAATATAGTTAACGTCTCCCCCCGCAATTTGCCGCAGACTTTCGCTATCTAAAATTGTATTGACATTTTCACTTTCTAGAATCGGTTCGGAATAGGGATAGCGTTCGCTGACGGTATAAGCATCAATAATCCATTGCAAGTTTCCATCAACAACGCTCATATAAGGGTCGCCATCAAACCGCAAAAAAGGCGCAACTTGATTGACTCGTTCGGCAATATTTCGATAGTAATGAATGCGAGATTCTGGGGTAAAATAACCGGAAATGAGAAGATTTAAGCTGCTTAAATCGTAGGCGTAGGCGAGCCGTTGCCAAATCGAAGGAAGGGGAACTCCACCTTTTCCGTCGTAGGTTGTAAAGGCATTTTCACCCCCGCGAGGATAGTCAAATTCTTGAGTATCCATTCCCGTGAAAATGTAGGTGTTTGTTTTTTCACCGTAGTAAATTGCGGGTTCGGTGATTTGAAGGTCTACTTGAGAATCCGGGGGAATATCTTTAATAAATAAAACGGGTAAACCATCGGGAGTGACTTGATTAACCGGACTCATTACCAAACCGTAACCGTGAGTATATTTTAAGCGTTTATTGACCCAAGTTTTTGCTTTTTCGGGAAGCTGTTCATAAACTAATTCTCGGGGAGCTAACATCACTTGTCTGTAGTTTCCATCGAGAGTATAGCGGTCAATATCAACGTCATTAAATCGATAATAGAGTCGAATTTCTTGCAGTTGGCGATAGGTACTAAGAAGGGGTCGATAATCCCAAAGGCGAATATTACGAATGGTGGCTTCGTTGTCTTGTAATGCTTGACTATCGAGTTGAGTTTCTGCGGGGAAATCTTGCCGTTGTACTCCTGCTAACTGATAGGCACTGCGAGTTAATTCAATGTTATGTTGAATGTAGGGTGTTTCTTTTTCGAGTTCGTTAGGATTGACAACAAATTTCTGCACAAAACCGGGATAAATTTCGTTAACACCAATAAATGCAATGAAATAAATGGCAATTCCATAAAGGGGAAGAATCAGGGTATTTCGCCAGATGGAAAAGATAGAAAGTGCGGCTAAACCAATCGCCAGAATACTCATGATCCAGTAGGCAAAAATCCGAGCATTAACGTCAGTATATCCGGCTCCATAAACGAGACCATCGGACTCATAAAGCAGTTCGTACCGTCCGAGCCAAAATCCAAAGGCGACGAGAATAGCAATGGCTGCAATTTGCAGGCTAATATGAGTTTTAACTCCATGATTGAGTACAGTATTCCAGTGACGGAGATTTCTAAAATTACTCTTGAGAATATAGACTAAAATTGATAAGATTAAACCAATGCAAAAAAGTACAATTAACCAATCATGGATGCCTTCATAAAGGGGAAGTTTGAATAAATAAAAGCCAATGTCTTGCTGATAAATTGGATCTTCTATCTGAAAATTGGTCGCATTCAAATATTTTAAAATAGTCTCCCAAGCGGACACGCTACTCTCAGCAGCATTCAACGCAATTAGGAAAATAACAACCCCTGCAATTGCATTAGCAAAGCTACGGGTATAAGGTTCTAAGTCGGTTCCTTCTAAAAATCGAAACGAATATTTTCGAGTTAAATGTAGAGCTAACCCATAATTTCCGGTTAAAAATAAGGCATAAAGAGCAAAACTTCCGATCCAGATGATCACTTGCCAAGTGAGTCTCGTCCAAAAAACGTCGGAAAAGTCAACACTCTCAAACCACCAGGCTTGAGTTAACAGATGTACTAAAGTCTGAGTCAGAGATAAACCGATAAAAAATATTAAGATCAATCCGATAATTAATTTATTATGCGATTTCATTATTCTCCGCTATCAAATTAATTTTAATGATTAGGTATATTGTATCAACTTCTATTTTAAAGATGGCTCACCCTCAAAAAATCTTAATTGTATATTTGATCAACGTGTAAAAATGAATTTTTTTTATAAAGCCGAAAATCAAACTGCCTCTGTGTATTCAGTTTTGAATACTGTAGATCGATCTCTACCTTAAGAATAAGAGTTGCAGAATGACATCTTTCGAGAGATAGAGTTTTATATCCAATAGCAAAAAAATAGAGAATAACTCATTTAAAATCTATCTATAGGAACAAGAATTAAATGAGAATCAAATGATACCCTAAAAGTAAATTGATAAAAATAATAGGGGTTTTGTGTGGAAAATACAAATTTAACAATTTTGCTAAAGACGCTACAGGAGTTGCGGCAGTCTGTTGAACAAGAAGGTAGAGAACTCTATGAAAAATGGCGACCTAATATTACTCAACGAGCATTTAAAATTAGTGCATTAAATCTGGCTCACTATCTAATTTTAAGACGCCATGATTTACGACATATTCAACGAGCATTAATGCCTTTAGGCTTGTCTTCATTGGGACGTTGTGAAGGTCGAGTAATGGAAAATTTAGATGCAACCATTGCTGCTTTGGGAACGATTTGTCAAGCTGACCCCGAGAAGTTACCGAAACCTCCTTCTACTCGTACATTTTTTCGCGGAGAACGCTTGCTTGACCGTCAAACTCAAGAACTTTTAGGAAAGTCATCATCAGAACGTCGCGTGCGGATTATGGTAACTTTACCCTCCGATGCGGCACAAAATTATGAATTTTTTGTCAAAATTTTGCAGCGGGGAGTTAATTGTGTCCGAATTAATTGCGCCCATGATAGCCCTAAAGAATGGGAAGCGATGATTGATAACTTGCATTGGGCAGAATCAGAAACGGGAAAATCCTGTAAATTATTGATGGATTTGGGCGGAATTCAACCTCGCACCGCCGATGTAATTACTCCAGAAAATGAAAATCGCTTACATTTAGGCGATCACTTTTTTATGAGTAAAAATAAACCCGAGGCTAATGGCGAATTTCCCTTTCAAACCCGTTGTACAATTCCCGAAATTCTCGATCAAGTTAAAGAAGGAGATACGGTTTGGATTGATGATGGTCAACTCGGAACTCGGGTGGAATCCGTTCGGGAAGACGGTGTAGTATTAGAGGTGATTCAAGCCCGATTGGAAAAGGGAGAAAAGCTCAAAAATGATAAAGGAATGAACTTTCCCGATACGGAAGTTTATTTTGATGCTTTGACTGAAAAAGATTTAAAAGATTTGGATTTTATTGCCTCTCATACCGATATTATTGGATATTCGTTTGTACAAGAAGCCTCGGATATTAAGCGATTGCAGCAGGAGTTAGAAGCGAGAAATCCCGGTCATCAAATTGGTTTAATTGCTAAAATTGAAACTCAAGTTGCCATTAAAAATTTACCGGAATTGATTGTTCAAGCGGCAGGTCATCAACCCTTTGGGGTAATGATTGCTCGGGGGGATTTAGCCGTTCAAATTGGCTATCAACGTTTAGCAGAAATGCAAGAAGAAATTATGTGGATGTGTGAAGCGGCGCATATTCCAGTGATTTGGGCAACTCAAGTTTTAGAGAATTTGGCGAAAACCGGAATTCCTTCACGCTCAGAAGTTACTGATGCGGCGATGGCGCAACGTTCGGAATGTGTGATGTTAAATAAAGGGCCGTTTATTGAGGAAGCAGTAACAATTTTAGATGACGTTCTGACCCGAATGCAAGCCCATCAGATGAAAAAGACTCCCCAGTTGCGAGCTTTACATTCTTGGGAATAATTAAGAGTATCAGAGGATAAATAGAGAGTATCCCGAGCGATTTAGATTTTATAGGACTTAAGATAGATGACAGAATTTAATAAATCGTAGATACTCTCTAAAGTAGAGTCAAACTTGATAAAGCTATGATTTTTTTAGAAAACAAACAAACAGGAAACTTAGTGAAAGTTCTAGATGTAACTGCATTGGCTGACCCGAATAAAAGTCAGATTTCAGGCAGAGTTCAAGCCGGAGAAGAAGAACAACCCCCGGAATTTATGGAGAAAGAAAAACTTGTTTTTCCTTCCGGTGAAAGTTTACCTCGTTGCTGGGTAGATGCTGATTATCGTCATTCTAACTAGAGCTTTTTTAAATAACAAACTCTTTATATGGCGTAGAGAATACATTTAATTGGAGGTTGTAGTTCGATTCCCCCGTCGTCTACTTCCTCCTGTTGTTATTTAATGAGAATTTTCCGCTTCTTCTATGGCGTCATAAAGTTGCGACTTGTCCATTTTACTGCGTCCTTCGAT
Organism: uncultured Lyngbya sp.; assembly: GCA_964571155.1. Lineage (GTDB taxonomy): Bacteria > Cyanobacteriota > Cyanobacteriia > Cyanobacteriales > Microcoleaceae > Capilliphycus. The sequence continues at coordinate 10,556 of CAZNCM010000069.1, read as the reverse complement.
GTCTAATTCTTGCGCTTTTTGGTAAAGTTCTCGCTTGGTGAGTTGAGAGTCATCAGAGTGTTGAATTTCGCGCATGACTCGCTTGACCGCAGGAGTCCATTCTGCATATTGTTCTCCTTGTTGAAAAGCGGACTGCTTTTTTTCCTCGACTTCTTGCTTTTCTTCATCGCTCAAACGTTCCCAAACTTCTTGGGGTAAATACCGTTTAGTTTGATTATTTTTTCGGGCGTTTTCATCCCCTTCTTGGGTTTGCCAATTTTGCTCCGTCCAGTCTTCTAAAGAATGAGCCGCGTCATCTTTTTCACCTTGATAACCTCCGCCCCGTTTTTCATATTCCTGTACGAGTAACTGACTTTTTCTCGCCGACCATTGCCCGGGTTTTCCGCCTTTGTCAGACTCCATGATTTCTTGTTTGATTTCACGCCGTAAGTCCGGCTTAGTATATTTTTCTTCGTAGTTTTTATTGCTCATTTTGGTGAATTGATTGCAGTTATTCCATCTAGCCTAAAGAAAATATGCTCTTAAGAAAACTGACTGGGGATAGATTCATTTACAATGCAAACCACTTTTGAGGAAGGATCGCTTTGAGTATCTGTCCGAGGACTAACGGAATTAAACTTCCGCCTAAAATGAATCCCCATCCTTGCAAACCGGGATTAACTATTTTTAAAACATTTGCTAGGGGAGAAAAATAAACGGCTGTCAACAGTAAACCCGTACAAACTAATAATGCTAACCAGACATAGCGGTTCGTTGTGACTTCATTTTTTAACAGTCCAGACTTAGAATCTCGCATATTAAAAACGTGCCACAGGCGACCAAAAGCTAAGGTTAAAAATGAGATGGTAACGGCTTTATCTTCCTCCATTCCTAACCGAGTTAAACACAGCCAAAATATCCCCAAAACGGTCAGCGCAATAATCACGCCATACAGCACAATTGCCATCCAATGACGGCGGGGTAAAATCGGTTCACTGCGATCGCGGGGCTTTTGTTTCATCAGGTTAGGACTTCCTTCTCCCACGCCCAAAGCTAACGCCGGAAACACATCGTTAATAGCGTTTAGAAATAAAATTTGTAAGGGTAATAACGGTAACGGTGCGCCGACTAACGAAGTTGCAGCCACCGCAATAATTTCGCCCATATTTCCCGAAAGCAAATACAGCGTAAACTTGCGAATATTTCCAAAGATTGCCCGCCCTTGTTCGACCGCAGCAACAATACTGGAAAAGGCATCATCTTGTAATACCATATCTGCCGCTTCTTGCGCCACTTGCGTTCCCCGTTTTCCCATGGCAATGCCAATATCTGCTTTCTTTAAGGCGGGTGCATCGTTAACACCATCTCCGGTCATGGCAACAATCGCATTATGCTGTTGATGTAGGGTGACTAAATTTAATTTCTGTTCAGGACTAACGCGAGCAAAAATTGGAACTTGTTGTAATTCTTGCTTTTGTTGTTTAGATAAATTATCGAGAGATGCAAGTTCATTGCCACGTCTAGCTTCGGCTTCTTGTTCGGTAGTTAAACCCACAGCCAAGCCAATATTACGGGCGGTAACGGGTTGATCGCCTGTCACCATGATCACTCGAATTCCTGCATCGTGGCACGCTTTGAGGGAATTCTTCACCTGTTCTCGGGGGGGATCGAGTAATCCCACTACGCCGAAAAGGGTAAGATTTTCGTAGGGTTCCGCTTCCGAATTGTCTGTATTTTTAGAAGCAAATGCGAGAATTCTTAATCCTTCTTTTGCCAATTGATCGCAGCGTTCCCGCCAACCATTTTTGTCGTCTTCGCTTAAATCTTCAACGCCTTCTGAGGTTAATTGTTGGGTACAAACATCCAGAATAGACTCGGGAGCACCTTTAACTGCAAAACGATAACCTTGTTCGTCTTCGTGAATGGTTGCCATCATTTTTGTATCGGAATCAAATGGCACATCCCGCACTTCAGAATGGGTTTCTAAGAGTTCTTGGCGGCGAAGCTCTGCTTTTGCTCCGGCAACTAATAGGGCGACTTCCATCGGATCGCCAGTGGGTTTATCTTTGTGTTCGTTAAATTGGGGTAAGCTGGCTTTATTACACAAAACTCCCACTTCTAAGAGGGAGCGCAAACGGTCGTTTTCTTGAGGATTTATTGATTGTTCGTCTTGGGTAAATTCTCCCTCAATTTCTAAGGCTTCCCCGCTCACTTTTACAATCCCAGAATCCAACGCAATTTGCGCTACAGTCATGCGATTTTCGGTTAAAGTTCCGGTTTTATCGGTGCAGATAATATTGGTGGCTCCCAAAGTTTCTACGGCTGATAAACGGTTGATTAAAGCATTGCGTTTTGCCATGCGCCACATTCCTCGCGCCAGGGCGACGGTTGCCACAATTGGAAGTCCTTCGGGAACTGCTGCAACAGCTAAAGCGATGGCGGTTTGAATCATTAAAAATAATTCTTTTCCCCCAATAATTCCGGCTCCCGCCACCAGTGCAGCCACAACTAATGTTACCCAAATTAAATTTTGACCGAGTTTATCAAGTCGCTGTTCTAAGGGGGTAGATTCTTGTTCCGCTTGCGCCGTCATTGAGGAAATATGACCAAGTTCGGTCTTCATTCCGGTTGCGATCACAACTCCTTCGCCCGAACCCCGTGTAATTGCTGTTCCTTTAAACAACATATTTGTACGTTCAGCCAGGGGAAGATCGCCTTCTAATGCTTCTGTTGTTTTACTGACGGGAACGGATTCTCCGGTTAAAGCCGACTCATCTGCTTGCAGTTTTGATGCTTCTAAAACTCGCACATCTGCCGGAACTAAATCCCCACTTTCAAGAACAACAATATCACCGGGAACAAGTTCTTCAGCAGAAATTTCTTGAACTTTTCCATCCCGTCGAACGTTGGCTTTTGTATGGCTGAGTTCTTGCAAAGACTCCATCGAATTGACGGCTTTTAATTCGGTAAAAAAGCCAATCACAGTGTTTAAAAGAATTGCGATAATAATTGCCACCCCTTCCACCCAATCTTGAAAGGAAAAGGAGAGAATGGCAGCGACCGCTAATAGCCCAATAATTGGACTTTTAAATTGATCGATGAAGATTTGCCAAGCACTGCGGTGTTTGAGTTTTTGTAAACGGTTTGGGCCGTATTTTTCTTGTCTTTTTTTGACCGTAGAACCGGAGAGTCCCTGGTTAGTTTCGACGGAAAGTTTGTTCAGATTTTCTTCTGCTGAATGGGAGCTTGTCCAGCGTATATCTAGCTGTTCTTGTTGTTCTTGAGTTGGGGTCATTTGGGGTTAACCTAAAAAAATAAAATGTGAAACTTTTGACTGTTATGAGGCTAACTTTTTAGAGGAAGAAGAATGATTTATTGTTTTGGAAGTAATCAAATTTGAAGCAACTTTTGGATTCGCAACTAAATCTAAAGACTGATAGTTGTATCGGGCTACTAAACAGTCTGAGAATGTTTGCCGACAGTTTAAGCAAAACCAACAGATTGTCTGCTGACAAACATGACGAGTTAATTCTCCCGAACAGAGAGGACAGATAATCATTTTAAAAAGGGGTTGAATAAAAAGGTTTAAATGGACTGGAGAGCTAAAATAACTCCCTTGTAGAACGTATTAATCAGATCTTTGATTCATTTCTGATCCTTTGTATCGTTGTTAGTTATAGATTTTAGGGATAACTTTTATTATAAATTTATTAATCGTTATATTTTTCTATCTCCAGATAGAGATTTACCTAATACTTTTGGGGGATTTTTTTGAGAGCAAAAATCAATATGATTGAAGACAGCTTTTATTAAGTTAACTTAATTATATCATTTTACGGATAAATTTGCATCTTTAAATAGGAATATTTTTTGAATCTACTCTCATTTTATAGAAATATATAGATCTCCATCTTGTGATAGAAGATATTACTTGTTTTTGATGTTAAATTTATTAATAATAGATTTTTAAAAGTTTAAGCAAGTCAATACGCTGAATTTATGCACGTTAGAAAAAAGGTCTAATATTATGAGTTATCATAAAGTATTAGCTGCATTAGATCGATCTTCTCAAGGAGAAGATGTATTTGAAGAAGCTTTAAATATTGCTCATACTCAAAGAGCAGAATTACTGCTGATTTTTTGTACACAAAGGTGGGAACAAATGCCAACTGTACCGCCCGTAGAAGCACCAACAGGAACCAGTTTATATCCCATGATGAGAATGTATCCTTCCATGAGGGAAACAGAGGTATTACAAGCGACTGAACAAGAGATAAAAAAATCGAGAGCAGAAGCAGAGAGCTGGCTACATAACTATCAAACAGTTGCTGAGAAACAAGGAGTTTATGCTCAATACAGATGTATTCCATCTCGGGGAAATCCCGGCGAACTCATCTGTAAAACAGCTCAGGAATGGAATGCAGATTTAACTGTGGTAGGTCGTACAGGTCGCACAGGTTTAGAAGAAGCTTTTCTCGGAAGTGTGAGTAATCATGTCGTTCACCATGCGCCTTGTTCGGTGTTAGTGGTACAGAACAAAAACTAACTTGATGATCGCTTTTTTGTAAGAAGTGAAAAGTTTGTTGAACAATTGACAAAATAGGAGAAAATTAATTATGGCTACGAATCATATTGCAGAAATTCGCCAGTACAATCAAAGTATTTGG
>CAZNCM010000069.1:3536-5900 GCA_964571155.1 uncultured Lyngbya sp. | reverse complement strand
CTCGAAGATTTAATCAAACATCTCAACATCCGAGGAATCACTTCCAATCCGGCTATTTTCAAGTCATCTATTATCGGAAATGAAAGTTATGATGCTGATATCAAAGCAGGGATTGAGAATAATCAATCTGTGGAAGAAATTTGCACTCACTTAATTTTTGACGATATTCGCAATGCTTGTGATACCTTTCGTCCCATATATGATGAAACTCAGGGATTAGATGGTTACGTTAGCATCGAAATCCCACCCAACCTGGCGCGAGATACTCAAAAAACAATTTCAGAAGCTCGACGCTATTTTAACGAAATTAATCGCCCGAATGTAATGATTAAAATTCCGGGAACTCCCGAGGGAATTCCGGCAGTAGAACAGGTTATTTCTGAAGGCATTAATGTTAACGTGACGCTGTTATTTTCCGTAGACAGCTATTTAGAAGCGGCTCAAGCGTATATTCGGGGATTAGAGACACGAGTTAAGAATAATCAACCCATTGATTCAATTGCTTCAGTCGCAAGTTTCTTTCTCAGTCGAATCGATGTGAAAGTTGATCAGTTAATTGATGAAAGAATTAAAAAGATTGGGACTGAAAACTTAAACGAAGAAGCACGTTTGAGTCAGATCAAAGGTAAAGTAGCAATTGCTAATGCTAAAATTGCCTATCAAAAATTCCTAGAAATTTTCGGGAGTGAACGGTGGAAAGCATTAGAAGAAAAAGGTGCAAATATTCAACGCTTACTGTGGGCGAGTACCAGTACAAAAAACCCTGAATACAGCGATGTCATGTATATCGATGAATTGGTGGGGAAAAATACAGTCAATACAGTCCCTCTCGAAACTCTAAAAGCTTGTGCGGATCATTGTCATCCTTCTGGTGATCAAATAGAAACGGATGTGGATCAAGCTTATCAATTGATGGAAAGTTTGCAAGAGCCTGATATTGATATCAATTTAGATCGAGTCATGTCTGAACTTCTAGAAGAAGGAATTGATAAGTTTGTTCAGCCTTATGATGAGCTAATGAAGTCCCTCAAAGAGAAAACGCAAAAACTCGCAACGGTCTAAAAACAAATTTCAAGTGATCAAACGATCTTAAGATAGGGAGGTTATTAATAGCCTCCTTATTTATTTTTTCAGCCAGCCCAAATTAAAGATCGACAGGTAAATCTTTGCGGGGTTTAAACGCTTCAACTTGGCGTAACTTTTCATATAATTCTTTTTCTTGAGGACTGGGATCTGGAGGAACAACAATTTGCAGTTCAACTAATTGATCGCCTCGTTTTCCGGTTCCGGTCGGATAACCTTTATTGGCTAAACGTAATCGTTTACCGGATATTACACCCGGCGGAATTTTCATTTTCACCCAACCATCTAAAGTCGGAACTTCGATTTCACTTCCTAAAACGGCTTCACTCGGAGTAATCGGAACTTCACAAAAAATATCGGAGCGTTCGAGTTTAAAATACGGATGAGGTACAACATTAATTTTCAGATATAAATCCCCGCCTCCAATGCCTTGATTTCTCAAACGAATGCGTTGACCTGTGATCATTGCAGAAGGCATATTAACCTCTAAACTGCGCCCATCTTCTAAACGAATGCGTTCAGATCCGCCTGTATACGCTTTTTCTAAGGGTAAAGTGAGTCGGGCTTCGATATCGCGTTTTGCTTCCCGAGAATCGGCTTGATAAACGGCTTTCGTGCGAAGAGAACGATAGGGATCAGAAGAAGCGACCCGAGGTGCATCTGCGTTAACCGTTCTGACTTCTCGTCGTCGTCCTAATAATTGATCGATAAAAGCATTAAAATCGGCATAGTCTCCGAAATCAACCTCTTGAGTCTGAGTGCGACCATTTGTTGATTTATTAGCCCAAGTTTTTAAACCCGAAAAAGGAGAACTTTTGCGACCTTGAAATCCTTTTTGTTTCCAGAATTGACTATATTCGTCATATTGCGCCCGCTTTTCAAGGTCAGAAAGAATGTGATAAGCTTCCCCAATATCTTTAAATTTTTCCTCAGCTTCTTTATCGCCCGGATTGAGATCGGGGTGATATTGTCTGGCGAGTCGGCGATAGACTCTTTTAATTTCTTCTAAAGTTGCGTCTTTGGGAACGCCTAAAATTTGATAATAGTTACGAAAGTTTTGCATGATTGGGTTGATTAAGTTTTGCGTTTTAAGTTGAGAGTATCGACCGAATTTATTCCTCTAAAAAATTTTAGAGCCAATCATCTTCTTCTTCATCCCAGTCATCACTTTGGTAATAACGTTTGGGGGATCGACCTGTGTCTAAAGGTTCTGAACGAGGGGGATAGTCGCGGTAGTCATATCGTTCTTCCCGACGGCGATCGCTGCCTGAAAACGTGCGT
>CAZNCM010000069.1:0-3473 GCA_964571155.1 uncultured Lyngbya sp. | reverse complement strand
CGCGATCGTCATCTCGTTCCAGGCTATCACGCAAAGCCCGAATTAAGGTTTCAATCCGTCCTCGCTGACGTTGGGCAAACTGCATTCCGTAGTCTAGGGCGACTTCTCGTAGTTGTCGTTCTGCTTGATAAGTCAAGGCTTGGGCGCGGTTGCGTTTTTCGACTCGTTCACGTTGAAGTCGGTCTTGATCGGCAAATTGTTCCGCTTCTTGGATCATGCGGTTGACTTCTTCTTGAGAGAGGGTGGATGCGCCTTGAATGGTGACACTTTGTTCTCGTCCAGTGGTTTTATCTAAAGCCGTCACGAGTAAGATCCCATTGGCATCGATATCAAAAGAAACCTGAACTTGAGGAACACCCCGAGGGGCGGGCGGAATTCCGGTGAGTTTAAATTTACCCAAGGATTTGTTATCGCTGGCTAATTCTCGTTCTCCTTGTAAGATATGGATTTCGACTAAAGTTTGGTTATTTTCAGAGGTGGAGAAAATATCTGAACGTCGCACGGGAATGGTGGTATTACGAGGGATGAGTTTTTTCATTACCCCACCAATCGTTTCTAAACCAATAGATAGAGGTGTGACATCCAACAGTAAGATATCTCGCACTTCTCCGGCTAAAATTCCGGCTTGAATAGCAGCGCCGACGGCGACAACTTCATCGGGGTTAACGCCTTGATTGGGTTCGCGATCAATGAGACTGTAAACCACTTGTTGCACCATCGGCATTCGGGTTGAACCGCCCACTAATACAACTTCATCAATTTGATCGGGACGAAGATTGGCATCCATTAAAGCCTGTTTAATTGGCCGACGCAGACGTTGAACCAAGTCGGCACATAATCCTTCAAATTCGCCTCTAGTGAATCGATAGTCGAGATGTTTCGGCCCTTCTTCGGTGGCGGTAATAAACGGTAGGTTAATCTCTGTCACACCGACCCCGGAAAGTTCAATTTTGGCTTTTTCGGCGGCCTCAGTCAACCGTTGTAGAGATTGGCGGTTGCGTCTGAGATCGACTCCTTCTTGTTCGAGAAATTGATCGGCCAACCAATCAACGATTTTTTGGTCAAAGTCATTTCCTCCCAGTTGAGTATCGCCACTGGTTGCTTTGACTTCAAACACACCATCGCCGACTTCGAGGATAGAAACGTCAAAGGTGCCTCCACCTAAGTCGAAGACGAGAATGGTTTCATATTCGCGTTTTTCCATGCCATAAGCTAGAGAGGCGGCTGTCGGTTCGTTGAGGATGCGTTTGACATCAAGTCCGGCAATTCGTCCAGCATCACGGGTGGCTTGGCGTTGAGAGTCGTTAAAGTAGGCAGGAACAGTAATCACAGCCCCGGTGACTTCTTCGCCGAGATAACGGGTGGCTTCTTCGGCTAACTTTCGCAAAACCATTGCTGAGATTTCTTCGGGTGCAAAGTCTTTTTTCAACCGAGGACAACGAATGCGGACATTGCCGACTTCATCACGACGAACGGTGTAAGGAACTCGTTTGGAGGCGGGGTTGAGATCCGTGTATTTATTTCCCATCAGCCGCTTCACCCCAAAATAGGTGTTTTGTGGATCTAAAATGGCTTGTCGTCTGGCCATCTGTCCAACGATGCGTTCCCCTTCTCGGGTAAAACCAACGACGGATGGGGTTGTCCGCATTCCTTCAGAATTGGCGATCACGATAGGTTTTCCGCCCTCCATGACAGCGACCACAGAGTTGGTTGTCCCCAGGTCAATGCCGACTACTCTACCCATGCGTTGGTTTTCTCCTTATGTGCTTCGATTTGGCTTGGTTGTCCGATTATCTATTTTATCGCGTCAAGTAAGGCAAAAGGCAAAAGCTCATATGGCAAAAGGCAAAAGCTAAAAGCTAAAAGGTAAAAGCTAAAAGGTAAAAGCTAAAAGGCAAGAGCTCATATGGCAAAAGGTAAAAGGCAAGAGCTCATATGGCAAGATCTCCCCATCTCCCCCTGCACCCTACCTCCCCATCTCCCCACCTTTTTATTTTCCCAACTTCTGAACTCCAAATAAATCTCCACCTTGAATGTAACAAGATGTAAAGTATAATGAGAACAAAACACAAGCACATAGACTATAAGGTTATCAATGCGAGTTGCGATCGCCGGAGCAGGTTTAGCAGGCTTATCTTGTGCCAAATATCTCACGGATTTGGGTCATACCCCCATTCTTTTAGAACGGCGAGATGTATTGGGTGGCAAGGTCGCTGCATGGAAAGACGAAGACGGGGACTGGTACGAAACGGGTTTGCACATTTTTTTCGGTGCCTATCCGAATATGTTGCAGCTTTTTAAAGAACTCGGAATCGAGGATCGGCTGCAATGGAAAGAACACTCAATGATTTTTAATCAGCCGGAAAAGCCAGGCACCTATTCTCGGTTCGATTTTCCCGATCTGCCTGCTCCGATTAATGGAGTGATAGCGATCCTGCGTAATAATAATATGCTCACCTGGCCGGAGAAGATCCGGTTTGGTTTGGGATTAATTCCGGCGATGATTCAGGGGCAGAAGTACGTTGAGGAGATGGATAAGTATTCTTTTTCCCAGTGGCTAGAACAGCAAAATGTTCCGCCTCGGGTTGAGAAGGAAGTGTTTATCGCCATGTCAAAAGCTCTTAACTTTATTAACCCGGATGAGATTTCAGCAACCATTATTCTGACGGCACTCAACCGCTTTCTACAAGAAAAAAATGGCTCGAAGATGGCGTTTTTGGATGGTTCACCCACCGAACGCCTTTGTCAGCCGATTGTAGATTATATTACGGAGCGAGGGGGTGAAGTCCGACTCAACTCACCGATTAGAAAGTTTTTATTGAATGCCGATACTAGCATCAGTGGCTTTCAGGTGGGCGGATCAGACGAAGTATTGACAGCTGATGCTTATGTTTCGGCGATGCCTGTTGATCCGCTGAAATTGATGTTACCTGAACCTTGGCAGCAATTGGATTATTTTCAAAAGCTAGAGGGTTTAGAGGGCGTTCCGGTGATTAACGTGCATCTGTGGTTTGATCGCAAGCTGACTGATATCGATCATCTGCTGTTTTCGCGATCGCCGCTTCTGAGTGTCTATGCAGATATGAGTAATACTTGCAAGGCTTATTCTGACCCCAATCGTTCAATGTTAGAGTTGGTTCTAGCGCCAGCCAAAGACTGGATCGGCAAGTCCGATGAGGAGATTGTCGCAGTCACGATGGCAGAATTGGAAAAATTATTTCCCGAACAAATTCCTCATCAGGCGAAATTGTTGAAGTCTCATGTGGTGAAAACGCCTCGTTCGGTGTATAAAGCCATTCCAGGCGCTCAGGCTTGTCGTCCTTCTCAAGTCACACCAATTCCCAATTTCTTTTTAACTGGGGATTATACGATGCAACGATATCTGGGTAGTATGGAAGGTGCTGTACTTTCTGGTAAACTAACAGCGCAAGCTATTAGTCAGGACTCAGCCTTAATTGACAAGCAAGCCCAGG
>CAZNCM010000068.1:12952-21218 GCA_964571155.1 uncultured Lyngbya sp. | reverse complement strand
CCGATCCCGAATTTGAAAATACCCTGAAACTCACATCCGGTGATATTTTTATCGCAGGGCCATTTTTTAATACCAGTCGGGAGATATACGGCGAACCCGGAATAGCCGATATTTTAATTAACAACGCCCTCGGTTTTCAAGCCGCAGCCATCGGCAACCACGAATTTGACCTCGGCCCCGGCGCCTTAAATACCCTGATCCGACCCGACGCAGAAATTACCGGGCCTGGAATACCAGAAGGCGGTTATCCGGGAACAGCTTTTCCCTATCTTTCCACCAACCTCGATTTTACGGGCGAACCCGATTTAGCCGAATTGGTCGTAGACCCCGCAGAAGCCCCCCAACCGAACACAATTACCGATAGTGTCATTTTTGAAGTCAACGGCGAATCCATTGGGGTTGTCGGTGCCACTACGCCTCGCTTACCTGCTATTGCCAATATCGGCGGTATTACCGTTACGCCGCCCGATCCTGATGATATTAACGCCCTCGCCGCAACCATTCAACCTGCTGTCGATGAACTGGTCAATCAGGGGATTGATAAAATCATTTTAGCGGCTCATATGCAGCAAATTTCCGTTGAAGAACAACTCGCAGAATTGCTCACCGATGTTGATATTATCATTGCGGGAGGTTCTAATACAATACTCGCCAACGAAGACGATATTTTGCGAGAAGGTGACACCGCAGCAGGCCCCTATCCAATTGAGAAAACCTCAGCCAGCAATGAACCTGTTTATGTGATTAATACCGATGGAAGTTATCAGTATGTCGGGCGGTTAATTGCTGATTTTGATGCCAATGGAGTTATTACCGGAATTGGGGAAAAAAGCGGTGTCTATGCCACCGATGAAGCCGGAGTGGATCGGGTTTATGGCGAAGATGTCAATCCCGCAGAATTCGCCGATCCGACTATTGTTGCAGTGACTTCGGCAATTGATGAAATTATTCAAGAAAAAGAGGGGAATGTCTTCGGTTTAACAGAGGTTTTCCTGAACGGAACTCGCGGAGATGTTCGCACTCAAGAAACAAATTTGGGGAATTTAGTTGCAGATGCAAACTTGGATATTGCCCAAGAATACGATGAAGATGTTGTGGTTTCGATTAAAAATAGCGGCGGAATTCGCGATAATATTGGGGTGGCATTTATTCCGCCCGGTGGTGTAAGTGATGAGTTAGTGAAACTTCCTCCCCAAGCCATTCCCGGTGTAAAAGAAGAAGGGGAAATTTCTCAGCTTGATATCGAAAACTCCCTGCGGTTTAATAATGATTTATCGCTGTTAACTGTAACCGCAGAAGAACTCAAACAAATTCTAGAACATGGTGTTGCAGCAGTCGCCCCCGGTTCGACGCCCGGACAGTTTCCCCAGGTGGGGGGTTTAAGGTTTACTTACGACCCGACTCAACAAGCGATAGAATTTGAACGGGATGAAAACCAAAATGCAACGGGTGTGGCAACAGAAGGGGAACGAATAGTTAGTTTAGAAATTGTCGATAACGAGGGGAATGTTGTTGATACCGTTGTTGAAAATGGGGAAATTGTCGGGGATGAAAGCCGCGAAATTCGTTTAGTCACGTTAGGGTTTTTAGCCAACGGTGGCGATAGTTATCCCTTCCCATTGTTTGGAGAAAATCGGGTTAATTTAATTGAACAAACCGCCCCTGAAACAAACTTAGAAACCTTTGCCGAAGACGGTACCGAACAAGATGCTTTGGCCGAATTTTTAGCTGAAACCTTCCCGGCGGATGATGACGAAAATACACCCGCATTTACCCAAGAAGATACACCCCCAGAACAAGATCAACGCATTCAACAAGTAGAAACAGAAACGCCTCCCCCCGAACCCCCCCAACCTCAACCGCTAGAAGATGTACTAGAGTTTCAAGGAAGGTTTTCAACGGGAATATTCGCCGACTCCGCCAGCCAAATTAACGCTTTTGATAGTACAACTCAACGGGCATTTGTTACCAATAACGCCGATATCAGTCTCGATATTATCGACTTTTCCAACCCCCAAGAACCCACATTATTCCAACAGGTTGACCTCTCAAACTTTGGCGCCGTTGTTAACAGCGTGGCGATCTTTGGAGAGTTAGTTGCTGTTGTCGTGGAGGCGGCTGTTGGTCAAGATCCGGGTCAAATTGTTTTCCTCGATACTGAGGGAAATATTCAAGGTGAATCTATTACAGTCGGGGCGTTACCGGATATGGTTACGTTTACTCCTGATGGTAGCACCATTTTAGTTGCCAACGAAGGCGAACCCAATGCTGATTATACTGTTGACCCAGAAGGTTCAATTAGTATTATTGACGTTGCCACTCGCGAAGTTACAACCGCCACCTTTACCGCTTTTAACGACCAAATAGACGAGTTAAAACAAGCCGGAGTCCGAATTTTTGGGCCGAATGCAACCGTCGCCCAAGACGTCGAACCGGAGTTTATCGCCGTTTCTCCAGACTCAACCACTGCTTATGTGGGTTTGCAAGAAAATAATGCGATCGCCGTTCTGGATATTGCCAGCAGTACAGTCACAGATATTTTCCCGCTTGGCTTCAAAGATCATAGCCAATTTCCTCTTGATGCCAGTGACCGAGACGGGGAAATTAATATCACCACCTATCCTAACCTGTTTGGGATGTATCAGCCCGATACGATCGCAACCTATGCAGTGGATGGAACAACCTACGTTGTGACTGCGAATGAAGGCGATAGTCGCGACTATGACACGTTTAGCGAAGAAACCGATGTTGGAGAACTAACTCTAGATCCAACCGCTTTCCCCAACGCCGCAGACTTACAACTTGATGAAAATTTAGGGCGCTTGGAAGTTACAACCACCCTCGGAGATACAGACAACGATGGCGACTATGACCAACTTTATGCCTTTGGTGCGCGATCTTTTTCGATTTGGGAACCCACAGAAGACGGTTTAAACTTAGTGTTTGATAGTGGCGATCAATTTGAACGAATTATTGCCCAACAGTTCCCCGACTTCTTTAATACCAACGAAGATGTCAACGAATTTGATAACCGCAGTAACGATAAAGGGGGCGAACCCGAAGGCGTTGTTGTAGGACAAGTTAACGGTAAACCTTACGCTTTCATCAGTTTAGAACGGATGGGCGGGATTCTTTCCTATGATATTAGTAACCCGACTCAACCCCAGTTTCTCCAATACATTAATCTCCGTGATTTCTCAGTAGAATTTGACGTTGATGAAGAGGGAGATCCCGCACCGACCCCCGAACAATTAGCCGCCATTGGTGATCTCGCCCCCGAAGGGATTACGTTTGTACCCGGAGAAAACCCGCAACTTATTGTTAGTAACGAAGTTAGCGGCACCACAACAGCTTACTCAATTACTCCTCAAAATAGCGCCCCAGTTTTCTCAGAAGATATTCCTGAAGACTTGAGTTTAGGAGAATTGGAAAACCTTTCTAACCCCGATAACTTAGCGGGAATTTCTATCGGTGAGTTTGTTGGGGAAATTAGCCGCGATAGTGATGATGATCAAGTTGGCATTGCGATCGCAGGGGTTGATAACACAAATGGAAGTTGGCAATATTCTAGCAATAATGGCGAAAGTTGGATCGAGATTACTGGCGTTTCTCAAGAAAATGCTTTACTCTTGAGTGCAACCTTCCAAATTCGTTTTATTGCAAGCGGTGAGTTTACAGGCACCCTTGAACGGGCAATTACATTCTTTGCTTGGGATGGTACTTTTGGAGAAAGCGGAACCTTTGCCAATGTGACTCAAACGGGTCAAACAACTGCCTTTAGTCAAACCTTCCAAACCGCTAGCTTGACCGTTATTGAACAACAAAATATTCCTCCTGTTGTGGCTGAAGAAATTCCCAGTCAAACCGGAGAAGTTAATATTGGTTTTAACCTCAATGTTTCCAATAATTTCAACGATGACGATAATGATCCGCTAACCTTTAGCAGTCCGAATTTACCTGCGGGATTAACTCTCGATGAAAATACTGGGTTGATTATCGGAACACCTGTGAATGCAGGAACGTTTAATGTTACCGTCGTTGCTAGTGATGGGGAAGCCGAAGCCGAAAGCAGTTTTGAGTTGCAAGTGTCACCGTTTATTATTCCTGAAATTCCCCCCTTACCCGATGATGATGAAGAACCTCCCGTTGATGATGGTGATGATGACGACGATGATGATGAGGAAGAACCTCCCGTTGATGATGGTGATGATGATGACGACGATGACGGTGATGATGACGGCGAAACCCCAGAACCCCCCGTTCCTGCCGTTGACGTCGAAATTCCGGTTCGTCCACCCAATACCACAACCAATATTATCGAAGGAGATCAAGATGATAACGAACTATTGGGAACCGATGAAGGCGAGGATATTTTCGGCTTTCAAGGTAGTGATTTTCTCGCCGCTTTAAATGGGGATGACAATATCTATGGAGGTGGAGAAGACGATCTAATTTTGGCCGGTCAAGGGAATGATAACTGCTACGGCGATGTCGGAAATGACTCGATCTTTGGTGGTATTGGCGGTACACTTCCTGGCGATCAAGAGAGTGATTTGGACTACATCGAAGGTGGAAATGGAAATGATATTATCTTCGGAAATACTGGGTCAGACACAATTCTGGGCGGTAACGGAGAGGATATTATTTTCGCCGGAAAAGACGATGACCTCGTAAGTGGGGGTACAGGGAATGACTTCATCACCGGAGATGAGGGTAATGATACACTGTTAGGCGGTAACGGACGTGATCGCTTCTTATTCGTTGAAGGGTCAGGAACAGATTTGATTGCAGACTACGAAGACGGTCAAGATCTGTTTGTCTTGGGTGAAGGGTTAACCTTTGACCAACTAACTATTTCTCAAATTTCGGGTCTAACTCAAATTCAAGTCACCAGTACCGATGAAGTTCTCGCCACTTTACCGGGTATTGCGGTGGGGGATATTGGTCAAGAAGACTTTACCGTATTTGAACCCATTGAAACCCCGTTAGAGTCCTAAACTTTTACAACCCAGTTTCTCAAACAACAGAATCGTTTATAGGTCGGGGCAGTTTATGAATTGCCCCTGCTTTTTTTAAGATATAATGCCAGAGTCTATCCTCGTGTACAATGCAAATTGCTCTATTTGGTACCAGTGCCGATCCTCCCACCGCAGGCCATCAAAAAATTTTAAGTTGGTTATCTCAACATTTTGATCAAGTTGTTGTTTGGGCTTCTGATAATCCGTTTAAGTCTCACCAGACCGCAATAGAACATCGGACAACCATGCTGAAAATTTTAATTGAGGATATTCCTCACAATAACATTGCCCTTCACCAAGAACTCAGCAGTCGTCGTACCCTCGAAACGGTACAAGGCGTTAAACAATACTGGCCAGAAGCCGAGTTACATTTAGTTGTCGGTTCCGACTTAATTGCTCAGATGCCCAATTGGTATAAGATAGAAGCATTACTGAGTCAAGTTAACCTGTTGGTTATTCCTCGACCTGGTTATCAAGTTGAGGATGAGAATATCAAAACGCTACAACAAATTGGGGGAAATGTGGCGATCGCTTCGATCACGGGCTTACCTGTTTCTTCATCAAACTATCGCGAACATGGAGATCGAGAAACTTTAACGCCTGCTATTATCGCCTATATTGAACAAAATAGTTTGTATCAGTCCTCGACCTAGTATTCGAGGAAACCCAGTTCATCGAGTTCTAGGCTAGAGTTAAAATTAACATCAGCAACTTAGACTCATGTAAGATTTTCATCGGACTGAACCGTTGAATTGTAAATCAGTAACTCAAGCAGAACTAGATGGCAGGACGCAGCCAAAAAAAAACGACCCCTCATCCCCTCGAAGACTTCAAAGTTGGAGTCGATAATATTATTTTTTCAGTTGATACGACTCAAAACCGTCTGTTGGTCTTATTGGTGATGCGACAAGAAGATCCGTTTCGCGATCGCTGGAGTCTTCCAGGAACCCTTGTCCGCCAGGGAGAATCTTTAGAAGATGCTGCTTATCGGATTTTATCGGAGAAAATTCGCGTTAATAACTTATACTTAGAACAACTGTATACTTTTGGGGGGCCGCATCGAGATCCCCGTGAAAGTCCTGAAAGTTATGATATTCGTTATTTATCAGTGAGTTATTTTGCCTTAGTTCGGTTTGAAGAATTAATTGCTGATGGAGTGACCGGAATTGCTTGGTATCCTCTCGAACAAGTTCCCTCACTGGCTTTTGATCACAATCAAATCTTGAAATACGGTTATCAACGTCTACGCAACAAACTTGAATATAGTCCCGTTGCTTTTGATGTACTTCCTGAATTATTTACTTTGGGAGATTTGTACCAACTTTATACAACCGTTTTGGGAGACGGTTTTTCTGATTATTCCAATTTTCGCGCCCGTTTATTGAAATTGGGGTTTCTCTATGATACGGGGAAAAAAACATCACGAGGGGCGGGGCGACCCGCAAGTTTATATCGGTTTGATGCTGAAGCATTTGCACCGTTTAAACACAAGCCTTTAGTCTTTGTTTAAGGTCTGAATTTTTGGGAACTTTGGGTTAACAAAGAAGAACCCCGAAATTGATCTAACAAGAATCATTTGGGTTTTTCTTCAACTGTCGTTACTCTTTTTTTATCAACAACTTGCCACTCTTCCTTGGGTTTCTCTTTCTTGGGTTGGTTTTCTTCTCCCCAAATTAAATAAAGAGCAATTCCCATAAAAATAACAATAACTTCCATTGTTCAACTTTCTCCTATTTTAATCAAGGACACGAACGTGTAAAAAGCATAGAATGACTCGATCACCTCAATACACACTGTCTTTCCGTAGAAAATTGTTAAGCTAGTCGTTTTCTGCTAAATATTGGGTATCCTACAGATTACTCTGTGTGAACTTCCGGAAAACAATCAAGAAGTTTTGTAACATCCCTAAATCATGCCTTCTAATTCTCCCTAAACTATACTGCTATTAACATGATATCTCAATTTTTTAGAATCCCTAACTGTCCGAAAGAATAGTTAAATTGGCCATTGTAGTTTGTTCAAACCCACCTAACCTTCGTCATAACTTAGGGAAGGATGATGACTAAAATGGGGGATTAAATACCGGATGGAAGTTCCACCCTATCTCAGACTTTATAAGTTGATTTTTACAGCAATTTATCACCCCAAAAGGAATAAGTAATTCTGTCTAATTTAAGAAAACGCAAAATATACGCCCTCACTTTGAATATATGGCGTTATTTTCAAGGGGACGGTTGGTGTTTGTTGTTAAAATCGTTTGTCCCCAAAAGCCTATCCCAGAAGGTAAAATATAATCCATAATGCACCCGATAATTGCGATGATGAATGGAATGATAGGTCGCACTAATTAGCCATTTTCCTAGCCAGTGATTGGGGAAAGCCGGAAATAACTCAAATCCCAGATGATTGACGACTGCCCAAATTGTCATCGTGGTTAGTAATAAAGCCAAAATGACAAAATGAAGGGGGATAATGAAAACAACTGCGATTAGAAATAATCCTTGAATTAAGGTTTCAGGAAAATCGAGGGCGAAAGAAGTCCAAGGAGTCGGATAACTCGACCTGTGATGACCGCTATGCAGCCATCGAAACAAGCGGGGATGATGAAATACTCGATGGAAAAAATAGAAGCAAGTATCCTGCAAAAAAATTACAACCACGAAACTTATAACTAAATAAAAGACTCCATAATCACCAATTGAATAATACAGGCGGGTTATACCTAAATGGTATATTGACAGGAGAAAAGCAGCGCAAACCGCAAAAACAACAGTTGATATGATGGAAAGTTGAATATCCTTTTTAATTAAATCCCTATTCGGAGACTTAAAATCCAAATGCTGTTTTCCAAAAAATCCACCGAAAAAAGAATAAAAGAACCAGTATGTACCTCCAGCGATGAGAAAATAGCGAATCAAAGTAATTCCAAACAAAGCGAAAAAATAAAAGAACCAAAGCTTCATAATTTTGACCAATTATTGAATATTAATAATACCGTTAAAATTAGCGATAAAATAAACCGACTTTAGCTAGAGTGCGATTAAACTCTTTTTTAAGCATCACAGTTGTTCCGAGAAAGTTCATCTATCTAAAGGTGCAGTACCGTCGCTATTCCCACTCAGCAGATGAAAGGTTTAGACCCCTTCGGCTAGCATATATAGCATTTTTATTTGAAATGAGAATAGTCGTGCATTCGCCGAGTGTGGCGTCAGGGGCAGCGTCTGGCTTGCTGGATGGCTGTTTGAGGT
>CAZNCM010000068.1:1583-12942 GCA_964571155.1 uncultured Lyngbya sp. | reverse complement strand
CAACTCATTGAACTGCTATAGCAAGATTTGAGATGAGTTACGCAACGCTTACCCATTCTACATTTCAACTAACGCAAAATTTGGATATTGTGCGGATACGCCTCACCACCCTTAGAAAAACAAGGATGACTATCTCTGTACCAAAAATCCCTTGTTACTAAACCCAATCTCAGATACCCTTAAGAATTGTTGTCTGACTTTTGGTGTTAACCCAACACGTGCACAATGCTATGAAATGGATACGTCAACGAGTGAACAACCCACCCACCAGTACCCGTCAACCCGCAAACCGCAAGCTAACCCGCTTTCAACACAAAGCCGCGATTAGCATCTTTTTTGTATTCATGGGATTGATGCTGACTCAGGTTCAAGCTTATTCTTTACCCCCCGATTCAATTTATCCCAATATTCCGACACCAAAGGTTGAAAAACCCGAAGGCGAACTACTTCATAAATTGCGGTCAAATTTGTTAGAAAAACGGGAATTTTTTCGCAACCGTCTTCAGCAAGTTTTTTCCGATTCAACAGAAGTCAAAGAAAGATTAAACAAATTAACAGAGGAAGTCGAATTCCTCACTCAAACCGCTAATTTATCTGAAAATAGTCTTCAGCAAGTTCTCCCCGATTTACCCGAAGTTAAACAAAAATTGGGAGAATTAACCCAGGAAGTCGAAACTCTCATCCAAAACACCAATAGTCAGAATCAGAGTTTTCAGAAAGTTTTCCCTGATTTACCCGAAATTCAAGAACAATTAGGCAAATTAACAGAGAAAGTAGAATCTCTCTCGCAAGCAACAAATATTCCTCAAAATCAACAAGCAACTCGCCTCGATAATGTTAACCATCAACGGGAATTTAGAGGAGTATGGGTCGCATCCGTTGTCAATATTGATTGGCCGAGTAAACCCAATTTACCCGTTGCCCAACAAAAATTTGAACTGTTAGGAATTCTCAGCCGGATGGAGGAGTTGAATCTAAATGCCTTAGTGCTACAAATTCGACCCAATGGTGATGCCCTGTATGAGTCTCAAATTGAACCCTGGAGTGGTTGGTTAACGGGGGCGCAAGGAGTACCACCAAGCCCCTATTATGACCCGCTTCAATATGCAATTGAAGAATGTCATAAACGTAATATTGAACTTCATGCTTGGTTCAATCCCTATCGCGCTAGACTCGCCCGCCAAGACTCTCCTTTTTCCCCCAATCACATGGCGGTTGTTTACCCTCAATACGCCTATCGTTATGGTGATTTAATTTGGATGGACCCCGGCGTTAAAGAAATACAAGATCGCACCTATAATGTGATTATGGATGTGGTTCAACGCTACGATATTGATGGGGTTCATTTGGATGATTATTTTTATCCTTATCCAGTGTCTGGTGTTGATTTTCCTGACTCTAATACCTACGCTGCTTATCGGGCTTCTGGCGGAACATTATCACTTTCAAATTGGCGTCGTCAGAACGTTGACCAGATGATTCAACGCATTGCTGAGGGGATCAAAGCGACGAAACCTTATGTTAAATTTGGGATTAGTCCGTTTGGAATTTATCGCCCCGGAAAAGCGGCTGGAATTGTCGGAATGGATCAATATGAAGCTTTGTATGCAGATGTCAAATTGTGGATGGAACAGGGATGGGTAGATTATTTAGCACCTCAATTATATTGGCGAATTGATCCCCCCCAACAAAGCTATCCAGTGTTGTTGAATTGGTGGTTAAGACATAATCCTCAGCAACGTCATATTTATGCGGGAAATTATTTGAGTCAACTTGATAACGGTTGGCCGATTTCTGAGTTGGAACGTCAAGTGGAAATTTCTCGCCAAAATGCCCAGTATTTATCCCTTGGAAATATCTTTTTTAGCATGAAGATTTTTCGGGATAATCGTCAAGGAGTTAATGAGATTTTCAAGTCGGGGTTGTATTCAAAACCTGCGTTAGTTCCAGCGATGACGTGGCTAGATAATGAACCCCCTCAACCGCCAACTGATGTCACAGTTCGTTATGATACGGTGAGTTGGAGTCCGTCTTTATCGGAAGATATTCGCTCTTGGACGGTGTATCAACAGCAGGGAAATACTTGGGAATTAGTCGATATTCTCAATGCAGAAACGACAACGGTAAGACTTCCCCAAGGAACTTATGCGATTAAAGCCGTTGATAGAATGGCGAATGAAAGTATTGAACAAGTGGTCGCTGTTCAGTAAGTTCTCTCGTTGAGAAATAAAAGGGTTTTGTCATTCTGAACGTTATCCGAAATCTCTAGAGAGGCTTCACTGCGTTCAGAATGATCTTTTTTACTCTAGAAAAATTATCGTTTGAAGTGTTAGGAAAAATCTTAATTACACTTAAAATCTCTACCAAGGACTACTAATTAGGGTAAATCCTGACCAATAAAAAGGATGAGAGAAGTCAGTTTCTCCTAAGACAGATAAATCTTTTGATAAAGGTATTTCTCCTCCCGAAAACTTTAACTTATTTTTAGCTAAACGCACATTACCTTGAATCATTTGAATTTGAGTTTGTCTGATTGCTTCTGCTTTAGAAGGTGCGATTTTTAACTGTTGGTAAAATTCACTCATCAAGGCTAAAGTCCCAATATCACTCACATACCATAAACTTGCTAATGCAGACTGAACCCCCGCTTGTAAGGCTAATCCCGCAAAACCCAATTCCACATCTTCATCTCCAACTGCGGTTTGACAAGCACTCAAAACTAATAATTCAGCCGAGGGATTATTCCAGCTAATCTCTTTCATTTCATCTAAATGCAGTTGAGTATCCCAAAATTGAATATAAGAATTTTCAGGTTTTCCAGGTTTAAATTCTGCATGAGTCGCTAAGTGAATAATATTAAAAGCTTTGGAGTCAATTTGAATTTTCAAGTTTTTTAAGGTAAAGTCTTGATTAAGAAATAATTTTCCGGGGAAACCCATTGAGTAATTTGTATTTGAAATATTTCCCATTAGATTCACATCAACAATGGTTGAGAGTTCCAGGGGAACCGCAGGTAAAGGACTTTTATTGAGAAATTCAGAGGCTCCCATCGCCAGAATTATTGCTTTTTTAATCGGAGTATAATTAGAATCAATCAGGTTAAATGCTGGGATAATAGAAAGGCTGTATTTTTCAACTAAAAATTGTTGACCATCGTGCAATGCGGCTATAGGTAGGGTACGCAACCCTTTTCCTAAACAAAATAATACTGTGTCTATTCCTTCTTTTTTCAAGTTAGCTTCAAAGGGTTTGATAATCCAATTATAAAGTTGTTGAGCCTGACTTAAGTAGGAGTCGGTATAAAGATTACGAGGATTAGTTATTTCATAATCAAAGGCTTTTACCGCATTAATCAGAGTTTCACGTTTGAGAGATTTGATATCTTGAATGAGAGGTTTTTGTCCAGGAGAAATAAACACTAAATGTAAATATTCAGCTTCAGGAATCGCCCAAAATACAGCGGGTTTGATGTTACTTTCTTGACTTATTTCTAGCAGGGTTTGAGCAATATCATCTCCGGCTTGGGCGACTTCAGCTAGGTTTCGATCAAAATAAACCTCAAATTCTTTTTCTAGCCTCTGCTCCATTTTCATCACTTTCTCTGATAAATTGGGGTTAGAAGCAATTTCGGACTGTTCTGGGGGGCTAAGGGTGATGTCTAGAGAGAGGGTTTTTGCTGTATTCAAGTTGATCACAACTACGAAAGAAAGGATAAACCCAATAATGGTTATAACAGTTTTGTATCTAGTTTTAGAAGTAAAAAATTTTGGCAACATCTTGCACCTCGTCTAACATTTTTAAATTCTCAATATAACAAATATTGATTGAAATGGCAGAGATGAAATCTTGACTTCTGTATCGTTTGAAGTCAAGTACGGTTCGTAATTCCCTCCTATACCAGAGTTAGCACGAGTCATCAGAATCTACCAAAATATTGATAGGTGTGCGTTACTAAACTCGTCGGCGATCACACTTGAAGATTGTAGGTTAAAATGATTGTATAAATTAAATAGCTTGAGAACAATATACTTGATCTCGAAATTTAATTAACCTTACTCAACCAGAATATCAAATTTATCTAGCCCTCAAAGACAGTATTTATAAAAACTTTTTGAAACGAAATTTAATTTTAAATATTACTAAAATAAATAAATTAATTTTGATTATTGTTGACAGGGAACAAAAGGATATTTTACAATCAATAAATTAGAAAAAATTTGAAGGGAAATGATAAACTGTTTCTTGAGCGGGTCTTCTCTCAAGGGTTGCATTCAGTTCTAGAGCTTTATTCTCGATAAAATCTTGGGCTTCCTGTTGTGATAATTGGGTATATTTAACTAAATCACTCACTTTCACTTGACCCTGATTTTGACTCAGTAAATAAAAGAAGATAGAATTAATTCGGCGGGAATGATGTTCTATCTTCTGACAAAATTGATGATATCCATTCCACAACAGCCAACTGCCAATGCTTAAAGCAGGTAAACCTAAAGTCAACCCACCAATTGTAGTGCTGAGTTTGCTATCAGAAGAAGCATCTGGATTGACGAGTTCGGTTGCGATCGCCAACCCAAAAAACAGCCCCACAGAAACTAACAAACTTGCAGTGATCAGTTTAATCAACTGCATTACCTTCCCCTAGAATGATATTAGCAATCAGCCTGCAATTTAACATCACTTCACGCTCGAGCTGAGATCGTTATTTCCGATGATAGCAGTTGACTGTAAACGAATGGAGTTCAAGCGCGAACCGCCTCTAACAAACGAGAGAAATAGAAGCGAGTGCTAGTCATCTCATTCCGAGTAATCTTAAAGCCACGAGCTTCTAATATTTTTACGACATCCGCTTCTCGATGTTGATAAGCACGAGTTGTTTTACTAGGGCCTGGAAAAAACTCACCAATTCTTTTTAGAATCGTTAAAGCCAGGGTTTTGGGTGCAAAACTCAAAATTAAGCGATCTGTCGCTAAGGATGCCAAATGATCAATCATATCAGCCATTTTATCATCAGGATAGTGAATCAAAACATCCAGACAAACCACGGTATGATATTCGCCTTCTAAGGCTTCTAAATCCTGAGTGGTAAACGTGACATTGCTCGCTTGCTCCCCTAGTGTCGCTTTGGCTCGATCAGAGGCTTCCGACACCATTTTTTCAGAGATATCGCTGGCATTGATCACAGCCCCCTCGGACGCCAGAGGAATACTCAAACTTCCCACACCACACCCCGCATCGCAAATGGATAAACCCGAGAGATTCCCATCTGCTTTCAGCCAGTTTAGCACGCGATCAACGGTTTGTTGATGTCCATTGCGGATATCGAGTTGAACCTTGTTCACCTCACCATCGCCATAGATTCGTCTCCAGCGGTCAAAGCCTGTGGAGTTAAAGTATTCTCGAACAACGGTTTTATCGTCTGCAACGCTCATAAATTGGATTTGTTTTTAACTGGAGTCTAACTGTTCAACCTACCATTATCCGGTACAATCAAACCAAATTTGAGATGATTAATCTGGAGTTGCCGGAACCTGATCACACTATATTCAAGTAATGATTAATGTTGAATTAATCTTCATCACTATTGCTATATTGCTGAGATGCGAGTATTTTAGCAAGCAAGGCAGCCCATAAGCTAGGTATTCCCGCTTTACTTCTATTTTTACGACTAAGGACCGGGTGGAATAGAATTTGATCATCCCCAAGTTGCGACAATCATTGAAGATTTTGCACTCACCTTGATTTTGTTTGCAGGCGGACTCGATACCAATAAGCTAGGCTTAGTCGAATCAGCCGTAATTTAATCATCTGTGACACCTGAGAAATAGGATTTGAGTGAATGTCTAGTCGTTCTTTTGTGACCAATCTTGTGATAGTCTGTGCTACAGTTATCTTTCTAATCCGTTGTAACTCTAATTTTTCCGGTGACTCTCTAGTCACCTCAATACTGAAGTTCTCCAAGATACCTATTTGCAAATTTATGAACCTTTACCGACCGAAATTGTTGATATTAATACCTTAAAATTTATAGCCAAAAAACAATTTATGTTATTGTATATTTTCACATTTATTATATTAATACTCGCCGAATTTATAACTTAGCAACAACACCAAGTATTCGGAATACCGATCAAAACCATTCCATTTTCATTAAAACTGTGAATTATTATAATACTGAACATAGAGACTAGAGGAGGATAAAATTCAGTTAAGTGAGTTCGTCGCCTAGTAATCCGATGTTAAAAAAGTCTGATTGCAACCTCAGCTTTGTATAATAGAATTATTCAAACTTTAATCCGTGATTTCTGACAGAGACCCAGGTTCAGACCCAATTCTCCCACAGTCCCACCTCAACAAAGTTATAATTTAGAGGATGATGTCGATGCTCAAGGCCAAGCTAAATATATTATGGGGAGGAATCAACCTCTACTGTATTTGTGTCAATCTGAGTTAGCTATTCTCATTTTCTCATTTTGCTCTCAGTCTTGATGCCATTGCATCTACCTTAGCTTCAGTATGAAACAGACGAACATCAGTGAAAAAACAGAAACAATTATTAGACAGATCTTTAAACCCCTTCCCATTTTTGTTTCGGGTATGCTAATGGGATCAATTGTAACGGTTTACGGAACATTAACTCATGTCGATTTATTTAATTATTTAGGAGCGAATAACAAAGATGTTATTGATTTTTATAGTGAACTTTTAGGGTTTTCCAATGAATATATTCAACAAAAAAAAGAGTTTCGAGGCTATGTTGAAGAAATCAATATTATCGTCAACCCCAATGATCTCAAACTATATGCTTTACCCAATTCTTTCTGTGAAAATGCCATCATAGAAGGAGATCAAATACAAATTTCTATTCCCTCAGACGATCCCGAGCAAAATCGCTTTGAAATCTTTCAAGAAAAAATTGATAAAATTCTGAATGATGGAGTCGGAAACCTAGAAATCATCAATATCAATAATGAACCTGCCGCGATAGAGATTAACCTTTTAACAGAAAAAAAGACCTGTATTCGGAAACCAATAGAGATTCAAGAGTTAGAAAAACTACTCCAAGAAAGAAAATGGAAAGAAGCCGATCTCAAAACCTATGATGTCATGCTAAAAGTTACTAATCGGAAGTCTGAAGGAGACCTCAATAGTGAATCAATCCAGAACTTTCCCTGTTCCTATCTAGAAACAATTGATCAACTCTGGACTCGATATTCAGGTGAACAGTTTGGTTTGAGTGTTCAAAAAGAAATTTATAAACAAACAGGTAACAAGTTAACAGAAGATCATCTCCGAAAATACGATCCAGATGCCTATATTCATTTTAATGATTTAGTTCGATGGATCGAAACAGGAGACGATGGAAAAGAAAGTTGGAGACTCTATGAACAACTGATTTTTTCTTTGGATGCACCTAAAGGTCATCTTCCTCGGTTAGAAAAACTAGAAGCGGGAATGGAAAAAGAACCCAGTTATCAACTCATTTCCCCCAACTCCTTACCCCTCACCTCTCAAGAGATCCAAGCCCGAAACTTCCTGTTTTCAAGGGTAGAAGCCTGTGCACTCTGATTCTTAACTCGCTCAGAATCTAAAACCTCGTTACAATCAGGAGGAAAATGTCTACTGTCAACTTCGCTCAGTCGAACATGAATGCGGAACGAACGTCTCAAAATGATCCCATTACCGTGGATTTCCTACCGCCCGACCGAATCTCCTCTCTCGGTCAAATCGGCTTGACTTTTGCACCCGGAAAAAAGCATCAAGGAATGCACTTTATGTGGGATCGTAGTTTAGAGCAAGATCTTGATCGTCTACGAAATGAATATCAGACTGATGTTTTAATCTCTCTGATTGAATCACACGAGTTTGAAGCCGTCCAAATCCCGGATCTAATTGCACAAGCACAAGCCAGAGAAATGCAAACCATTTGGTTTCCCATCCCGGATATGAGTGTTCCAAATTCGATGGATGAATTGATCCTTTTAGTTCAAAAAATTTTGCTCAATGCTAAACAAAATAAAACAGTTGTTATTCATTGCATGGGCGGTTTAGGACGAACGGGAATGGTTGCTGCTTGCTGTTTAGTGGCTTGGGGTTATTCTGCCGAAGAAGCAATTGAAACCGTTCGTGAAATTCGCCAATATAGTATAGAAACTCAACAGCAAGAAGATTATATCTCCGAGTTTGCCTCTGCTTGGGAAACTTCCAAGTCCATGATGTCTCGAAATTTATCTCGAAATTTTTGCTAGACCTCAACTCAGCGACCGTGAAGTCTTTAAACGGTAACAAATGCAGCGGAATTTTTGTCAATGTTAAGTATCATACAGAAAAAAATACAGCGATCGCTAAATCGGGTGCAGCTAGGATCAAAAGTCAAGCCCGTAAATTTCTAAAGATCCGGAAAGATTTAAGGAAACTTTTAGACGGACTTCAGATCCCATTTTAACTCAGTTTGTAAAAATGTTAACATTAGAGCATTTCCAATTTACTAAAAGTGTAGCTACACTAAAATGAGAGGAGTACGACATCAATAACAAGTAGAATCCTGTTCGGATTATTTTGTTAAGACCCAGTATAAAGATTGTCTACATTCCCGAAAACCCAGAAAACGAAATCAAAGGTGAGCCAGTCCGGGAAATCTTAGAGTAAGGGAACTTATTGAATTTGGACTCAATCGTGAGTAATCATAAAGATTGAGAAACAATTCCTTGATCGATCCCCAATGCGACCTCTCCCTTGATTGTTTGCTCACCAAAGTGGACGGAAAACGGGTTCACGGATCACTGTTTACTCTAACTGTTAGATTCTCGCCCCAGGCGGAAATCAGCCGTAAATTACGTTTTTTACGGGGAAAAAATCCCCATCTTGCATTGTCATCCCCATATAGGGAATTAAGCCAGAGGAAGACTAGATGAACGACTACGCAAAAAGCTTTTCTTCATTTTGTGATCGCCTGCTCAGTGAGGCAATTCGTAGTAAAGCTAAACGTCTAATGGCAATTGCAGCCATTTCGGCAATCGCGGTTCCCGGACTCAGTAATGCCGTTAATGCCAGCCTCAAAGATAGTCCGAAAGCCGTTGTTGATGAGGTTTGGCAGATTGTCTATCAAAAGTATGTTGATCCGAGCTTTAACCGCCAAAATTGGAAAGCCATTCGACAAGATCTACTCGACAAAGAATATTCTTCCCGTGAAGAAGCTTATACTGCCTTACGCCAAGCTTTAGAGAAGCTTGATGATCCCTACACCCGCTTCATGGACCCCAAACAGTATGAGCGGTTAACCAACCAAACCGCAGGAGAACTGTCCGGTGTAGGAATGCAGCTTTCATTAGATGAAAAAACCCAAACTATAGTTGTTGTCTCTCCGATTAAAAATTCTCCCGCTCTAGATGCCGGAATTCAAGCCGGAGATAAAATTATCGCTATTGATGGAACCTCCACAAAAGGGATGAGCGTCGATCAAGCCGCCGAAAAAATTCGGGGTAGCGTTGGAACTCAGGTAGAACTGCGAATTGAACGCCAGGGACGAGAAGATTTTGATGTGACTCTCACCCGCGCTCGCATTGAACTTGAAACCGTTTACCATCGTCTCAATACCGAAGGCGATCGCAAAGTCGGATACATTCAATTGCGGGAGTTCAATTCCCATGCCGCCGAACAAATGAAAGAGGCGATCGAGGAGTTAGCCGAGCAAAAAGCAGAGGCTTTTGTACTCGATTTACGCGGAAATCCGGGAGGGTTGCTTCGCAGTAGTATTGAAATCGCCCGGATGTGGATGGATGATGGCATTATTGTCAGTACGGTCTATCGCGACGGTGACACCCAAGAAATTCGAGCCAACCGCACTGCCCTCAGCACTTTACCGACTGTTGTCTTAGTTGATGGAAACTCCGCCAGCGCCAGTGAGATTCTCGCCGGGGCAATGAAAGATAATCATCGTGCGGTAATTATGGGCGATCAAACCTTTGGAAAAGCATTAGTTCAATCCGTCTTTCCTTTATCTGATGGTTCAGGTTTAGCCGTTACCGTTGCTCATTACTATACGCCAAATGGCACCGATATTAGTAAAAAAGGAGTTACACCTGACGTTAAATTAAAATTGACTGA
Source organism: uncultured Lyngbya sp. (assembly GCA_964571155.1). GTDB lineage: Bacteria > Cyanobacteriota > Cyanobacteriia > Cyanobacteriales > Microcoleaceae > Capilliphycus. The sequence continues at coordinate 2,838 of CAZNCM010000068.1, read as the reverse complement.
AGCACAGAAAAAACAACTTGCCGGCGATCCTCAATCAATTGGTACTCGCAAAGATCCTTACTATGCCGGAGCGATCAATGTTTTAGAAACTGAGGCGGCTTCACAACCTCTACGATCTCTATCGGTTAGCGAACGTCAGAACCGTTAACAACAAGACTGATTGTGGGCAAATTGTTCAGTTGAAATTTGCCCAAATCTTTTGTCTATCGAACGAACAATTGTCACACTGGAAAATAGCAGGTACTCTTGAGGATGATGTTGTCTGGATTAAAGTGTTATCATGTCACACTCAATACCTCCAAATTCATCATCGCCTCAAGGTTCATCTCGTAATGACGAATGGATTGCCGTTTTAGTCGCACTTGTCGCGATGAGCGGTATTTTCTTTTGGATCTTGGGTAGAGATGCTAAACCCAATAAGCAAAAATTTGCTTCGCCCACTGTTGTTCCTGCTCCTCAAAGGACTATTTCGGATAATCTCAATTTATCTAGAGTTTTAGAAGAATCCTTCGCTCAGTATCGGAGTCAAACCCCAGTCTATTCTGAGCCTGGCTCTGTCTCCTCAACTGCCTCTGTGTTTAATCGGTTTTCGACGGCTGATGTTACGGGAACTGATTCTAACTCAACGGCGATAAATCCGGGGTGGAGTTTTACTCCCTTCTTCTTTGCACCTAAAGATCAATACACAGCAGAGTCACCCGAGCCAACTTCTGGAATCACCATAGCACCCTTTCCGACTCAAGACTCAACTGTTGTAACTCAACCGGAAACTGAAGCTGCTGCAACACCGGAAACTGAAGCTGCTGCAACACCGGAAACTGAAACCGCGACTCAACCAGAAACTGAAGCTGCTGCAACACCAGAAACTGAAGCCGCGACTCAACCAGAAACTGAAGCTGCTGCAACACCGGAAACTGAAGCAACGACTCAACCGGAAACTGAAGCTGCTGCAACACCGGAAACTGAAGCAACGACTCAACCAGAAACTGAAGCTGCTGCAACACCAGAAACTGAAACCGCGACTCAACCGGAAACGGAAACACCCACACCCGTACCTCTAGTCCTAACTGATGTTCCGCAAGACTTCTGGGCAAGAGATTTTATTGAGTATACGACTCAAGAGCAGATTCTCGTACCCGACGCCAATGGTTCTTTTAAACCGAATCAGCCTCTAACTCGCGCAGAATTTGCCACTAAACTGGAAAACGCCTTTGTTCCCAAAGAAGATAAATCCGGTCAACCCAGTTACAAAGAT
>CAZNCM010000068.1:0-1573 GCA_964571155.1 uncultured Lyngbya sp. | reverse complement strand
AGGCAATTGTTGATGTCAGCAAAACAGGCTTTATGACTGGTTATCCGGGTGAAGTGTTTATTCCCAATGAAGCAGTTCCTCGGGTTCAAGTTTTAGTCGCGTTAGTGAGTGGATTGAATCTCAAAACCCCGAAAAATCCTGAAGAAGTTTTAAAAGTTTATCAGGATGCCGATCAAATTCCTCGGTGGGCTGTTGAGCAAATCGCCGCCGCCACAGAAGCAGGATTAGTGGTTAATTATCCAGAAACAAAGACTCTCAATCCCAATCAACCCGCAACTCGGGCGGAAGTCTCAGCAATGATTTATCAAGCTTTAGTCGCATCTGATCAAGCTGAACCCATTTCATCCGATTATATTGTCAAACCGGATTAGGGCGGAATCTTACCCTTTGAATGAAAAGGTAAAATTTTAAAGCTTAAAACTCTCCTACTCTGAACGTTAACCCGCAGAATTTTAGGAGAGTTTTTTATAGAATCGGAGTCAAATTTCTATGCACTATTGGTATAAATATCGTTTTCTAAAAGTATTTTTAACTTTACTTTTAAGTTCAAATTTTATGATTCAGCCTCTGCGATCGCAAGAGACAGACACCCCGATTGTGAGTAAATCTCCTAAACCTTGTTTTTGGGAAACAGATCAATTACCTTCCCCTCCCCTTTCTCAAACTGAACCGAGTATTCCGAGTTTGTGGTTAGCCCAAGAACTCTATGGATATTCAACTCTAGAACCTCAAAAGATAGAGGAGGTTCAAAGCAAAACAGACATTCAACTCTATGTCGAACAACCCCCAGAAACCCGTCAACGATATCAATTGCTAGAAACTTGGTATATTGAACCCAAAATTACACAACTTCAGCCCGATTTGTATGTGAATAATTTAGTTACTCTTGTAGTCAATCGGATCAATTGGAATCGCGAAAAATACATGGGGCAATATGTGTTTATCAGTCGATTTTCTTCAGTGACGAGACGCTATGGTTATAATTTACGGGTTTGTAATGCTCAAGGTGATTTACTCGGTTACTCTATTTGTGATTTTGAGAAAACGCCCTTAAATTGTCAGGTAGAAATTCTCTCAGAAGGGTTAGGAGTTAGAGATTTTAGGAACTTTAATCCTGAGTAGAGATCATTGATCAATAATCTACGGTGACTGTAAACAAAAAAATCCTCTGCCTTTTTTTGACAGAGGAACGTTAAAATTTCGAGAATAGAGAAATCATTCGAGAAAGATTACTTAGTGACGTTTAAAACCGCAGCATCTTGATTGTATTCTTCGACTTGAATCGGAACAGGTTTAACATTCCAGATCTGTTCGCAATATTCTTTGATCGTGCGATCGCTAGAAAACTTAGCCATGCGAGTTGCATTCTTAATTGACATCCGAATCCAACCCGAGCGATCTTGAAATGCTTTGCTCACTTTGTCTTGACATTCAATGTAAGACTGATAATCAGCAAACAACATATAAGGATCATGGTGCATGAAAGAATCAGTCATGGGTTTAAATAGTTCCTTATCCCCATGAGAGAAATATCCCGATGTCAAGCGATCAATCACCCCTTTCAACTCAGCAT
>CAZNCM010000067.1:18390-21265 GCA_964571155.1 uncultured Lyngbya sp. | reverse complement strand
CCTTTTGCCTTTTGCCTTTTGCCTTTTGCCTTTTGCCTTTTGCCTTTTGCCTTTTGCCTTTTTTTATTTGGAGGTGTAACCATTGGGAAGAGTTCGAGTTCGTGAACACGTTAATCCCTTAGCTCAAAAATATCAAGTTCCGATTGATCCGCCCGACTGGACGAAAATTTATACTAAAGTTCATCAGCCTTTACATCTGGATCTCGGTTGTGGTCGAGGGCGGTTACTTTGGAATTTAGCGCAAATTGAACCCAGTTGGAACTATCTCGGTTTGGAAATTCGAGAACCGTTAGTTGAGGAAGCCAATCAATGGCGAGATGAACAAGGGTTAACGAATTTACATTATTTATTTTGTAATGCTAATAATTCTTTAAAACCCATCCTCGATACTTTCCCGGCGGGAATTTTACAGCGAGTGAGTATTCAATTTCCTGATCCTTGGTTCAAACGACGTCATCAACGCCGCCGCATTGTTCAACCCGAGTTAGTGGCAGAAATTGCCGATTATCTTACAGTTGGCGGTGAAGTCTTTATTCAGTCAGATGTTCAAGAAGTTGTTGAACAAATGTGTTGTTTGTTTTCTGAACATCCAGCGTTTCAACGGTTAGGGAAAGATTGGCTGTCTGAAAATCCCCTTCCCCTTCCTTCTGAACGAGAACGTTCGACTCTATCTCGGGGTGAACCTGTTTATCGTATTTTATTTGAACGGTGTTAACATGAAAAAGTTTTCGACTTTAATGACTGTATTTTTGTTCACAGAAACCAGCTTTTTTTTAGGACTATCGACAGCTTTAGCCTTAAAGACTCTGGCATTATCGTCTCATTTAGAGTATCAAATTTCTCAAAATTTTGATTTACTCAACTCGGAAGGATTTGGAGAATTGAAAATTGGTTTAACCGCAGCCGAAGTCACGCAAATCTTGGGAGAAGTAGAAAGTAAAGGAGAGCAACAGTTTTGGGGGGCGGATGGTTTGTATCATCAAAACTGGAATTATCCCCAACAAGGAATTACCTTAAATATGGCAGCCGAAACTGAAGAAGGTTCTGCTGTTGTGAGTTCTATTCGAGTTCAAGCCCCTTCTCAATTGAAAACAAGGCGAGGTGTTGGTATTGGGGATTCTTCAGCAAAAGTTAAACAAGCCTACGCCTCTGAAGAAGATGCAGCCGCCCCAATTTCATCTGATTATTTCGTCGCAGGTTCAGTTTATGGCGGGTTGATTTTTGAGTTTCAAAATAATCAAGTCAAGGAAATATTTTTAGGGGCGGTGGCGGAATAAAGTCGGATGATAACATTGTTTTGATCTGGAGAATCATCACCAAGATACCAAGACAGAAAAGATGGGATCTTAATTGTTTTTTGTGTCTTTAGGGTTGAGATTCTTGATCATTGTATATAAAGTTGACTATACATTAAGTAGAACATGAGCTATAGTATCTAGGTTCAGTTCTTTAAATCATCACTCAATTATGGCCGAAAGTTCTAAGCCAACCTTGACTATTTCTAACGTTAATCTAGTCCAAAAATACACGCCTTGGCTTTATTTCTTCTGGAAATTTTCTCGCCCTCATACGATTATTGGAACCAGTTTTAGTGTGTTGGGATTGACTCTTGTTGCCTGGAGTGATAAAATTAATGGAACATGGGAATATGGAGATGTTGTACCCACTCTCCTCGTTAGTGTGATTTTAAGTTGGTTAGCTTGTGTGTGTGGCAATATTTATATTGTGGGACTCAACCAACTCGAAGACGTTGAAATAGACCGTATTAATAAGCCTCATTTACCCTTAGCATCCGGTGAATATTCGCCCTTTCAAGCCAAAGCAATCATCATCACCACCGGAATACTCGCGATTATTTTAGCCGCGTTACAAGGCAAATTTCTCTTAGCAACAGTCGGAATTAGCCTCACCCTGGGAACCGCTTATTCCTTACCGCCCATTCGCCTCAAACGATTTCCGTTTTGGGCAGCGTTGTGTATTTTTACGGTACGGGGTGTAATTGTCAATTTAGGGCTTTATTTGCATTTGAGTTGGGTTTTATCCGGAAGAATTAGCGGAGAAATTCCCGATCTCAGCCCCTCCATTTTAACATTAACGCTGTTTATTTTAGTCTTCACCTTTGCGATCGCAATTTTCAAAGATATTCCCGATATCGAAGGCGATCGCCAATATAAAATTACCACTTTTACCATCCGTTTAGGAACCGTTGCCGTTTTTAATTTAGCCCGTTGGGTGTTAACAGCCTGTTATGTCGGGATCATCTTCTCGCCGATCTTTTTACACAATTGGGTTAATTCGATCTTTTTAGTCAGTAGTCATGTGGTTATCTTAGCGTTATTGTGGTGGCGGAGTACAAAAGTTGATCTCGAAAAAAAAGAAGCCATTGCTGATTTTTATCAGTTTATTTGGAAGCTATTTTTCTTAGAATATTTCCTGTTTCCCCTCGCTTGTTTATTCGGATAACGCTTTGATCGCGATCTCCCCCTAGTTTTTTAGGTTAAGGCGGGTTCATTCTCAAGAAAAAAGCGCATCAATCAAACTGCGGATCACCGTTAGACGTGTAAAATTTCTCTGAGTTTTCAGCTTGCCAAAACTGAGTCACATCATGTCCTAATTCCTGCAACATTTTTCGCAGTAAAGGCAAACTCAAGCCGATAACATTGGTGTGACAGCCCTCTATTTTCTCAATAAACACTCCTCCTTTTCCTTCGATCGCAAAACATCCCGCACAATTTAGCGGTTCTTCTGTGGCGACATAAGCCTCTATTTCGCTATCACTAACGTCAGCAAAATAAACCGTTGTCACCTGAGAATAAACGATCATTTTTTGTTGTCCGACATCAATTAACGCATGACCTGTAAACAGTCTACCATA
>CAZNCM010000067.1:18048-18380 GCA_964571155.1 uncultured Lyngbya sp. | reverse complement strand
ATCGCATAACTTTCCACCGGGCAATCGCTTCGGTTTTATTTTCGGGTTTTCCGTAGATTTCCCCATCCACTTCTAAAACCGAATCACAACCTAAAATCAAAGCAGATTTAGAGTTTGGAACCTGATCTGATAATGTTGTTGTCAGTAGATTGGCAACGGCTTCCGCCTTACAACGGGCGAGAGTTTTGACTAATTCTGCCGGATCAATTAACTGAACTTTTGACTCATCAAAACCACTGGGAAAAACCTTTGCTGGAATGCCAAGATTTTGTAATAAACGGCGACGGGCAGGGGAAGCAGAAGCTAAAATAAATATCATTAGATTTACTGTT
>CAZNCM010000067.1:17673-17922 GCA_964571155.1 uncultured Lyngbya sp. | reverse complement strand
TGTCCTAACCTAATTTTGTACTGCTATAGAGTTCAAAATTGTATAAAAAAATCAAGAAAAAAGTGTAGACGTTCACAGGGAACGTCTGAGGAATCAAAAAATGTTTAAATTAATAAACATTAAAAGACTTAACCATTTTTTCGAGTTTATCGTGGGCTTTTTGCCAGCGTTTTTCTGTGGCTGAAACATTTAAAGTAAAGAGTTGATCTCGACTCACCGTAACACTCGCAAAATCATGGCGTTTTTGAT
>CAZNCM010000067.1:11040-17663 GCA_964571155.1 uncultured Lyngbya sp. | reverse complement strand
GGAAGTGTCACCGCATATTCCAATAAATAGTAAGTTTGATCGCCCTTTTGACGAGATTCTGCGTTAATTAATTCTGCTTCCCGCCCTGATCCCGGAGGTGCGATCGCATTTTTACTCAGTTTGTATCCCACATCAGTCGCTGTCCCCAATTCATCAAGTGCTTTTTGATCGGGAATGGGACTAATAACAACACTGACATTTTCAGTTTGTTCGATCATATCGTGAAACACGACATCCGGCCCATCAGAAACATTCACCTGAACCCAACCGTTGGGGTAAAGAAACTCGTAGCCATCCCCAGTATCGACAAAAGAATTTAACCCGGCGGCACCGATTGAAACACAGCCACCGAGGGTAAGGCTGATAATGACAAAAAGTATAGCTGTAATTCGTTTAAACATTTGAGCATTTCCCAGTTTTGTCTCTCACCATTGTCTCACGAAGTCTGCCCAAGGTATGATCTAAAAATTTTTCATCGACATCAGAAGTTAAAAACCCGCATTCTGGGAGAAACGGAGTTTTTCAATTTGGGGTTTAGGAATTCATAGAAATAATTCCTCTCATTGATTATCTTAACATATTAATGTAAAATTCAGGGAAAACCTCAGTTTTTTAAAATGAGCTTTGACACAGTTGAACATCATCGGGTTCGATAGCAATATTTGTTTTGAAATAATTTCTAACCCAATTACAAGCATAGGAAAAAGAATCAAGATCGAGAATTTGATCGAGATTCCACAAAATAATACTTTGGTCATCACTCGCCGACGCTAAAATGGGCAGTTTGGGATGAAACGCCACCGCCCGAACTCCCGAAGTATGACCTGTTAATGTGGTTAATAATTCCCCTTCTCTCGTCCAAATTTTAACGGTTTGATCGATACTAGACGTGGCAATTAAAGAACCATCGGGACTAAAAGCAATTCCCCAAACTGCGGCTTTGTGTCCGGTTAAAGTTTTGAGTAAAATCCCCTCTCGATTCCAAAGTTTCACCGTCGTGTCACCACTTCCAGAGGCTAAAATCTCACCATCCCGACTGAATGCCACAGTCCAAACCACTGCTTGATGGTCATCAAGAATTTTTAACAGTTTACCCTGTTTATTCCACAGGCGAATTGTGCGATCGTTGCCAGCAGTGGCGAGCATTTCTCCATCGGGACTAAAAGCCAGACTCCAAACCGATCCGGTACGATCTTCTAATATTTTAATTAACGTGCCATCTCGTTTCCACAACCACACCCGTCCATCTGCACTCCCAACAGCTATTGTTTCACCATCAGGACTCCAGTCTACTGCAATTAACGAGCTAGAATTTTGGGTAAAAGTGCGAATTAACGTTCCGTCTAAGCGCCAAAGTTTGAGGGTTTTATCTTCACTAACCGAAGCGAGAATATTACTTTTTGGGTGAAAGGCAATCTTCCCTAATGCCGCATCGTGGCTATTAATAGTTCGCAGTAAAGTACCATCAAGTTGACGAAGTTGGATAGTTTTCTCGGTTCCAGAGGTTGCAATTACTGTCCCATCTTTATTAAAATCTAATCCAAAAGTTAACCCACTTAACCCATACAGTCTTTTCTGAAATTGGCTTGTAGTTTTCCAGATAATCGCCATATTTTCCGCCCCCGCAGACATAATTTCTTTTCCGTCTGGGCTAAAGGCAATCCCCCAAATGGAAGCATCATGTCCGCTTAAAGTTGCTATTTCTGTTCCATCAGGTTTCCAAAGTTTAACGGTTTTATCCCAACTTCCCGAAGCAAATGAACGGCTATCCGGGCTAAATCTTAAACCAATCACTGCGGCTTCATGGGCTTCTAAAGTTTTGAGTAATTTACCGTTTCGGTTCCAAATATAAATCGAACCATCAATACAACCGGAGACAATTAAACGATTATCGGGACTGAAAGCAACAGAATAAACGGGTGCAATATGTCCTTCTAAACTCTGGCGTAAACTGCCGTTTATATTCCATAAATAGACAGTATTATCAATATTAGCAGCCGCAATAGTTTGACCGTCTGGGCTAAAGGCAACCGCCCGAATTCCGATTTTTCCATTGTCAAAAGAGGTTAAAAGTTGACCGTTTCTATCCCATAATTTAATAATACTATCGGAACCGCTCGAAACAAAAGTTGAACCATCGGGACTAAAATCTAGACTCCAAATTCCTGAAGAATTGGCTTGTAAAGTTTTTAATAAAGTGCCATCCCGTTTCCAGATTTTAATGGTTTCGTTGTCGCCACCGGAGATTAATATTTTGCTATCGGGACTATATTTCACTGATCGCACAACTGATGGATGTCCGCTTAACGTGCGAATTAATGTTCCATCCCGTTTCCAAATTTTAATGGTTGTATCAACGCTTCCAGTTGCAATTTCTTCACCATCTGGACTGACATCAACAGTCATAACGGCAGCCGTATGACCATTGAGGCGGTTTGTTTCTTGAATGCTTAATAAAACTTGCCACAAAGCCTCATCGATATTCGTCTCTAAATTGGGATCAATATTGCTTAAATCTTGTAAACGTTCTTTGGCTTTTATCGCTTGTAAAAGAGAATCAAAGCTTTTATTGGAGGCGAATAAAGCTTTTGAGGAGAGGAGAATTGCTTTGACTTCGCTAATAGCAGTTCGTTGATATTGACGGTTGGCAAAGAGTCCGAGTCCAACTGCTATCATCATCATTAAACTAACGATTCCTAATAATAATTGTTGTCGCCTTAAATTTCGCCGTTGTTCTAGCGATCGCTGTCGTTCTAATTCTAATCGGGTTTCGACTTCTTTGAGTTTTTCGGCTTCTAGAGTTTTACGGGTTTCGGTGGCATCAAATTCTTGACTGGCGGCGAGAAACTGATAGTCAATATTACTAAGACTTTTTCCTTGCGACCAAGCTAGAATATCTTGTAATGCTTTTCCTCGCAATAACCGGGATTCATCTTGATATTCTGATAAAATCCAAGCATTAATAACCTGAGAATAAGGACGCAAATTTTCCAGTTCTTGTCCGACCCAATCGTCATTAAATATCTGTTGATATATGGGATTTTTGACGCGAAGAATTCCCGCCTGCTTTTCGACTAACCCGGTTAAAATCAGTTCGATTTGTTCGGGACTGTTATCGACTGCGATTCCTTTTAATGGGCTATTGGACGTGATTTTGCCCGATGAATGGAGGAGTATTTTTTGGTATAATCCGAGTAATCTTCCGGTTTTTTGTTCGCTGTAAAGAATGCGATCGCGAATTGTTTTCAGGTGTTCGGGTTCGTCTTGGGCTTCCCAGTTTGTTAGAATATAAGTTTCAACGATATCGTCAACAAATAAGCCTGTAATGGGTTGAGTTTTAACGGCGTATTCGGCGACGAGTTTACAGAGTTTTTGCGTTAAAAATGGTTGTCCGCCCGTCCAATCTAAAATCCGCTTCAGGATGGTTTCTGAATGGGGAATTTCTGTTAATCCACATAATAAAGGTGTGGCTTCGGTGAATTTAAAGCCTTTTAATTCGATAGCTGTGCCAATATTAAAGGGCGTGCGAGTGGTATCGGAAACTAAGTCGCCCGGAGTGGCAACCCCAAATAATGCAAAGGTTAAACGACGATATTCGGGTTGTTCGGCACGTTGGTTATAACAGGCACGAATTAGGGCAAAAAAATCATCGGTTGAAAAGTTTAGACTGAGAACGCTATCAATTTCATCAATAAAAATAACAATCGGTTCTGGAATCTGATCTAATAAAATTGTATCGATAAAATCGCTGAATCGATTGATTAATGAAAGATGATTGTGTTCTTTCCACCAACTGAATAAATTGACTTGGAGTTGGAAGTTTTTAGTCAATAGTCCGAGAATAGAACCATACCATTGTTCGGGGGTAATTTCTTGAGTGCCAATGGCGGTAATATCAATCACACCACAGCGAATTCCTTGAGTTTGTAAGCGATGAGTTGTCTTTACTCGTAGGCTTGATTTTCCCATTTGTCGGGCGTTAAACACATAAAAAATTCACCCCGCAGCAGTCCTTTAAATAGGCTTTCATCCGCTTGTCTGTAAACATAAGTCGGAGCGTTAAAAGGGAGACTCCCGCCAACTTGATAGGAATCATTAGGACTTTGGAAGTTCAGCATAAATAGAGTTTTTAATAATAAAATATACTATAAAAAATGAGAAAAGAAAACTTGATACAACTTACAACTCGGCACTGTTAATTGATCTTGAAAATCAACTAATCCAACACCCTGAAGTTTGAAGGCAATCGTCGGATGAAGTTCAACACCATTGGGAGTCGAAATGACCTGTTGCATCGCTTCTTTCAGGACTGGATATGCTTCTAAATATCTTAGTTGTTGTCTCAAATGGCTCTCAAAAATACTCTCGGGGGTTGTGACTGTTGTGAGTAATTTATCTAGGGTAATATGATCTTCAGTCAGGTGAAATAATGCCAATTGAGTCAGATAAGGATGTCCAGCGATTAACTTGATTAATTCCTCGGCATAAAATTGAGGATCAGGTAAACTATAACGAGCAGCAAGCTCAGTGACTTGTTCTAGAGTAAAAGGGGATAACGTAATCAGTAACCCGACATTAAAAGGAGATTGATGTAAATTTAACGGCAAAAAAACTTCTGTTGAGTAGATAATCACAAGCCGTAATTTTTGCCAGAGATCACTTCTCGAAGTGCTATGTCGAGATTGTTCGTACCAGGCTCGGAGCATTCCAAAAAAATCAGTGGCAATCTTCGGATAGTTAAACACCACGTTAACTTCATCTAAGATTAAAAGCAACGGACTTTCAAGAGCCGGAAGTAAATAATTCTCAAAATATTCACTACAACTGTAGCTACTTCCAAACATCGGATTCCAATATTCTTCCAGACTGTGAGGTAAATTAAGCTGACGACTCACCATCACACACAACCACTGAAGAAATTGATTTAAACTTTCAAATATAGTGCTATCTGCTAATTGTAAACTGATTACGGTTGTGCAGAACTTATTTTCTTGAGCAGCACTCAATCCCCTGGCAATTAAAGAGGTTTTACCAAACTGTCGAGGGGCGCGAACCCGAATTAATGCTCCGGGTTGTACAATTTCTTGAATGAGAAGTTTTTCGGCAGGAGGGCGATAGATATAAAATGGAGAATCGAGAGAAAGTTGTCCTTTCAAGGTCGTTTGTAACAAGTGGGTTAAATTTTCCATAGAAGCCTCTGAATCAGGCTCTTGACTAATGTAGTCATCTTTTTCTAACCTTAGTCCAAATGCTGTAAAATAATCAATTAAAGTGAGTTGATCAACAGGATTTTGACGACGACGAACTTTTGTCAACGTTTTGGTACTCAACCCCGTATAAGTGCTTAACTGTTCTAAAGTATAGCCATGACCTGCATTGTCCCGTACAGAGGATAAATGTTCGGCTGCTTGTAGACGCTGCCAACCTTTAGAACTGAGGATGACACCTCTTTTTCGCTTGGGGGAAGGTTGAGGAAGGCTTTTAGAATGAAACACAGGCAATATATAAATTAAAATTGTTTATAACGTTTAATATCATCATTGAGATAAATTGTACAAATTTCTGACTCTCCTATCGGTATGATCAAGATTCAATTCTTAAGTTTCCGACTTAAAGTTCCATCTGGGATTGTCATGAGCATTTTTCAATGTCAAGCTAGAATAACATTAGCGTTTAAGAGTCGAAATAGAGGGATCTGGATATCAAAACGTTTCAGCCATTTGCATTGATAGAAGTTTAAAAAATCATTAAGGAGAAAATAGTGTTACACGGGTTGGAAAATCTTTTATCTGCCCATTCTTACATACCACACGGCCATTGTTACCTTTGGCAGACTCCTCTTGTGGGATTGCATTTGGTGAGTGATGCCCTGATAGCCATTGCCTATTTTTCAATTCCCGCGATGTTGATCTATTTTGTTCGCAAACGGAGTGATCTGCCTTTTTCCAGCGTCTTTGTCTTATTCGGTGCTTTTATCATTCTTTGCGGTGTTGGGCATTTACTCGATATTTTGACGCTTTGGTATCCATATTATTGGATCTCGGGGCTAGAACGGGCTTTGACGGCGTTTGTTTCTGTATACACCGCTTTACAATTAGTGGAATTATTACCGAAATTTCTCGCTTTGCGATCGTCTGAACAACTGGAAGTGCTTAATTTACAGTTAGAACAGGAAATTGCCGAACGACAACGAACCGAAGAAACTCTACAAAGTATCTTATCAGGAACTGCTTCCGTGACTGGGAAAGATTTTTTTCCAGCTTTGGTGGAGAACCTCGCGACGGCATTGAATGTTCCCTATGTGTTTGTCTGCGAGAAAGTGAATGAAGCAAGACAGAGATTGCGTAGCGTTGCATTTTGGTCTGGAGATCATCTAACCGATAATTTTGAATGCAACGACGAGACCCCCTGCAATATTGTCATCAAAACTCAACAACTTTGTTACTATCCAAAAGATTTGCAACGGTTTTTCCCCAATAATTCACTACTCAAACAACTCAACGCCGAAAGCTACATGGGTATTCCTTTGTTTGATAACAATCAAAAGGTAATTGGTAACTTATCTATTCTTGATGTCAACCCCCTAAAGACAGATAAACAAACCCGAGCCATTATGTCTGTTT
>CAZNCM010000067.1:9329-10922 GCA_964571155.1 uncultured Lyngbya sp. | reverse complement strand
CGCAAATGGGCCGAAGAAGAAAAACGTCGTGCTTATGAACAGTTAGAATTTCGAGTCAAGGAACGAACCGCAGAACTGGTAGCCGCGAATACAACTCTTGAAACCGAAATTAAAGAAAGAATTGCAGTAGAAGAAGCAATCCAATTAATGGTACAACGAGAGCAGGCAACTACTCGTATCATTTCAAAAATGCGTCAAACTCTAGATTTAGAAACTATTTTTCAGGTCACGACAGCAGAGTTACTTCAGGCAATTGCCTGTGATCGGGTGTTAATTTATCGCTTTAATACTGACTGGAGTGGAAATATCGTTTCCGAGTCGGTTGCTCCGGGTTGGAAAATCTTATTTTCAGAACAAGCCAATACCCCGGAACTGACTCAGGTAACAGTCAATCAAGAGGATTGTGTAGCGGCTAAATTTCAAAGTTATGATGGACTCATTCAAGACACCTATCTACAAAAAAATCAAGGCGGAATTGAGCGTCTAAAAAATAATTATTGCTGGGTTCCTGATATTTATCAAGCTGGCTTTGACTCTTGTTATCTAGAATTTTTAGAACAGTTACAAGCCCGAGCTTATACAATTACACCAATCTTTTGTGGTCAAAAACTCTGGGGATTGTTAGGAGTATATCAAAATAGTAATCCCCGGGCTTGGCAAGAAAAAGAAGTAAAGATTATTACCCAAATTAGTAATCAACTGGGGGTAGCAGTACAACAAGCCGAACTATTTGCTCACACTCAACACCAAGCCGAAGAACTCAAACAAGCAAAAGAAGCAGCGGATGCGGCGAATCAAGCCAAAAGTGAGTTTTTAGCCAATATGAGTCACGAACTGCGTACTCCTCTCAATGCTATTTTGGGCTTCACTCAACTGATGCAGCGAGATGCTTCTTTAAAAGCTGAACACCAACAATATATTAAGATTGTCAACAAAAGTGGTGAACATTTACTCGGGTTAATTAACGATGTCTTAGAACTGTCTAAAATCGAAGCCGGACGCACCACCTTAAATGAAACAGAGTTTGATCTCTATCAGTTGCTGTGTTCCCTAGAAACAATGTTAAAACTGAAAGCTCAAGCCAAAAATTTATCTCTTAGATTTGAGATAGATTCTCAGGTTCCTCCATTTATTAAAAACGATGAAAGTAAACTTCGTCAGGTTTTGATTAATCTTCTAGGGAATGCAATTAAGTTTACAAACAAAGGTCATGTTACCCTGCGAGTTAGGCATCATAAATCAGAACAGCTTAATACTCTGATGTTTGCGGTCGAAGATACAGGGCCAGGAATTTCCCCGGAAGAAGTTCAAGATTTATTTAAAGCATTTAAACAAACAAAAATTGGCCTAGAATCCCAAGAGGGTACGGGTTTAGGGTTGCGAATTTCACAGAATTTTGTGCAGATGATGGGCGGTAAAATCACCATTGAGAGTGAAGTCGGAAAAGGGAGTTGTTTTAGCTTTGCGCTTCCCATTTCTGTCGTTGAAGCAACCCCAACTGTTCCATCTCCTGATATTAGTCAGGTCTCAGGTTTAGCACCGGGACAACCCAATTATCGGATTTTGATTGTTGAAGATCATCCAGTCAATCGT
>CAZNCM010000067.1:8880-9319 GCA_964571155.1 uncultured Lyngbya sp. | reverse complement strand
CTTTTATTATTGACTTTATTAAGTGAAATGGGTTTTGAGGTCAAAGTCGCTGAACAGGGTCAAGAAGGGATTAAGATTTGGCAAGAGTGGCATCCAAATTTAATTTTTATGGATATGCAAATGCCTATTATGAATGGTTATGAAGCGACTCAAAAAATCAGAGAATTTGAGAACAAGTTCACACCAGATAGTCCTCATATCCCCATTATTGCAATTACCGCCAGTGCCTTTGCGGAACAGCGAGATCAATGTTTAACTTTGGGTTGTGATGACTTTATCAGTAAGCCCTTTCAGCGAGAAGAACTGTTAGAAACCTTAACCCTTTATCTCGGGGCAGAATATTGTTATAATCAGACCGAAAAAGCTCAGAGAGAGTCTAGGTCAGAGTCTACCCAAAATCAATCGAATCACCCGTTAAAAAGAACAGATTTAGCGATGA
>CAZNCM010000067.1:6737-8870 GCA_964571155.1 uncultured Lyngbya sp. | reverse complement strand
TTACCAAGCTGCTGCTCAAGGTAGTGATAATATCTGTTTAAATCTGATTAAGCAAATTCCCTCTGAACACTCGATGTTGATTCAAGAGTTAACAGCTTTGGTTGAATCTTATCAATTTGACGAAATTATGTTATTAATTCATTCGTAAGCCTGGAGAACGTATTGAAGGAAAACTTATGCAATATTCAACTCAACTCAATCAAGATTTATTTCCATTAATTTCAAAAGAAGTATCTAATGAGATTAAGATGGGTGATGACAACCTTTTAGTCGAAATAACTGTTGATATTTTGATTGTGGATGATGTACCCGAAAATATTCGTCTGTTATCCAGTATTTTGGCAGATCATGGATACCCAACTCGAAAAGCAACAAATGGTGTGATGGCATTGAGAGCCATTGAAAGTATTGAACCGACTCTGATTTTACTTGATATTAGAATGCCAAATATGAATGGTTATGAAATCTGTAAACAACTTAAATCTAATCCTAAAACTGCTCATATTCCGATTATTTTCTTAAGTGCAACAAATGAGATTGAAGACAAAGCAAAGGCGTTTAAAGTTGGGGGTGCAGATTATATTACCAAGCCTTTTTATGTCGAGGAAGTCTTAGCTAGAATCACACATCAGATCAAAATTATTACCGCTCAAAAAACGATTCTTCAACTCAAACAGCAAATAGAACAACAGGTTGAAAACCGCAGTCAAGCTACTTTATAACCTTCTCATTTAAAATTGTTGAAAATGGTATTACATGATTCACTCACCGAACTTCCCAACCGAACTTTTTTGGTCAAGCGACTCGAAGAAGTCTTAAAGCAACAGCAGATTTATCCCAATGCTAAATTTGCTTTATTTTATCTTGATTGTGATGGCTTTAAAAATATTAATGATGCTTTTGGTCGTGCTGTAGGTGATCAATTACTCATTTCAATTTGTCAACGCTTGAAATTGGCTATACGTCAACATGATTTTATTGCCCGTTTAGGAGATGATGAGTTTGTAATTTTACTCCCTAATATTGAAAATTCTCATGTTCCGCTTAAAGTTGCAGAACGTATTTTTGAAAATTTTAGGACTAAATTTTTTATTCAAAACAGAGATTTTGTGATCTCATTTAGTTTGGGTATTCTCGTCGATTTATCACCCTATAAAACTGCGAATGATATTCTCAGAGATGCTGATAAAGCTCTGTTACAAGCGAAATATTTAGGAAAAGATCGATATCAAGTTTATAAGCCTTCCTGCTATTAGTCAAAGCTAAAAATTGGTCGTGATCTGATTCAATACAACTACTTTTAATGCTTTAATAATTTGATTTAAACCCGATGTTAACAGCGGTATTAGATAGCCAACCGATGATTGATGATGAAACACGACAGCTTATTTTAAATATTTTTGCAGCGAGAACCAGCGCAGAATTAGAAGGTAAAATATTGATTTGAGAAACGTGGACAAATTTAAGTTAAAAACCGGGGAGAAATAACGACTTATTAGTTTAAAACAAGTTGAAAGTTCAGATATTCTATTAAGACTTTATTATATTTTGAGCAAAAAATCTCAAAGCGTGATAAATCATTTCTATAGGTAGAGTCTAGCAAATTTAGCCTCAACTGCTCGTATTTTCTGCTCGTATCATAGACCACTGCTTACGAGGGAAAATTCAGCCTATGATTGAAAAAATTTGCAATAACTTGCAGTACACCCAAACTAAACAAGACTAATGAGAGAACTTGACACAGAAAAAACAATCAACCTGCTCAATACCATCATGGAATTTGAACTTGCAGGCGTTGTCCGCTACACACATTATTCTTTAATGGTAACAGGGCCAAATCGTTTGTCTATTGTACAATTTTTCCAAGCACAAGCTACAGAATCTCTACTTCATGCTCAACAAGCGGGAGAAATTCTCACGGGTTTAGAAGGACACCCTAGCCAAAAAATTGCTCCCATTGAGGAAACATTTCAGCACACGGTCAAAGATATTTTAGAGGAAAGCCTGAGCCATGAGAAAAAAGCACTTTCACTCTATAAAGACTTGCTTGATGTTGTAGAAAATTCCAGTATTTATATCGAAGAATATGCTCGGACATTGATTGGTCAAGAAGAATTGCATAGCATAGAAATC
>CAZNCM010000067.1:1889-6727 GCA_964571155.1 uncultured Lyngbya sp. | reverse complement strand
ACTTTGCCTAGTTTTTAGAGATTGATAGAGAAGGCGATCGCTAATTTTATGACTCATAATTATGACTCATTTCCCCTAAAAATTGGCGATCGCTGAAACTAGAGGTAGCTTGGCATGGGACAATAGTACAAATCAGCGCCCAACTGACCGCAGAGTTGCGGAAAAAGAATATTTTTGACGAATAGGCAACAGTTGGCTGTAAGCTGTTTGACAGCATTTGTAAGGATTCAAAATGGCAACGATTAACGACAACTACCTCAAACTCAAAGCAGGCTACCTCTTTCCTGAAATCGCCCGACGGGTGAATAGCTTTATCGAAGCAAATTCTGACGCCAAAATTATTAAACTCGGAATTGGCGATGTCACCGAACCTCTACCCGAAGCCTGTCGAACAGCGATGATTAAAGCGGTTGAAGAAATGGGCGATCGCAATACCTTTAAAGGTTATGGCCCCGAACAGGGTTATGCGTGGCTACGGGAAAAAATTGCCCAAGAGGATTTTCAAGCCAGAGGATGTGATATTGATGCGTCGGAAATCTTCATTTCTGATGGTTCTAAATGCGATACAGGCAACATTCTTGACATTTTTGGTAAAGATAATATCATTGCGGTAACTGACCCCGTATATCCGGTTTATGTCGATACAAATGTCATGGCGGGTCATACAGGTTCGGTCAATGAACGCGGTGAATTTGACGGTTTAGTTTATCTCCCGATCACCGCAGAAAATAACTTTACGGCAGAAATTCCGAGTCAAAAAGTTGATTTAATTTACTTGTGTTTTCCCAATAACCCAACAGGCGCAACCGCTACGAAAGATTATCTAAAAACTTGGGTTGATTACGCCAAAGCAAACGGCGCAATTATTTTCTTTGATGCGGCTTATGAAGCATTTATCACAGATTCCAGTTTACCTCATTCTATCTATGAAATAGACGGGGCGCGAGATTGTGCGATTGAGTTTCGATCTTTTTCTAAAAATGCCGGATTTACCGGAACTCGTTGTGCTTTAACAGTGGTTCCAAAAACCTTAAAGGCTTCTGCGTCTGATGGTTCAGAGGTGGAGATTTGGAAGTTGTGGAACCGTCGTCAGTCTACGAAGTTTAACGGGGTTTCTTATGTGGTTCAACGGGGCGCAGAAGCGGTTTATAGCGCTGAGGGAAAAGCACAAGTCAGGGCTTTAATTGATTTTTACATGAAAAATGCCACGATTATTTGTGAACAATTAAAAGCGGCTGGTTTATCTGTTTATGGTGGTGTTAATGCGCCCTATGTTTGGGTAAAAACACCTCATGGTTTATCGAGTTGGGATTTCTTTGATAAGTTGCTCCAAACTTGTAATGTTGTAGGAACACCAGGTTCTGGATTTGGGGCGGCAGGTGAAGGATATTTCCGCATTTCTGCTTTTAATAGTCGGGAAAATGTTAATGAGGCGATGAAGCGAATTACGGAGAAGTTTAAGGCTTAGTGTTAAAATAGGGTGGGCATTCCTCCCTTGAAAAAACCCGGTTTCTCATGGCGAATCCAAGGCTAAAATCTGAAAAGATTCAAGTGACGCTCAGAAGCCGGGTTGATGTTTTTTACTCCAGAATCAAACCGATGATACAAGCACCGACTAGACAAATTATCACGCTAGATGAATTCCTAAAGTTAGAAGAAACTGAACCCGCCAGCGAGTATATTGATGGAGAGATTATTCAAAAACCAATGCCACAGGGAGAACATAGTACAATTCAAGGTGAATTGATTATCGCCATTAATGGAGTTGTTAAACCGACCAAAATAGCAAGAGCTTTTCCAGAATTACGGTGTACCTTTGGCGGAAAATCAATTGTTCCCGATGTCGCTGTATTTACATGGCAAAGAATCCCACGCAAAGATAATGGTGGTGTTGCGAATAAGTTTTTATTAGCTCCAGATTGGATTATTGAAATTCTTTCACCCAATCAAAATCAAACAAAAGTCACGAAAAAAATCTTAAATTGCTTTAAATTTGAAACACAAATGGGTTGGTTAATTGATCCAGAAGAAAAAACAATATTTGTTTATCTTCCCACAGCAGCCCCCGCAGTCTTTGATGAACCCGAACAACTACTTCCGGTTCCTGAGTTTGCCCATGAACTACAACTCACGTTAGGTCAACTGTTTGATTGGTTGTTAGAATAAAGATTGTTTTTCTCAATCCGTAGCGAGGTTGTCTTTAAAAGATCAGCCAAATATGACACAATAGATCGAGTAGCGATCGCAATTTTGATCAATGTCTTCAAATCCGGCTTCTCTCGATTTTCCCTTTAGGCGTTTGCGTAATGTACGAACTAAATTATTACGCCTTCATAAAGCACTGTTAGAATCTGAAAAAATTGAGTACGAAAAAGTTAATGGCCCAATTCGTTCTCGGGGAGAATTTTTTCAACTGGTGCTTGGAGACGAAATGTTTAGTTGGTTGCGTCCCTTTTCTCAATTAATCGCTCAAATTGATGAAGTGATGGCAGCGAAAGATGAGCCAGTTACTCTACAACAAGTCAATCAACTCTTAGAAGAAGCTCAAGTTTTGCTTCGTCCTTCAGAAAATGGAAATGTTCGAGAAAAACGCTATTTTGAAGCGATTCAACGCGATCCTGATATTGCGTTTATGCACGCTGAACTCTCTCAAATTCTCGCCTCTAAAAATTAATCTCTTGATGTCTTTATTCATTTTGATTTTTGATCGGTTTGGGTTAAATTTGAATCAATATAGAGTCAGCCAACCCAAGCAAATGTTCAAGCAATGTATTGAGTTGGCTAGGATCATCTGAGTTCTTCGTTAAGTCAATAAAAAATACTCTCGAACCCAGATAAACAGATCAGACAAACTATTGAAAACCAAACTGGATAATAGCTCCTAAAAATTCATAAAAGGTCACTTGTTCATCTCCATTTTCATCGGCTTGCTGTAAAATAACTTTGAGTTCCTCTGTCTCCACAGGTAAATACAACTGATCAGCAATTTTTAATGCTTCCTGAAATGATAGTAAACCATCGCCATCTGTATCAAATTCTCGAAATTTTTTGAGAATATTATAATCAGGCTCTATTGCCATCAAAAATTCTTCAAACTCAATACAGCCATCTTGATTAGCATCAAGGTGTTTAAATTGCTTGATTAACTTTTCTTTCTCTTGCTCTAGCAGATATTGCAAATATTCCTCTAGCACGATTTTACCATCGTGATTGCTATCAATTTGAGCAAAGGATTGTTTGAGTTGTTCTAATTTCTCAGGAGAAAGTAGCTCTTTTGCCGCCTCTGATACCTCAAATCCAAAACCTTCAGAATTCATTCTTCCTATTTGTTCAACTGACTATTTCCTTACAGGTAAGGAGTTTATCACAAACATTCCTCAATTCCCTCAGTTAACCCAATATCATTTGCTTTGTGGGATTTCACTTTCCCTCTAACCCACAGGTTTAAGGGTATTTGTCTGAGTTTCCCTTTCCTCAGTCATCTAGAAGCTAGGGAACCGCCCGACAGAAATGAATCTCGATTATAAACATCATCCGTGCTTGCTTTACGCTTAATCCGTGTCTGAGATGGCATTGGGGTG
Organism: uncultured Lyngbya sp.; assembly: GCA_964571155.1. Taxonomy (GTDB): domain Bacteria; phylum Cyanobacteriota; class Cyanobacteriia; order Cyanobacteriales; family Microcoleaceae; genus Capilliphycus. The sequence continues at coordinate 3,146 of CAZNCM010000067.1, read as the reverse complement.
AGATTACTCTAGATGATCTTTATATAAAGTTTGCAACATTTTTTTGAGTTGATCTTCTGGACAATAATCAATCAAGGAATCAAAAGCTTCTACTAATTTTGCTGCACTTTCTCCTAAAGTTGGACTCATATCCCAAACATCCTGAACCCACTCGGAGGAAGACTCATCATAAAAAATTAAACGTTCAAGTTGTTGTTTGGCTTCTTGTTTTGAGATGGACATTGATTTTCAGTTGACGATGACAATCTTGTTAATGTTGGAGAGAGTGAGATTAAACCTAGAGTTTCATATTAAATATTATCTTATCGCATTCAGGTTCAAAACACAAGAAAACTGATCAACACTTTCAAGATTTATTCTTCTTCCTGATTTCCAGATGGTTTTCGATGATCTTCTCCCCACTTTCGAGAAGATTCCGCCGCTCGTTTGATCGGTGGGGCTTTCTTTCCATATTTTAGCAGTTCTAACTGTTGAGGTTGGGATTGAGATTGATTCCGATCAACTGAATACTTGTTCTGACCTTTTCGCCGTTGTGATGTTCGTTCTTCGGCTGTATTTTCAGTCACAACTTCATACAAAATTGCCTGTTTATTGGCTTGACTTCCCTTTCGCAAAACTCGCCCTAAACGTTGAATATACTCTCGCTCAGAAGCCGTTCCCGATAAAATAATTGCAATCCGAACGTCAGGAACATCAACCCCTTCATTCAACACATGAGACGCCACTAAAGTTTTATATTCTCCTTGGCGAAACTTAGATAAGATTTGATGACGTTCTTTAACCGGAGTTTGATGAGTAATTGCTGGAATTAAAAAATCCTGAGAAATCCGATAAACAGTCGCATTATCCCCGGTAAAAATCAAGATTTGTTCCGGATAATGTTGGGAGAGTAAATTTGTTAATACTCGCAGTTTACCCTCAGTACACAGGGCAATTTCTTTCGCTTGACGATGGGCTAACATCGCCCGTCTTCCCGTTGGAGATCGCGAACTAATCATCACAAATCTTAATTTGCTCCTGATAAACCTTCTGTTCTTGTGGAGAAAGGCGCACGAAAATCTGGACATTTTTATGTTCAGCCAATGCAACTCCGGCAAGTTGTTCCGGTGTTTTATGATAAACATTAGGCCCAATTAAATAATGTAAATCACTATGTTTTCCATCCGAACGATCTGGAGTTGCCGTTAAACCCAAACGATAAGGAGCAATTGCATATTCAGCAATAACCCGATAAAAATCCGTGGGTAAATGATGACA
>CAZNCM010000067.1:0-1787 GCA_964571155.1 uncultured Lyngbya sp. | reverse complement strand
CAAATCCGGAAAAGCCGCCTTTAAATGAGCATACCATTGGTGCATTAAATCCAAAGTCGGAACAACAATTAAAGTGCTGTTTGATGTCGCTTGCATTGCCATTTGAGCGAGATAAGTTTTTCCCGAAGCCGTCGGCAAAATCACCACTCCTTGACTTTGAGTTTGTCGCCATGCTGTTAAAGCTTCTTGTTGATGAGCATAGGGTTTCATCTCCACGCTCGGAACAAATTCCACAGATTTAAAATCTTCCGCCTGATCAACAAAATTGACATTTTCAGCTTCTAATGATTTGATTAAAGAACGATAATAAATTGCCGGAATGCGAAATTTTTCGACCCGATCATCCCAAGTTGCAAAATCAATCCAGGCTTTTCCTTTTGGAGGAGGATGCAAAATCAAAGTACCGCGATCAAAGGATAAAATTGGAGTGCGAGGCATAAGGTTTATTGCTATCAGTGAAGGATGGAAAGAAATGACTCAAACATCTATTTTAATGATTAACACTAAATTTAACGATGTCTAACAATCAAAAGCAAATTTTCGGCTGGCTGATGTATGACTGGGCAAATTCTGCCTATATCACCACTGTTGTTGTCGCTGTATTACCCGCCTATTTCGCTGCTGTTGTCGTACCGAAAGGGGGTGTTAGCTTTGGTGGAACCCTTTATAGTGCAACCACAATTTGGGGATTTCTGATTAGTTTATCAGCTTTTATTGTTTTTTTAATTGCTCCGGTGATGGGAGCGATTTCAGACTTCTCAGCTTCTAAAAAGAAGTTTCTCATGGTATTTTGCTATAGTGGGAGTTTTGCGACTTGTTTATTATTCTTTTCACAAGCCGGGGATTTAGTTCAGACTATCATTTTACTTCTCATTGCTCAAGTTGGTTTTGTGAGTGCTAACATTTTTTATGATGCTTTCCTACCTAGTTTAGCTTCAGAAGATCAAATAGATTGGATTTCAGGGAAAGGATTTGCTTATGGTTATGTCGGAGGAGGGTTACAATTTGCCCTTTCACTCGGGTTAATTGCAGGACATCAAGCTTTAGGAATTTCTGCTGAACTGGCGGCTAGATTAGCAATTTTAATGGCGGGATTCTGGTGGGGTGGCTTTTCAATTTTTACCTTTTTGTATCTTAAAGAAGCCCCTACACTGGAGAGATTACCTGTAGAATATCGTCATCTTCCCTCTGGAATTGCTTATCTAAAAGTGGGAATTATTAGAACCGTTATTACCCTGAGAAAACTACAAAATTTCAAGCAATTATTATCTTTTTTAATTGCCTACATGATTTACAATAATGGGATTCAAACCGTTGTTGTCATGGCAACTATCTATGGAACTGAAGAATTAAACTTCTCCACCAATGTTTTGATGATTACCTTGTTAGTGATTCAATTTGTGAGTGTCGGGGGTGCATTAGCATTTAGTAAGTTAGCTGAGAAAATATCCGCTAAAAAAGCCTTAATGGTCAGTTTAGTCGGTTGGTCATTTGTGGTGATTTATGCTTACTTTTTAACCACCCCAACTGAATATTTTATTTTAGGGGGAATTGTCGGATTAGTTCAAGGCGGATCTCAATCCCTCAGTCGATCTTTTTATGGTTCAATTATTCCCGTTCACGCAGCGGCTGAATTTTATGGATTTTACTCAGTTTTTAATAAAGGATCAGCAATTATCGGGCCATTAGTGTTTGCTTTAATTCGTCAAATTACAGGAACCGCCCGTACTTCTATTCTCTCCTTAATTATTTTCTTTATTCTGGGTTTAATCATTTTAGCAAGTGTT
>CAZNCM010000066.1:14235-21318 GCA_964571155.1 uncultured Lyngbya sp. | reverse complement strand
CCCACATTTGGACGACCCACAATTGCCACTTTCAATCCACTTCTTAACCGTTCACCTTTTTCGGCAGTTTCTATTAGTATTGACAATTCTGCAGAAATCTGGTTTACTTGTGATACTATCTCGGGAACGTTTAGTGGCGGTAGGTCTTCCTCGAAGTCGATCCGGGCTTCAATTTCCGCTAATACATCTAAACAAGTGGCTCGCAGTTGGCGGATGGGAGTCGCCAGTTTTCCCTGTAATCCGGCTATGGCAGCAAGAGCCGCCGCTTGAGACTGAGAACCAACTAACTCCGCAATACTTTCAGCTTGGGTAAGGTCAATCCGCCCGTTGAGAAAAGCCCGCAGCGTAAATTCTCCCGGTTGAGCCAGTCTCGCTCCGGCTTCTAAACAGAGTTGTAACACCTGCTGAACGGCGATAATTCCCCCGTGACAATGAAACTCAACCACATCTTCACGGGTGTAAGAACGAGGAGCAAGCATCAGCAACAGCAACGCTTCATCGACCACCTGTTGAGTCTGAGGATGACGAATATAGCCGTAGAGAAGGCGATGACTTTCCCAGGGTTGACGTCCGGGAGGATCAAACAGCAATTTGGCGATCGCTTGGGCTTGAGATCCAGATAAACGGACTATCCCAATACTTCCCTGCTGAGGAACAATAGCGGTGGCTATCGCTGCAATTGTTTCACCGCCCGATCCGGTTTCAGACATGATTCGCCATTTAACAAACTGAGTTCTTTTATCTTACCTGTCTATGTCAAATGAAGGATCAAACAATCACAATAGTTTCTCTCTAAAGATTGATGGAGTTATCCAAGTTTGACTGATATATTAGTAAATGTGAATAACAAGCGTACCGGATGAGGGTTTTGCTGTTGTGACTCATTGCTTTTCACCGAAGGAGAGCGAATTGACAGGTGAAAAGACGGTACAAATAATAAGAAACTAATTCGTTGAGAAGTTTTTATCGCTTCCTTCTCTTAATCTCTCCAAGGCGAGGCGCAACCCTCGATCAGAACAGTCTGAGGTAGTGGACGATATTGGTTAATTATATCCCCTTTATTGCCTATTTCTTGTGCGGCTCTAAACCGCCTTGATTTAGGTAATCTTCATCTATAGGCTAGCATAAAATATTGAGGTGTGCAACTTGTAATTTACAAAACAGAAAATCGGGCTGAATTGGCTTGAATCGCTTGCCATTCCTGATCAGATAGAGGTTCAGTTTTTAACTGTATTTGAAAACATTGACAAGCCGCTTGAACCAAAGTAGTAATTACCCGATGTTGAATCTCAGAGCATAGAGTGTTTAATTCACCCCCTGAGAAATCATTAAACCGTTGTAAAATAGAAGGCAAAGTGATCATTCCAAACACCTGTTGATGCAATTCAATATCAGGATCTAACCGCATAGAACCGTGTTGTAAAATTGTTTTATCCCGTCGGAGTTGAGCGCTACCAATCAACTTAGAACCATCGGATAAAATTAAATCTGCACCTGTTGCTGTTCCAAAACAATTCGGATTGTGAATGTAGCCTCGTCCTGCTGAACCGTAATCAAGTTTAAACCCCAGTTGACGCCACCCCTCAATCAAAAACTGACAAACCGTTTGATAGGCTTCCAGACGGCGCTCAGAGAGTCCTGAAGTCACCACCGCATAAGTTAAATCCCCTTGATGTAGCACCGCCCTTCCCCCGCTAGGACGGCGCACCAATTCTACAGATTGTCCTCGCCACGTTAAATTTTGCCAAGATTCTGGCCAACGACGTTGATGATAGCCGAGAGAAATCGCCACAGGTTCCCAGGTATAAAACCGTAATGTGGGGGGATGTTTACCCTGACGATGTTGTTCGAGCAACCAAGCATCAATCGCCATTTGAAGATGTCCTGAAGCCTTAATAAATGGGATAAAACGCCAGACTGAACCTTGATTAGACATAGAAACTTTCGCTTCGGGAAATTGAGGAAGTTGGGGAGATTTATTGAACGGCGAGATGTTCTAGACTCAGGACTCCGCAAAAACAGAATATTTAATCTTTACTGTCCAAATTCCGCCTGTAAGTCATCATCATTATCATCAGCAATTGTCGCAACAACAGTAATAATCCGAGAAATTTCAGCCGGAGTAATTCCAGCCAGAGTGCGGCTAGAAAGAACAATTACCTGATTATTATTGATGGCAAAATGGGATTCATAGGTGGATAACCAGTTCATCTCCAATAGTTTTCGCATCAATGTTTCTTCGCTTTTAGCCGGAAGTTGCAAGACAGGCGACCAAACCGTAAGTGTATCGTCTTCGGTGTCTCCTGTTAATTGTACAAAAACTTCCACACTTCCATACTGAAACTTCCACAAATGACCGGCATCGCTTTGACCCACCATCACTTTCTGGTCTTTTGCCAAACCTGCAATCACCGTTTCAATTTCTTCAGTATAAGTGATCGTTGTCCCTTGTTCTAAATCTTCGGAGATGGCTTCTGTATTTTGGGGCATTGTACTGCTCATCGCAAGTTCCTCTGATTGTAAGATTGAGTGTCTGCACCCATATTATCTCGTTCGAGACATTCCCCGAGAACATCTCTAGGGAACATCTCCACCGTCAGTTTTAATTATCCCTCAACGGGTTTATGAGCAATCCAGTATTTGCTGACAAAATGATTTTGAGTGCTAATGTTCTCAAACCCTGCCTTTTCTAAACGTTCGATTAGATTATCCGTTGTATAGTGCCGATAGTAGGGTTCATGGAACATAATCGGGAAATTGTTCATCATCGTTTTCATCTGCGGACAATCATTGACTTGTATGGAGTCACAAATCACAAAAACTCCACCCGGTTGAAGGACTCGGAAACATTCCTCAATCACCCGCTGACGGGCTTCTGGGGGCAGTTCATGGAACATAAACACCGAGGTAATCCCGTGAAAGTATTGGTCTACATAGGGCATTTCTTCAGCATTTCCCTGAACCAGTTGGGGTAACTCGCCCGGAATTTCAGACAGCAATTGATTGGCTTTGCGTAAATAGGCAGGTGAGAGATCAATGCCGTATAGAGAGGCTTTAGGAAGACTAGCACGAGTATATTTTAAAGTTCGACCTGTTCCACAAGCCACATCTAAAATCCGAATGTGTTTAGGAATAACAGTATTAAACGTGCTTTGTACACCTTGTTTGAGGGGGGCTAATACCCGTCGCCGCATAGCATCAGCAGCACCACTAAACAGAATGTCTACCTGAATATCGTATAAGTTAGCAGACATATCGCTGAGATAACCATCGGTTTGATGATGGAAGTTCTGCACGTAGTATTTGGGATAGCCCTCAGTATCGATATCGGGTGCAAATTCTTGATAACGTTTTTGGTTAGCCCGTTCTTGAATCGTCACCAGATCAAACCAAATCGTCGGATAGTAGGTCAAAAAGTCTTCCCATTCGTTCTCAAATAGGAGAGATTGGGGATAAACTCCTCGCCTAGCATCCTGCCAGTCTGTTTCGATAATTTTATCGAGCCAACCTTGCAGAGTAGCCAGATTTTCTGGACTGAGGGATTGGGGTTTGCGTTCGGGGGCGGAAGGACGAATCCAGTTTAACAGTTGAGTGCTGAGGGTTTTGTGTGCAACACCAAAATAAATCTTGCCTTTTTGCAAAGCTTCGTAGGTGAGTTTTGTGAGCGTATCAGTCATAGAAAATCAGTAAATCAATCAAATGAATTGCTCGGTTATATTGTAAATTATTGTAAATTTTTTCTAAACATGACAACGCTCTTTGGAGAGAATTTTCCAGAAAAGAGCCACCCATAGTAGGTGGCGTGTAAAATCTCAATATTCAATTGCCTAAACGTTAGACATCGTAGTAGAGAGCAAACTCATAGGGGTGAGGACGTAACCGCATGGGGTTAACCTCGTTATCGAGTTTGTAGGAAATCCAGTTCGCGATGAAGTCTTCAGTGAAAACGCCGGATTCGGTTAAGAAAGCGTGATCATTTTCTAAGGCTTCTAGAGCAAGTTCCAACGAACCGGGAGTAGAAGGAATCTTACTTAACTCCTCTGGAGACAAGTCATAGATGTCTACATCGAGGGGTTCACCGGGGTCAATTTTGTTTTTGATCCCATCTATTCCTGCACACAGCATCGCCGCAAACGCTAAGTAGGGGTTGGCTGTCGCATCCGGACAACGGAATTCGAGGCGCTTGGCTTTGGGATTATTACCCGAGAGAGGAATCCGAACTGAAGCCGAACGATTACCCTGAGAATAAGCCAAGTTTACCGGGGCTTCAAAACCCGGAACCAAGCGCTTATAAGAGTTGGTTGTCGGGTTCGTTAAAGCCAGTAACGCCGGAGCATGACGGAGAATACCGCCGATATAATGCAAGCCCATTTCGCTGAAACCTGCGTATTTATCCCCTCCAAATAGAGGCTGACCGTCTTTCCAGATGGACTGGTGACAGTGCATCCCCGAACCGTTGTCATTAAAGATAGGCTTAGGCATAAACGTTACGGTTTTGCCATATTTTTTAGCAACATTCTTAATGACATATTTATAAATCATCAAGTTATCAGCCGCTTCAATTAGAGTTCCGAAGCGGAAACCTAACTCATTCTGACCCCCAGTTGCAACTTCATGGTGATGCTTTTCAATGGGAACGCCACATTCTGCCATCGTCAGCAGCATTTCAGTCCGCATATCCTGCATCGTATCCGTCGGAGAAACGGGGAAATAGCCTTCTTTGTAACGGGGCTTGTATCCTAAGTTTCCACCGGGTTCTTCCCGTCCAGAATTCCACCGACCCTCAATAGAATCGACATAGTAGTAGCCACAGCTTTGGGTTTGATCAAAGCGAACATCATCAAACACAAAGAATTCTGCTTCTGGCCCAAAGAAAGCAGTATTTCCAATCCCTGTTGATTCGAGATAGTCAATCGCTTTTTGAGCAATCACCCGAGGACAACGACTATACCATTCGCCTGTGCGGGGTTCTTTGATGCTACAAATGATACTCAGTGTGGGCTCAGCCATGAACGGATCGATCCAAGCCGTCTTGGGGTCGAGTGTCATCATCATGTCCGATTCGTTGATCGCCTTCCAGCCCCGAATACTGGAACCATCAAAAGGAACGCCGTCTGTAAAGGAACTTTCGTCAATCTGATCGTGGTAAACCGTTAAGTGCTGCCAGATTCCTGGCATATCAATAAACTTAAGGTCGATCATTTTAATATTCTGGTCTTGAATCATGCTCAAGACTTCTTGCGATGTTTCTGGCATATAAGCCTCCATATAGTCTGCGATCTGAGGCGCTCAGGCGATCTTCTCAACCAAGCATCTGGCTGATCATAGTGACTCAGATTGATTAAGTTTTGTATCAAGCATTACACTATAACACGACATGGCTCAGAATAATTGAAAGAATATGATAAGGAGATTATTTTCATGCGGGACGCAGTTACGAGCCTGATTAAAAATTACGACCTGACCGGACGATATTTAGACCGAGATGCCATTGATCAATTAAAATCCTACTTTCAGACCGGTACCGCACGGGTTCAAGCTGCTGCTGTGATTAATAGTAACGCAGCGGGACTGGTTAAACAGGCCGGTTCCCAATTGTTTCAAGAACTCCCGGAACTGATTCGTCCGGGTGGTAATGCCTACACGACTCGCCGTTACGCGGCTTGCTTGCGTGATATGGATTATTATCTACGCTATGCAACCTATGCGATGGTCGCAGGAGATACTGATGTTCTCGATGAACGGGTTTTACAAGGATTACGAGAAACTTATAACTCTCTGAGTGTCCCGATTGGCCCGACGGTTGTGGGCATTGGTATTCTCAATACTCTGGTTCGCGAACAAGTCGCAGCCGCCGGAGTTCCCACAGGTGAATATCTCGATCAACCTTTTGATCACCTGATCCGTGAATTATCAGAAACAGACATCTAGAGATTTTTTCTAGAATTGACTCTATTTCACTGGTTTGTAGAAAACTTGATACCTAATCACTGGGGGGTGGCTTTTTTCACCCCTCTTTGTGATCGAGACAATCCTCTAAAATAGTTGTGGTAAAATCAGTCTGGTATAAGATGCGTAGAACCCGCTCTGAGAAAATCTCTTGGCAAAACAAAGGCTCGATACTCTATTGATAGATCGCAACTTGTGTTCTTCCCGACAAATCGCCCAACGCTTGATTCGGGCTGGAGAGGTAATGGTGAATCAACAGGTGATTGATAAACCGGGTACGGAAATCGACCTAGAAGCCCAAATTAAAGTTAAACAGCGATCGCCTTTCGTGTCTCGGGGTGGAGAAAAATTAATCAAAGCTTTAGATTATTTTCAGATCAATGTAGACGGACGGATCTGCATTGATGGCGGAATCTCCACCGGAGGGTTTACAGACTGTTTGCTCCAAGCCGGCGCTAAACGAGTTTACGGGATTGATGTGGGTTATGGACAGGTAGACTGGCGACTCCGCACTGATCCGCGCGTGATTTTGCTCGAACGCACTAACCTCCGCCATTTGACACCCGAACAACTTTACCGCCAGTCTGAACACTCTATTTCTCCCCTTGCGAAAAATGACATCGAACCGGATACTAAGGAAAGTGATCTCGAAAGTTACGCAGATTTGGCAGTTGTTGATGTGTCATTTATTTCCCTGACAAAAGTTCTTCCGGCTTTGTGGAATCTTCTCCAACCGCCTCGTGAGGTGGTATTGTTGGTAAAGCCGCAATTTGAAGTCGGTAAGGGGCGCGTCGGGAAAAAGGGCGTTGTGCGATCGCCAGTCGATCAAGCCGATGCTATTTTTGCAGTCTGCAATGCTGCTCAAACTTTGGGATGGAAATATCGGGGGTTAACGGGATCACCCCTCCAAGGCCCTGCGGGTAACATTGAGTATTTGTTGTGGTTAAGTGTCGAAGGTGAGCCTTTTCCTGACCTTGATTTCATCCAACAAACCGCACAATCAACTCAAGAAGACTTATTATCTCGTTCGTCGTCTAAATCCTCAATTCGCTCGTAGTTCCATGCAGTTGATCAACCAACTAGGGCGTGTCGGTCTATACATTATTAGTGCCTTTGGCTATGTGGCTTGTGGAG
>CAZNCM010000066.1:0-14225 GCA_964571155.1 uncultured Lyngbya sp. | reverse complement strand
TTTGTTTGGGGACGCCGTTGCCATTAAAATTGTGGCACTGATGCTAGCTCATCGATATTTATATCCTATCTTTATTTTTGGTGATTTGCTTCGGGGACTGGAGCTAATCGATTTACTCAATCTCTTGGTTTTTGCTGTCGTTGGAATGGGATTTGGGTTAGCAACTGCTTTACTTCCTTCTCAATTGGGTCGCAAAATTAGTGCCGGATTTTTGGTGGTTTTGGTTCCGATCATTTTAGCGATTCCTCAATCTGTGAAATACGATTTGTGGATTCAAGATATTGTCAGCGATGATCAGATTTCTAAGCCCGAAGCGATTGATCTGGCGAATTCTTTTTTAGAAAGTCGGGTGAACCATTCGGGAGTTTTTGGATTTTATCTTTACACGGGTCAGTTTCCCATGATTCCGACGAAAGCATCTCAGATGGAAGATTTAGCCAAACTCGAAAAACAAGTCAATTCTAGATTTGTTAAAGTGAGTGGTATTCCTCCGACGGTGGTAACGTGGTTAATGGGAATTTGTTTTTGGGGAATTCGTATTTTTTATTTTTGTGTTGCTGTTGTGACTACAGTTGCTCACTTCAAAGATGGTTTAAAAATTGTTGGACGTTATTAAAAAATTGGGGTGCTTGGGCGCAGCAAGAAACACGGAATTAAGCAGCGCGCAACTGTAGCATCTACCGACTGTTCTCCTCTCACTGTGATTGTTATGTCTATTATCCCGGATTATTTAGTTATCCTGATTGTTGCTTTAGTGATTATTCCTGCGGTGGTGTCGGTGTTGTTACGCATGGCACTTCATTATTATCTCACGAGTCAAGGTAATCAAGTCTGGCGATTAATCTACGGGAAAGTTTCAGGAAATAAACCGAGATTGATACAGGAATTAGAAGTTCGTTTAGCCCAAGCCAGACGGGAGTTAGAACAAGTTAATACAGGTGCATTAATCGATCACGTTTACAGTCAGGAAAGAGTTTTCTTCATCTCTTGCGAACAAGTTGATTATTTTACCCGCATTTTACCGAATTTATTATTATCTTTTGGCTTATTGGGAACTTTTGTCGGAATAACAATTAATTTAGCCGCTTTGAGTCAAGCCGTGAGTGCAACGAGTGGAACGGATATTACCAGTTTATTACAAGAAATTCAACAACCGCTACAAGGTATGGGAATCGCCTTTATTACCAGTTTAACAGCAATTTTATTTAGTGCATTTCTAACCATTGTTAATTTTTTGTTTAATACAACCTTTGCTAAAAATAAACTCTTGAGTGGATTAGAAGATTATCTCGATAATATCTACCAACCTACTCTAAAAGGAGAAACGCATTTAGATCGAGTTGTTCAGGGAATGGTGAATACTTTTGAACGATTTTTACATCAATTTAGTCAAACGATTCAAAGTTCTATTGAAGTTGCACTCCAAGAAAAAATTCAAGAAGTTTCAGAAGCCCAAATTAAAACCAGTCAACTCACTGAACAAGTTTATCATCGACTCGTTGAAGCTTCATTACAAGTCACCCAAAGTTCCGAGAGTTTCCAAAAAACCACAAATCAGTTTATGGAAGCAGCACAAGCTTTTGAACGCAGTCAGTTCCCGCAAACCCTCTCTAGCGCAACCACAAATCTCGCCAATACTCAGCGTAATTTTTCTCAGTCTGCTACGAGTTTATCGTCTTCTGTTCAATCCGTTGACTTGGCCATGATCGAACTGCAAAATTATAGTAAACGGTTGATTAAATTTGGCGAACAAATGAATCAAACCAATCAAACGTCTCAGGAGATTATCGAAGCGCATCGCATCAACCAACAGTCTCTCGCAGAGATGACTCAACAGCTTCAAAATGCGACACAAGGCTTCCAATTGGCGATGAATACTTTAGATATTTTACAACGACGAATGGTAACACGCACGGAAAGTTTAGAAGAAATTCAAAGTGAGTTAACAAAGCTTGTGATTGCGATTGAACGATATACAGAAACCGTGCGGACAGGGCTGGATAAACTGGGCGATCGCTTGACTCAAAATACTCTATCTTCTCCCTAACAAAATTTTAACCTTAAATCTAAAATAAAATATCAATTAACATCACTCTGGAGAAGTTAAAATGCGTCATTCTCGCTACAAAAGTTCTGAGGAAGAATTAAATGTTTGGCCAGCGTTTACCGATTTAATGTCAAACGCTTTTATGATTTTGAGTTTGTTTCTCATTTTAGCAATTATCAAATCAGTTTTTGTGCAGTCTGTTTCTGAAGCAAACGCCTCTCGTTCTGAACAACTTGAACGACAATTACAACAACGTTCTAATCGAGTCAGCGACTTAGAAGGAGAAATCGCGAGAATGAGAGGACAGTTAAAACAACGCAGTAGCCGCATTACGGAACTTAATCAAGAAATTGAACGGTTAAAATCTCCTCCGGTGATTGTTTTAAGAGATTCTGCTGAACGTAAATTTGAATCAGGAAGTGCAGAATTATCCGAACCTTTAAATCAGTTTATTGAACAAGATTTAGTCGAACAAATCAAAACCTCCGCTCAAGATTATCAAGACTATATTGTCGAAGTGATCGGACATACAGATGGTCAAGTTAATACGGGGAATTATAGTAATTTAGATTCTAACTTAGAACAAGTTCTTCAGGGAAATGAATCCCTCAATCAGTTAATCCCCGGATCTAATGCTGATTTAGGGTTAATGCGAGCGTTAGCAGTAGTTGAAAAGCTACAAGATAATCAAGAATTACAAGCATTAGGATTAAAATTTAAAGCCTATTCTGCGGCACAACTTTATAATCCATCTGGAGATTATGCACCCCAAAATAGAGCCGCTAATCCTAACCGACGCCGGATTGAAATTCGCTTTACTCCGCCGGCTGAAGAACGGTAAAATAGCTTAATAGTATTGTTATAAACCCTTATTTGACCTCTCCCCCAACCCCTCTCCTACGAGGAGAAGGGAGTAATAATTGGTACAATATTAAGATTGACAAAACGATAAAAAAGTGCATTCCCAAACTAAGCGAGGTTGTACAAACCGCAGCAAAGATTGTCGCGCTTTTTCTAACTGTTGGAGAAATAAAGGATTAATTAAGCCCGTTTTTTGTTGCTGTTGCCAATAACAATGTTGTAAATAATCAATTAACCAAATTTGGGCTTCTGTATTGAGGGTTTTGCTAATTTCTTTGGCTAAATTTAAAGCCTCATAAACCGTTTGAGGAGGCTGTTTAACACTTGCTAAAAATTCCGGTGACATTGCTTGTAATTGTTGCCAACACACCATCGCTTCACCCGGACTTCCTTGAGACATGGCAATGATTTCGGGATGAGATAATATTTCTTGCTGTCCCTGTTCTTTTAACACTTGGGCAACGGCTTGTTCATCTAAACGATAAAAAGGGATTTTGGCACAACGAGAAACTAAAGTGGATAACAAAGAATCTACTCCAGGTGCAATTAAAATTATAGTCGCTTTCCCCGGTTCTTCTAAGGTTTTGAGTAATCCATTTGCAGCGGATTCTGCCATTGTTTCCGCTTGTTCTAAAACGACAATTAAACGACTTGCTTCTAAGGGAGGACGACTCAAAAATTGACCAATTTCTCGAATTTGTTCTAAGCGAATTTGAGGGCGAGAACGACGTTTAATTCCAGCTTCTTCGGCTTCAGAGACAGAAAACCGTTTTCCCTGATGTAAATAAGTCGGTTCAACCCAAAGTAAATCGGGATGATTTCTCGCTTGAATTCGATGTCTAACCTGTTGAGGATTGAGAGATTTTTGACTCCCATGACAAAATAAAAACTCGATAAAACAACGGGCGGCTAAGCTGCGTCCAATTCCCGAACTTCCGACAAATAAGTAGGCGGGGGCGATGCGATTTTGAATCACGGTTTGAGTGAGTAATTCAATCGCTTGGGGTTGTCCGATTAAGGGAGAAAAGGAATCGTCTAAAGTCATTATCAAAAATTGGAAAAAATTAGGACTTAAGGGTGAATCCCCATTTTAATAAAGATTGAGTTAAAATTGTTTGAATTTGGAGGCTAACTTGTTGTAAACTCAGATTAGCATCAATGCGAATTATGCGATCGCCTGCTTGAGCAGCTAATTCACAAAACCCTTGATTGACTCGTTGATGAAAGGCTAAATCAGCTTTTTCCATCCGATCCATTTTGCCTCGGGTTTGAGTGCGGGCTAACCCTTTTTCAATCTCAATATCAAACCATAATGTTAAGTCGCTTTCTAAACCAGCCGTGGCGATATGATTGAGTTGTTTGATCAGATTTTTGTCTAAACCCCGACCAAAACCTTGATAAGCGATGGTAGAATCGGTGAAGCGATCACATAAAATAATTGCACCCTGTTTTAAATGGGGTTTGAGGAAGGTTTCAACGTGTTGAGCGCGATCGCAGGCGAACAAAAGCAATTCTGCTGTCGGTGCGATCGGTTCCTCCAAACGACTGTCTAGTAGGATGTTCCGTAGCGATCGCCCTAAAGCGGTTCCACCGGGTTCTTTGGTGGTTATAATTGCAGGTACAGATGATCCGAGTTGATCGCGCAGCCATTGCTCAGTTTGCTGGATCTGCGTTGTTTTCCCTCCTCCTTCGCACCCTTCAAACACGATTAATTTTCCGTTCATTGACTATTCTGATTAAACCTGATGTTATTTTCGAGCAAAACCCGATTAGAAATTGCTTTGGTATCCTCTAGTATAACTCGCTGACTGCGTTCAAATTCTGAGTTACTCGTTTGAGTTGATACTAAAGAAAACGGCTAAACTTTGGTATAATTTTAACGATGGATTTTGCTAACGGTTTGATAGGATAGTCAAGATTTTTGTGACTTAAGGGAGGCATCTATCTGATTGGTGTGAGAATAAAATGCTACATCTTTACAGATTTTAAGAAATACTCTGATCTTACGAGAAATGATTTGAAGAACAGTTCTAGTAGTCTTGCTGTCAAGTTGTTTAGTGAAAACACTCATTCGGCGACACGCAGCTAGAGTTTACTCTCTACTCTACTCTGTTTAAATCTTAATATCTTGAGTTAGAGTTTTGTTGATCGATCTCTTTTTTCGCTAAAATCTTATTCGTTTGTATTGCTGGAAGTGATTAGATACAATGGCAAAATTGTCAATCGAGGCTTTACCCCTTTGTAGTGACTCACATCATATGAGATTGGATGATGTAACTTCACTTATTCATGTCACCCTTAAAATTAAAGTTGATTAAAATGTTTATAACTTTTTTGTTATATTCAGTCTTTGGACAACGTTAATTTACATTAATTTCACTGAAGACATTTGTTTATTCTTAATAACTTTGGAGTTGCATATGGCTCGCTATACTGGTTTTTTTGTGATTGCTACTCGGATTGATGAGTTACGACTAATGTTAATTGAGATGTTAGAGCCTTGTAATTTAGAAGTGATGTATGAAACTCCGAGTTCAATTATTTGTCGTGAATTTATTGGTCAAGTTCCTGTTCCTAAATTAGTAACTGTAGAAGTAGTATTTGATACTGCAACATCTACAGAGTCGGAAACAAAAATGACATTAGTGATTAAAAATGAAGAACTTCCTTTACAAGTTAATAATCACTGTCGCCAAATGTTTGAACTGATTAGTCAGTTAATTATCGATAACCGTCAGTGGGAACTGTTAGAAAGTATTGCGTTGTAAAGTCATTTGCAGTTATCAATCAAAACTGAGCATTGAATGTTACATAACGTAACGTATCAAATTGACAGAAACATCAAAATTATCAGGAGAGGGGTGATAGCTTTACATTCACCCCTTTTTTGTGAAGGAATGCTGTAAAGAGTTGATAAAGCCTCCATAAATCGGGATCAATAGGCAAAGGTTCGATATATGTTGGAAATAACTCGCGTTTACTCTATGACAATCTTAAAGCATGAATAAAAACTTTATCTCTAAACTCACGCTAACCACAGTTAGTATTGCTTCTGTATTCAATGCGATCGCAATAGAACCCGCACAAGCTGCTAATATTAAAGAATGGCAAATTGACTTTTTTGATGAAGCTGGAGAGTTAGTTGGGGAAGGAAGTTTTAGCTATGATCTTGATACAGAGACTTTTGTGAGCACGGAGCCAGACTTTTTGTCTGAACCTGAAGGTTTCTTTGTACAAGCGGCTTTAGAAAGCTTTTCTGCTGAAATTTTAGGAGAAACTTGGAATTTAGGTGATCAACCCGGTAATGTAACATGGTGGGCTGATTCTGCTAACCAACCTGGACAGCAATCCTTTCACCGTTCACCCGAACCTTTCATTAATGATTTTTGGTTCTTCGGTGATCAATTTTTTGGAGAAGAACAGTTTGCAATGTATGATATAGAAATGATTTCTAAAACCCTTTGGGTGGGTGATTGGGTACAAGCGATCGCCACTTCTGGAACTGAAGACTTTGGAAAGTGGGCTGCAACATTAAGCACTTCAACAATACCTATTCCTGAACCCGCTAGTTTATTCGGTTTAATTGCGGTGTTTGGTTTTGGGGTTTTATTCCCACAAAAACGGCGTTAAGGATGATATAATTTCCGGTAAAACGCTGATCATAAAAATTGTAATTGTACTTTAGCACTTTCACTCTGATTGGGGTGCTAAAGCACAACTATAGCGCTTCGCGCTAGGCAAAAGGCAAAAGGCAAGAGGGGGGGAAAGTTCGGTATAGTCAGGCTTTTGGCTATTCTTCGTGCCTGGAATTTGTAAGTATACCAGCGCGAACTGCTATACAAGCCAAAATTTTTTATAAGTAATTTAGCGGACATGATCTGAAATGTGAGCATCGCTTCCCCGTGATCATTAAGAATTTTCAATAATATTTAAACTATTTCTAGTATTTTTAAAAATCAAATTATAGTGTATCCAGCAATTTCGCCCTTGTTTTTTAGCCTGATATAAAGCTTGATCGGCTTCACTAATGACTGCCTCAGATGTTTTATCTATTGATGGAATTTGAGTGGCAATACCCAAACTCAAGGTAACGATTTGTTCCTGGCTTTTCACATGAGGAATACCTAAAGCCTGAATTGCTAATTGAATTTGGGCTGCTATGTTAGAAGCTCCAGTTTCATCGGTATTTGGCAAAATAACAGCAAATTCTTCTCCACCATAACGAGCTAGCAAATCTGCGGGGCGCTTTAAAACTTGTTGAGCAGCATGAGTTATTTTAATCAAGCATTCGTCTCCGGCTTGATGACCGTAAAAATCATTGTATAGTTTAAAATGATCGACATCAAACATAATTAGAGACAAAAATTGCTTTTCTCGTGTCAGTCGTTCCCATTCTTGGTCTAAAAATTCATCAAAGTAACGGCGGTTAGCAACTTCAGTTAAACCATCAAGTCGAGCTATACGTTCTAACTTCAGATTTGCCTGTTGAAGTGCATCCAGAGTTTGGGTTAATTCCGAGGCTTGCGAGCGAGTTTGAGCCAGTAAATAGGAATGTTCTAAAGCGACGCTAAACTGAGCTGCGAGTTGTTTGACAAATCTAATTTCAGTGGGAGTCCATTTACGGGTGTGTTCGCACTGATGAATACATAATAATCCCCATAGTTTTGAACCCATTATTAAAGGCACAGTGATTTGTGCCTTAACCTGAAATTTCTCTAATACCAAAATATGACAATCTTTTAAACCAGCATTGTAAATATCAGTTAGCACTTGCATCCGTCCATTTCGATACTGATCGGCATACTGTTCCCCAAAACAATAATCCTTAACTTTAATTGAAAGAGCGGAGTCATAAGCAGGTAAAACGCTTTCTGAAACAAATTTGCCAAAGCAGTAGTTACTCTTTGGGTCGAAACGGAATATTCCCACCCGGTCGCTCCGCAAAGCTTTTCTCACTTCTCTAGCCGTGATTTTAAATAAAGTATCTAGGTCAAGAGATTCACGAATTTCTGAAATTAAGTTGAATAAAATCGTTTGTTGCTGACTGGCTTCTCGCAAATATTTAGCTTTTTGCTCAACTTCAGCCAGTTGTTGTGCTTGCTGGACTGCAAAACCCAAGTGGGCAGAAATTTGAGTCAGAAATTCCACCTCTGAAGTTTCCCATTCATGGGGTTTTGAATGTTGATAAGCGCCTAGAATACCCCACAGCTTTTGCTTGACAAAAATGGGTGATGTGGCGTAGGCTCGGATATGAAATTGTTCTAACATTTCAATATGGCACTGAGACAACCCTGCCTGGTAAATATCTGTCAACACAAGGGTTTCATTCTTGCGATACCGACCGCCTTGGTGTTCTTGAAGATAGGAGTCATTCCAAACCGTATTTTTGCCTAGCTCCCCAACGTCATCCCAACCTGCTTCAGTAAATTCAAAGTCACCCACAAATTCACCTCCCCAGTCTTCATAAAAACGATACACTGAGACTCTTTCTACTCCGAGCAGTCTACAAGTTTCCTTCGTCGTGGTGCGAAAAATTGTTTCTAGGTCGAGAGATGCTCTAATTTTACTGATGACTCGGTAGACTGCCTTTTGTTGTGCAGATCTTTGATTAAGTTGCAGAATTGTTCGGTCTAGTTTAACTTCCCAATCGTTAATCGTGGGTAATCCACAGAACTGAGATATCAAATTAATAATGGGACGTGCTATGATAGCTAATCTATATTGACTTTTTTTTTAGTCATGGGTTATATTTTATAAATCATAGTAATCTAAATATTATATAACAAAATATTTTTATACATTCAAAAAATCTATTTATTTGGATATGATCTGCAATCGCAGCCAATACTAATCGATCCTGCAACATTTTATCCCACATTCCGCCCTTCATAGAGTCAGACGTAATTATTCCGGTTTGTGTGTAGCTTGACGAACACGAAAAAATCAAAATAATCAGTATTTACACGTAAAACAAATCGCCAAGTTACACTCAATTGAATTTATTACTTTTCACAGGACAGATTGATCTGCGAAATGTGGGTTTTATCAGTCAATATTCTTGTGACTCAATCACTTTTGCTATCAGCTAGAATTTTCCAAAAATTGTCGCCCTCTGAAGGTCAAACATTAGGAAAACTTACGCCGTAATAATAGCGAATTTGTCACCACACTCACCGAACTAAATGCCATAAACGCAGCCGCAGTTGCTGGACTGAGAATAATTCCAAAACCGGGTAAAAGTAAACCCGCAGCCACCGGAATTCCTAACGTATTATAACCAAACGCCCAGAATAAATTTTGGCGAATTTTGTTAAAGGTAGAACGACTCAAACGAATAGACTCAACCACATCCATTAATGAGTCTCGCATCAATACAATATCAGCCGTTTCCATCGCCACATCGGTTCCGGTATGTAAGCCAATTCCCACATTGGCTTGGGCTAACGCAGGCGCGTCATTAATTCCATCCCCAACCATCGCCACTTGCTGACCTTGCTGTTGCAAATCAATAATTGCCTTCACTTTACCATCCGGTCGAACTTCTGCCAATACATTTTCTGGGGATAAATCCAATTGTTCGGCGATACTTTTAGCAACATCGGCACGATCTCCCGTTAATATTATCACCCTTAATCCCATGTTTTGCAACTGTTTAACCGTCGATTTTGCATCTTCTTTCAAAGGATCGCTAACTGCAATTAAACCGACTAACTGTTTTTCTACCGCCACATAAATCGCAGTTTTTCCGGTTACATTGGGTGTGTTTTCTGTAAATTCAATGCCTTGCTGAATTAACCAGTTTTGATTTCCGACCCAAACCCGTTTACCGTTGACATTTGCGGAAACCCCCAAACCTGCTTCGGTTTGAAAATTATCTGCGGAAAGTAAGGATAACTCCTGTTTTTGGGCTTGATTAATAATCGCTTTTGCAATCGGATGACCCGAACCTTGTTCAACCGTTGCAGCCAGTTGTAAGAGGTTTTCAGACGTCGAATTCTCACCGATAGATAAACAATCTGTTACTGTTGGATGACCTGTGGTTAACGTTCCTGTTTTATCAAAAACAACAGTCTCTAATTGATGAACTCGTTCAAGAATATCGCCGCCTTTTATTAATAAACCTCGTTCCGCACCGATACCCGAACCGACTAAAATCGCAGTCGGTGTCGCCAAACCCAACGCACAAGGACAAGCAATCACTAACACCGCAATGGCTAACTTCATACTTAAGAATAGTGAAGCGTGAGTCGCCATTTCTGAGGCCCCAAAATCCATCACATTCGGCCAAATATTCGTCCCAATTCCGTACCAAAAGAGGAACGTTATCGCCGCCAAACTCATCACCCCATAAGTAAAATATCCTGCAACTTGATCCGCTAAATTTTGAATAGGGGCTTTACGAGTTTGGGCATTTTCAACTAAACTGACAATGTGAGCCAAAGTAGTATTTTCAGCAGTACGAGTGGCTTGAATAATAATCACACCCGACTGATTAATCGTTCCGGCGGCAACTCTTTCTCCCGACTCTTTAACGACAGGCATTGATTCCCCGGTTAACATCGATTCATTAACCGTTGTTTTCCCGGAAAAAATTTCGCCATCCACCGGAATTTTCTCCCCAGGTAAGACTTTTAAGTATTCCCCAACTCGGACTTGTTCGGCGGGAATTTCCACCGCTTGTTCAATATTTTGATCCTCTTTATCCGCTTGCGGTTGGGGAACTAAACGCGCCATTGTCGGTTGCAGGGCGATTAAAGATTGAAGGGCGTTTGTTGCCCGATGTCTGGCTTTTTGTTCGAGAGTTTTTCCGAGTAAAATAAACCCCAATAACATCACGGGTTCATCAAAGAAACATTCCCAACCCAACTGCGGAAATAACAGTGCTACAAAACTGGTTGTATAAGCCGTTAATGTTCCCAAACCCACCAATGTATTCATATTGGGGGCATTTCTCAGCAGGCTACGAATCCCATCAATAATAATCGTTCGACCGGGAAATAACAACGCAATGGTTGCCAAACCCCAGTGAAACCACATATTATTTAAAATCGGCAGATGACCAATTCCAAAATGATGTAAATGACCAATTCCTGAGAGTAGAATTAATAACCCACAAGTAATGACTCGACCAATTTGTTGGCGAATTTCTTGACGGTGACGTTGGGCTAAATTTTCACTGGCTTCGGCGGTTTGACGACTCCCACTGCGAGGTTGAGAAGGAAAGCCAGTATCAGTTAATTTTTGGGCTAATTCTTCGGCTTCAACAGTGTTCACTTCACACTCAACTGTTGCAACTTCTGTTGCCAAATTCACACGGGCGGAAATCACCCCAGTTTGTTGAGTAAGCTGACGTTCAACTGCACTGACACAGCCCGCACATTTCGACTGCTGAGGCGAAGTAGATTCAACCTGAACATCGGTTTTGGAAGCAAGTTGCATAGATAAAAATTATGGCTTAATCTAAGTGGTTATAATTTTAGCAAGTGAGTTGATTAACGATCTACCCCCGTAATGAATAGATTGAAAGGTTTAGAGGTGTTTTTAACCTATTTTCAACTCTATTAATTTTTTAGCTTTCCCGTTCTAAAATCAGAGTCACTGGGCCGTCATTTTGGATCGAGACTTCCATCATTGCCCCAAACTCCCCTGTTTCGACCTTCAAGCCACTTAAACGCAACTTTTCGACAAATTTTTCATACAGATTTTTGGCGGTTTCTGGGGCGGCTGAACGGTCAAAGGAAGGACGGCGACCTTTGCGACAATCTCCATACAGGGTAAACTGACTGACTACTAAAAGTTCACCTCCAATGTCTTGAACGGATTTTTCCCAGCGCCCTGTCTGATTATTTTGATCGGGAAAAAGTCTTAATTCCAAACATTTGCGAGTCATCCAGTCCAGTTCGGCTTCTGTATCCGTTTCTGCAATTCCCACCAGTAAATTTAACCCCTTGCTAATTTTACCGATAATTTGACCTTGAACTTCGACTTGAGAAGCTTTAACTCGCTGGATAATGACTCGCATTTGTTCAATCTAGTCTCAGTAAATACATCAAGAAATCAGTAAAAAATCAAGCTTTTCCGAATCCTTTTCCTTGGTTTTCTTTGGGTGTCCCCAGACAGTTTTCTAGTTGCGATCGCAAAGTTTCGTGATCAAGATTTTGACCAATTAATACTAACTGATTTTTCTTCTCACCTTTCCATTCAGAATCATCAATGGAAAACCGCTTTCCGCTTAAGTGAAAAATATGACGTTTTGGACTTTCATCAAACCACATAATTCCCTTGGCGCGAAATACGTTACTGGGGAGTTGGTTATCGAGGAAATATTGAAATTTTCGCAGAGAAAACGGACGATCACTCTCAATGGAAAGAGAAGTAAAACCATCATTTTCTAAGTGATCGGAATGGTGATGATGGTGTTCGTGATCGTGATGTTCATGATCGTGATGTTCATGATCGTGGTGTTCGTGATCGTGATGTTCGTGATCATGATGTTCATGATCGTGGTGTTCGTGATCGTGATCATGTTCTTCGGCTTCAAAATACCGATCAGACTCAAACAAACCGACACTCAAAACCAACGGTAAAGGAACTTGAGATTGAGTGGTTCTTAAAATTCGCGCATCTCCTTTGAGATCTCGAATTCTGACTTCTAAACTATCAACATCGGCTTCATCAACCAAGTCCGTTTTATTGAGAACAATAATATCACCATAAGCAACTTGACTCTGAGCCGCTTGACTATTGAATAGATCTAAACTAAAGTTAGCACAATCGACCATTGTCACAATAGAATCAAGGCGAGTCATATCGCGCAATTCTGTTCCTAAAAACGTTAACGCCACCGGAAGCGGATCGGCGAGTCCAGTGGTTTCTACAACCATATAATCTACTTTTTCTGGACGTTCCAAAACCTTGTAAACCGCGTTCACCAAATCTTCATTAATGGTACAGCAAACACAGCCGTTGCTTAACTCGACCATTGTGTTATCTTCATCAGTGGTGACGATGAGTTCATTATCAATCCCAATCTCTCCAAACTCATTCACCAAAACTGCGGTTTTTACGCCTTCTTGATTAGAGAGAATATGATTGAGTAAAGTCGTTTTCCCACTCCCCAAAAAACCTGTAATAATCGTAACAGGTAAACCCCGTTTGGGATCATTCATACTTGATTCGGTGTTGGAAGTAGCAATTGAGGTCATAACAAACTTACCTGAACGAAAATATTATATCTTGTAGTTTATAGTTTATCGTATGGTTTTGCTGAACGTGAGGAAATCTCAGCGTTTTTTTAAGTTTTCCGTCTGTCCTCCCCTCCCGACTGGATATTCACGGCGTCAGGTTCGACTCGATCTAAACGTCAATATCTCAAGAATCGATTTTTACACAAGTTGGCGTCTAATCCATTGACGAAATTCTCGCACCAAAGTTAAATAATCCATTGTCTCTGCTAGCGTCAGAAAGGTTGTAATTTCATTCAAGGGTAAATTGGGAAAAAACAAACTTTGGTTGGTTGAAATATATTCGGCTTGATTTTGAAGTTGTTTGATGAGTAAACTTTCTCTATTATAAATCCAAACTTCAGGAACCCCAAGTTGAGCATAAATTTTTAAACGAGTATCGGAACTGCTAGTAATGTCAATTTCAACAACTAAATCCGGCGGCGGATCTTCAACAAAATTAAATCTTTTTTTCCCTCTAACTCGTTCAATATTGCGAATATAAAAACATTTATCGGGTTCTGCACCCGCATTTTCGGCTTGTTTAAATGTTGTTGAACCAAGCGGATAAATACTAACTTGTAATTCTTCTGCTAAAGTTTCGACAAAACGACCCATAACTTCTTTATAAAATTCATGTTCTGGAGAAGGAACCATAATTTCTAATTCACCTTGATAATAAGTCAACCGCAAACGTCTTTGTTGGCTGATATCTTTGAGTAAATGTTCGTAGGTTTCCCATCGAATATCGGACAGTTTAATCGAGTCTAAAGCTAACGTTAAATCCTGAGTGTTCATTGTAAGGTTAACTTCCTATGTAGATAAACTTTTCTCAAACTAACCTTGTAGTCTGGGTGACAACCGATCATTTGATTTTTCATCAAATCAACTTTTTTCTGTCATCCACCCGACTTTTAAAAAATGACGGTCAGCAATTGATCGACAACGTGTTTCCAAGTAAAATTTTCGGCGACAAATTGGGGTAAATTATGATAAGCTTGATTTCGGAAACTGGAATTTTCAATCATCGCCTCCATCAACTCAATTAAATGTTGAGTATTGGGTTCGAGGAAAAACTTAATATCTCCATTTTT
>CAZNCM010000065.1:0-21473 GCA_964571155.1 uncultured Lyngbya sp. | reverse complement strand
CGTTGAATTTCCGCCATTTCTGCTTCTTGTTTCTGCAAAGCTTGAGCAACTTTGAATTTTTTCTGTTGTTCTTCGAGAGTAATATCGGCAATAATTTGACTTTGCTGAACAGCTAATTTTTTTCGGATTTCTTCTTCTTCAACGGCTTTAGCTTGTAGGATTTGATGACGCTCTTGGTTAGCCGCTTCTGTATCTTTTGCCTCTTGAATTTCCCGGGCTTGTTGCGCTCTCAACGTTTCAACTTCAAGCTGTTGTGCGAGTTCTGCACTTTCTTTTTCTTTTTCAATTTCCAACGACTGCTTGCGAGCCTTGAGTTTTTTCTGCTCGATTTCGACTTGAGTGGTGAGCGTAAATTCTCGTCGTTCTCGTTCAGTTGTCAGTTCGACTTCTTCTTTTTGCTTAATTGATTTCTGAATGGTTTCTGTTCGTAATTTCACCCCTTGGGCATCGAAGAAATTATTCGTATCATAGGTATCGCTTTCTTCGATTTCAGAAATCGCAATATTATTGAGAGTTAAACCAACTTTTTTGAGATCGGGTTCAATTAAGTTGAGTACCTCTTGAGCAAAGCCTAATTTATCGGAGTCAATATCAGCCAGTGTTTTGCTCTTTGCAGCCGCTCGAATCGCATCATCTGCCCGTTTTTCAATGGCGTTTTTAATATCATCAGTGGTGATTTGACCATTTTGCGACAGACGTTCAGTAGCCGTTTTGATATCTTCATCAATGGCATTAATACAAACAAAAAAGGTGACTCGCATATCCGCACGCAAATAGTCTTGAGTCCGAACAGCGAGTTTTCCAGTCCGTTCGACATCAATCGAAATTTCTTTAAGAGGAACACGAGTGAGGCGATCAAACACAGGTAATACTAAAGATCCCCCATGTTTAATCACAGTTCTTCGTTTGCGGAGAACACCTCCAGTTTTGACAAAGGCTTCGTTTGCGGGAGTGACTTGATAGAGGCGAGAATAGGCAATGGTTGCCAAAATCATTAAGACAACAATTCCGGTAAAAAATCCAGCAAAGAGAGTGAGGCTACCTCCAAGTTGTCCGATTATTGGTTGATTTGTTCGTGGTGTTAAGGGTGAAATTTGAGCTTGAAGATCAGCTGGAGTGGTTTCGAGATTAGAGGTGATTGAGTCGGTTGTTGGGATTTCAATTGTCGGTAATGATTGTAAGAAAGTTAGCCAAAATAACATTGCAGGAACTCCAATCCAATTAATAGTGTTAATGAGATGAATCTGATAGCCACTGCTGACTGTCGGGACTATTATTGGCAATCACCAGATAAGCTTGAGGTTGACGACCAATGACGAGAACTTCTTCCCCACGTAGGGGAATCACTGTTGCCCATTCAGGTAGAGTGGCGGTAATCGTCACCCGGTTACTATCTGCATCGAGAACATCCACCTGACCGATTTTTTGTTGGGGAATATTGACTGAAGTTACCGTTCCTAAACGACCAATTAAGCGCTCGCCACGGGTATCTTCCCCAAAGGCTGCAAACAGTTGACCAATGGGCCGGGCAATGATGCTACCGAGATACAAACCGACAGCAACGGCAGTAATAGAGATTACACTACTCAATCCCGCACCGGGAAGGCTTCCAGTGAGTTCACCGACAATGACGTTAAACATCCAGCCCAATAGTCCCACTAGGCTGAAATCTGTCGCCAGCAATAACAGTAACGGGACTTGACCAAACCCCAACCATCCCCACAGTTTGAGTGGACTGAAGTGACTATCCGCATCGACTTCGGCGTCAAAGTCTCCCTCTACATCAATGTCAACATCTGGGTCTAAATCGACTTCTTCATCACCTGCGCCCCCCACAATTACCAGTAGGAACAGTAAAATACCCATTCCTAAGAAAATCCAGTAGGGGAGGTTCGCCAGATCAAATAGCATAGATATGGAGTGAGTTCAGATGAGTGGTTTGTCTCTACTAATATGTATCTCTAGTTCAGCGAGAAGTTATGCAATCAACGCTGAGAATCATTCTTGATCTGTATGACTGTCGGTTCTCAAACGGTTATGGGATACTGGGTTAAATGAATTATTGTGAAATCTTTGAGATGGAATTACGGGTCTGGGCAATATTTAGTAATTGGAGTCAAATGCGATTACGCCTCAAACTTCACACCCTCATCATCAAATCCTCGCTACACTCTTTCACATCGTTTCGGTTGCAACGCTCTTACTACCTCTTTCTCGGGTAATTGAGATCAGAGTTGAGGCGATCGCCGTTTTCGACTGATCTCCCTCTGTTTAACAACATTATAGTTTATATTCTGTGAATAGTTCTTCCTGATTTTAGCTGATCTTTTTGTTTGTATATTTAAGGAGTTGATTGTATAGCAGTACGCGAATACATTAGGACATTTCTAAATCTTAAAACCCCTTCACTGTCTACTGTTCCCTGTTCCCTGTTCCCTGTTCCCTAGCGCGTAGCGCTATATATGATCTGGTGATTTCAAATGAAAAAACATTAATATGTTGCCGAATTAGATCTCTTTTCGGCATCAGTCTAGTAACTATTTATAACTTGAAAACAGCAGAAACAGCTATTGATTCATACTTATTCTAGAAAACTAGAGTTTAAAGATTAACAAGGAAGTGTACTGCGGTTAGCTCAAAAATTAAAGCAGCCAGGTACTTTGAGAAAAGTCATCATTAGAAGAAGGTTTGGGTTGATTTTGAACGTGTTCAGGACGATGAATTAACTGAGGTAAGTGTGCTTTTTTATCCGGTTTAACCTTCTGCTCTTTTTGAGCTTTAAGTTCTTGGCTCTCGGTTTTGAGTTTTTTGAGTTCTTCGTTCTCGGTTTTGAGTTTTTCCATTTCTTCTATCAGTTGAGAATTGGTTTCTGATAATTGAAATGCGGCTTTTTGAGCCTTCTCAAGTTCCTTTTTAACATCATTATCTTTCAGTTCTTCTTGGAGTTGAGCAATAAATTTACTTTTTTCCTCAACTTCCGATTGTAAATGTAACACCTTCTCTTGGATAGTCCGTTCGTTTTCCCGAGAGGTTTCTAAGCTTGATGTTAATTCAGTAATTTGGGAGGTTAATTCAGTGATTTGAACTTCGAGGTCTGCTTTAGTCGGATTCTTACGTGGCATAGTAGGAGTCTCAGTTGCTTCAGATGTCGATGATTTTTCAGGATCTTCTTGTGAGGGAACCTCAGCAGAATTAACAACTTCTGCTTCTACCGTTTGAACATCTGAGTCGCTGACTTTTTGAGCTTCCTGTTTGACCATATCCCCTAGACTTCGTTGTTTAGCCATCCTGTTTTCCTCAGATTACATCATGGTAGAGTAGCTCAGTGGCGATTGTTCATACTTTTAAACATTCTACGCCACTTCAGTATTTAAAATCCTTCCATCCAAGTTTACCCTCTTAGGGTCAGAGTTGAGCCATTTGCAGTGAATAAATTCTCAACTTAGTTCCCTCAAATCAGCTTTTCCACGAACATCTCGGAAAAATACACTTGATAGCTTGCACAGATAAAAAGATCTATGTTATATTAGTAGCTCGTTCGGACGCATAGCTCAGTTGGTTAGAGCGCCACGTTGACATCGTGGAGGTCACAGGTTCGAATCCTGTTGTGTCCATTACCCCCAAACCCTTACAAAACGGGAGCTTTAAGCTCTGCAATTGATGCGATCGCGACTTGAATAGATTGCCACGCTTGTGGCCAGATGTGGTCAGAAGCGGTCAGAAGTGGTCTAAAATTGGGTGCGACACCCAATTCGATGACTCTATGGCAAAACATCATACAGTCTCCATTTCCGATAATCGAGGGCGAGTTCGGCTGCGATGGACTTATCAAGGTCAACGCTACAGTTTAAACTTGGGTCTTCCCTACACGCCCACCTATCTCAAAGTTGCCAGCATGACGGCCCATCGAATTGAGTTGGATATTGAGTCGGGAAACTTTGATGAAACCCTCGACAAGTACAGACCCGAACACCTGCGCTCCGATGTTAATCAGGAGAAGGTAACTGTGGTTGAGCTATTCGAGCGTTTTATCAAGTTTAAGGAAGATTTCGTTGATAAGCGCACCCTAGAAAAATACTATGCCTGCATGAATTATATTGATGAGTTTGTGGGAGAGCGTGCGCTCAACCAAATTGATGAGAAGCTGGCTTTAAAGTTCTCGGGATGGTTGCAGGATAATCAACAGTTATCCCCGCGAACCACCAAAGAACATCTGAGCCTCCTCAAGGCGGCTTTTGCTTATGGAATGAAGAACAAACTGGTTGGGGGAAATCCTTGGACAGAGGTGGTGAGTTACTTCAAGGTTCCACCCAAACAAATGCCAGACCCGTTTACCCTCGACGAAGTTCGGGCAATCATTGAGGCGTTTAGAAATCATTCGGTCTACTCCTATTATTATCCCTATGTGGAGTTTTTGTTTAGAACCGGATGCCGAACTGCCGAGGCAATTGGACTTCAATGGAAAAACCTCAATCCCAATTGTACTTCGGTTTGGATTGGAGAAAGCTTGAGTCGGGGTCGAAGAAAAGCGACAAAAACAAATCGGGCGCGAACAATTCCTCTGAGCGATCGCCTGTCGGAGTTACTGCTGTCCATTCGTCGGGTACCGATGGTCAAAGAAGAGTTGGTCTTTTTAACTCCCAAGGGAAAACCGATAGATGATGGTAACTTCAGAAGTAGAGCATGGCAGCCGATTTTGCAGGATTTGGGAATCGAGTACCGCAAACCCTACATCACCCGCCATACTTTTATTAGTCACGCCCTCGCCTCTGGTATGAATCCGATGGAAGTTGCCCAAATCACCGGACATGATCTTCAAACTCTCTATGACAACTATGCAGGTTATGTCAATAAGACCCCACAGCTTTTCGATTTTTAGGTGGGACTATATTTTTGCGATCTGTTAACGGGCCACGATGTTAGAACACTTTATGAAAACTACGCAGGGTGTATTGAATCAAGACCCCGACTCCCGGATTTTCTCAATCAATAAAGCACAAATTACCTCCTAACAACCATGACCACTACTATCAGTAAGCGATCGCGTAGCGTGGCGCGACTCCGTATCGCATACAAGCTCAAAACGGGGAAGAATTTTTGAAACTGAAGCTCCCCCGCAGCAACTTGAATATGAACGCAAACGTACAGAGTTGCGTCAACTGAAATTTAGAGAACGGCAACCTGATTATTCAAGAGAAAGATTGAGACATTGCACCAGTCTAGTATCAAGCAGATTGAACCAGCTTAATCAGTATGTCAGCCAATGTTTTGACCATGAGGCGATTAGAAACATCCTCACCCCGTTCTAGGTAGTGAACTCTGCCTTGAAGAATCGGAGACTGATTTTCAATCGTATCAGTATAACCCGAATAATCACTGTAAAGAATTGCAACAATAGATAAAGGATGATCAAGTTGAGTTTCGCAAAAGTTTTTCCAATCTCGAACTTCATCCTCGGTTTTTGCCAGAATGACAGCATGAGTGGCTTTAGACATGATGATCTGATTTTCCGGGGTGATTTTACCCCCCACATCGAATAACAGTAGAGAGTTACTAATCCGTTCAATATCTCGGGCTTTTGAGAGGACAAATTCTGGCGTAAACTTAGCTTTGTATTCAGTCTTTAATT
This sequence comes from uncultured Lyngbya sp., assembly GCA_964571155.1. Lineage (GTDB taxonomy): Bacteria > Cyanobacteriota > Cyanobacteriia > Cyanobacteriales > Microcoleaceae > Capilliphycus. The sequence continues at coordinate 15,844 of CAZNCM010000065.1, read as the reverse complement.
GTCGAGCTAACTCATAATTCTTTTGAGCCGTTTCATAATAAAAAGATCCGTCTCCATCTGGACATCCGGAAATCGTATAGAAATCTGTAGGTGCTTCAGGATGCAGCAAAATTGCTTGCTTTAATCCCTCTTTTAAAACGGTTTTTCCACTATTGGCAGGGCCGCAAAGAACCACTTTAAACGCTGACTTCAACTGAGATCGAACACCGATACTTTGACCGACTAGATAATTCCGAGAATGACTAATCGTGACTATATATCGCTCTACTCCAATATCTCCGAGTTTCGGATCACAAACGGCAATACTGGTGTATAAATCAGCAAGCTGATTGGCGATGACAAAACTAGCAAGAACGGTTGAACGTCCATTAATCTTTAAGAATTTGCCCCCTCTCAACTCACCATTCGAGATCATCTGCCCTAAACGCTTTCCTACATCTCGAACAATTTGATCTCCATCGACTTTTAAGGTAGGATTAATACTGGTAGTCAGTACATCTTGTTCCCAATTAATGAAGAATGATGGCTCAGTCATAGGAGGATGAGAAATAAGCTGTACTTCCCCAGTCTGTAAATCAATCCGACTCCCTAGAGGATATTCGTTCCTACTGCTGGTGACAACCACATAAGCCTCTAGACGAGGATCACAAACTGCAACTGCTCGATACAAATCAGCAACTTTATGTGCAAGAGTGTAACAGGCTAAGACCGGAATTCGACCCGAAATTTTAAGCAAATTGCCGCCTCGGAGTTCACCGTTTGCGATCATCTGTTCAAGTTGAGACTCAACTTCTGCAACAATTTGATCGCCATCCGCCGGGATAGTCTCACCATTAGGAGTTTTGGCAAAATCAAGCTTCAAGACATCTTCGCAAAAATGGATGTGATAGGGTGTCATTGCTTTTGCAGAACTGTTAATAAACTCTATATACTTTGACATCAGGCTGGAAAAGGGGCTTTCCACAGTACGTTAATCTGAGAAAGAACAGAACAGGAGTCAAAAATATGATCCTGACTCAGTGGGACTGTCTGATTGCCAATAGCTGATGGGGGAATTGTAAGCATGGTTAACAGCATCAAATTGAACAGAACGTTTGATTTTCGCCCAGAGGTTGAGTTGTTACAAATTCTGGCACGGGGATCACTCAAACAAAACTTACCCAAAGCGGTGCGGTTATGGGTCATCCTTAGATCCCTGTATGGGGACGAAGCTGATCCGGTGCGGGTACAACTTGCAGAAACCTTTACTTACAGCCAGTGGCGAAACCAGTTTTTTACTCAACCGGAGTTTCATCGAGAGGACAAATTTCCAGAAAACCATGATCCCCATTGTGCCTGTGCAAAAACCCTAAAAGATTGGTTATTTTCGCCTGAAATGGGTGTGAATTCTGATGATTGGCGACGTTGTTTTCGACAACTTTATCCTCTAGAACCCGAAGCATTGGAAAGTTTATTAACCTTTGGAGGGGTTGAACCGTACAAAAATTTTCATCAAAATAGAGCGCATCGTTTATTTGCGATGACTCGGAAAAATCTTCAATATGACTTTAAAGCCTTGGTAGAAATGGGGTGGCTAGAAATCGCAAAACCTCAGACTCCCTTGGGAAAAAACAGTCGAAGTCCATATCAAAAAGTTCGACAATTTCCTTGCTTACAGGCTTCTTCTGCCCCAGAAAACTTGGATCATGGTGAGGACACTGTTCGCAATGTGATTCAAAATGATTTAGTAGATTTTTTTGAAGACTTTTCTCGTGAAATTAATGGACAGCAGCGATTTTTTCTAGAGATTGAATACGTTATTCATCGACAATTTTCCGCACAAATTCATACCCTAAGACAACAACTAAAGCAGATCTGGGAACAGATCCCGCTTCCTCCTGCTTGTGTTCGGTATGTGAGCGCTCGCAACTTTCAAAACCATCAAGATGAAGGTGAAGAATATATCATCTATCCCGTGTGTCTTTACTATTCTCACCGTGCGCCCTACCTTTTTGCTTTTGGTGAAACGCCGCGATCGCCAACCCAAATGGATTGGTATGACTATCGTTTAGACCGAATTAAGCACTTACAACCTCTAGATTGGCATCAGGTTGAGAAGCCGCAATTTAACCGAGAGATTTGCGCGTCAAAGACTCCTCAAATGATTGAAGAATTGAGAAGTGAAGCCTGGGGATTTGATTTTTACAAACCCTATAAATTGCTGTTACTGCGGTTTGACCCTTATTTTCATAATCGTTATATCGAAGGCACAGAACGGGATGAATTGTTTAAAAAAATCCCCCTCAAGCAAGCTCAGAAGTTGATCTCAAATGCTCAAGTCAATTCCCTTCAGCATCAGCAGCTTTTGAGCCTCTTAAAAAGTCACCCCCGTGATGTCTATTGCCGTTTGAACTATCGTCAAGATGACTATAATGTAATTATGCGCTTGAGAGCTTGGGGAGCAATGGTTGAGGTACTCTTGCCTTGGGATTTACGAGAATTGATGGCAGCAGAAATTCAAAAAACTTGGAAACTTTACCACAGAGAATAATGGAAACGACAGAACATCCTCAGCTTTCAAATCGCTTTGAACAGGCGTTAGTTTTGGCAACTCAACTGCATCGATATCAGGTGAGAAAAAGCAGCAATATTCCCTACATTAGCCATTTGTTGAGTGTGGCGGCTTTGGTTCTCGAAGATGGGGGTGATGAAGACGAAGCGATCGCCGCCCTTCTCCATGATGCCATTGAAGATCAAGGCGGAATAAAAACTCGCGATCAAATTCGCAAGCAGTTTGGAGAACAAGTGGTCAAGATTGTAGAAGGCTGCACTGAACCCTACATTGCTCCTAAACCGCCCTGGCGTCAACGCAAGTTATTCTACTTAGAACAATTACGTCAAGCGTCTCCTTCGATGTTGCGAGTTTCAATCGCTGACAAGCTACACAATGGGCGTTCAATTGTGGCTGATTGGCATCAACAAGGAGATGCAGTTTGGCAAAAGTTTAAAGGCGGTTATGAAGGAACGCTATGGTTCTATCAAAGCTTACTCGCTATTTATCAACAAAAGACTACAGGTTTTCTCGTAGACGAACTCGAACGAGTGGTTACTCAGATGAATGATTTTTATTCATCTCATGGCAGAAAGTCTGAAATTAGTCATTAATAATTGTGGGTTAGAGATTCAACTATCAAGACCATTTTGACAAACAATTAAGTTTTTTCAATATAAGTCCTTCCTCGTCTATTTTTTTGGAGGAACTATTTTATTTGGTATTGTTTCTGATGGTTTCTCTGACTTATTTTGGGATAAGCTGATTCCTTGGTTACAGAAAAACCTCAACTCAGTCCAATTCTTTTCCCTTGGACAATTGTTGGATTTTTAGTTTTAGGAGTGATGGCGATCGCTTCCCTCTGATGGAAATTAAGATTGCTTACAAGCTCATCCCTCTTAAGAGCAGGAATTAACACTGATATTAATATAGGCTTTGGGGTTGAAGTTCCCAAAGTTTTTTTATATTTCTTAACTCAATATGGGTGAAATGTGTAAGCGCACGCAATCGCTAATTATCCTAAATCTGATTGAGGTAAGTAGGTAGGCTTAAATAAGTGCAAAATAGAAAATCAGTTAAAAAGGGCGATCGCTCTCTATCAGCTATAGCAGGGAACAGCGGTCTTTCAGGTTCGGCAGTTGCTCCAACTCCTTCGGAGACGCTACGCGAACGACGGAAACCGCCAAGTCTGCACTGCACTCACCACCTGCTCTCGAAGTTGAGTTAAATTAACCGCTAAATTCTGGCTAAAGTTTTCAATCGTTTCATCATCAATTCCAGCACAACCTTTTTTCAAGGCAACTTTTTCATAAGCTCGTTGAAAGTTATCAATGCTGAGAAATTGGTCAGTTAAGACTGTTGAAGCGAATGTTGTATTCATCATCTTTTAAAATTCAATCCTTTTTTTGTCTAGGCTTGAGGCGATTTTAAAGTGTTTAGTTATTAGAATTAAATACTTTGAAATTAACTGATTAATCGACCTAACTTTTGTCTTAATTCCGTTGCAGCTTGTTCAGCGTGTTCACGAGTATAACCAGTCGTTTCAATTGAGATAAACATTTTTGTATCTTCGCTTTCATAGAGATTCATCCAAAAGACATAACGACCATCCGAAGTACCACGATTGGCTTGTTTTATACTATTTTTAGGAGCACTACGGGCATTCTTATCATAGCGAACATATTCGATCCAAGGTAAGTTTTCTAACATCTTTTTAACCTTTCCCCAAACTTTTGGACGATGATGTATTTTAGATTCTTGAACTTTAACAACTTCTGAGCGAGGTTTACTTGATTCAGGTAAATTTACAGTAGAAGAAGGGGTGTGAGTAGATGTTGTTGGAGTTAATGAAAAAGGTAAATAAATTAGTGCTTTGTACTGTTCATGCACATAACATACAGGGATATTTTGTGAATTTCCAATAATTCCCATAATCATTGTTTGAGCTTTAAAGCCTCCAGTTGCTGCCAAAGTAATCAAACCACCTTTTGCATTTTGAATCAGTTCTTTCAGTAGATCTGCCATCCGTTCTAAAGCAGAACCCTGTTGATCTAGTTCATAGTTTATACCAGGAATTTGATGAATTAGTACATTTTTTTGATTCAGAATAGTTGTAAAAAAATCTTGCAAAATTTCAGCACATTCTAACCCCATATCTGTGTCTGAATGTAATAAAATTATTTCATCGTCTTCTTTTGGGTCAAGTCGCTCAAATGTGTTTGTTTCAGCACTCAATTTCTCTAGAAATGCTTCATTTTGAATATATTGTTCCGCTAACCAATTTAATGCTTTTGCGCGATCGCCAACCGTTCTTTGACCGACCCAAGGGCGTTTCTGTTCCTCCAGTAAATCTCTATCAGGATTAGTTAACAAAGAGGTTCCAACAGTCATAATAATCGTTTGCACCATTAACTCCTAAAATTAATTTAATTGGATGATATATTCAATCAGTTTGACCACAATTTTTGAAATGAATTCTGGTTACTCTTTTGAGACTCTAACCACTTTAAGAATTTCTGAGAATCACTACAGTTCCTATGAAAAATTGTAATCAATTCTAAATATTTGCCATCTTTAATAATAGGGTACATTCGATGCCAAAGTCGTCCTACATTGCCTAAACCTCCTGTTACAGCAGTTTTATAAATTGGAGTTGTCAGTTGAGGTGCTTTTTTAGATACTGGTTGGTTTTGTTGTTGAGGAGGAGATGGACGTTCAAAAGGAGAAAGTGAACTTTTATTTTGAGAATTTTCTGAAGGCTTCTGACTAACTTGAGAACAGTTGCGATTGTGTAACCAGTCAATCACCCAAGAGCTTTTCTCATCCTCAGCAATTCGCCCCCAAACTTCTACATTATCTGAACGCCATGCTTCTCGCCATAATGTTTCTGACTGCTTATTTTGAGATGGGTTAGTTTGATTTTTTGAAGGTTTAGGTTTCTGAGCTGCCTCAATCATTGCTTGAGTACGACGAGGTGGTGATTTTAAAGCAGGTGCTTGGGAGGATGATGGAGGTTGAGCCAATGGAGATAATGGTTGAGATGATGCCGTAGAAACAGGTGTTTTTTTGGGAGTTTTTGATGGTGATGTATTAATCTCAAAACCTTTTTTATTCATCCATTTTTTTGCTGCTTTCTCAACACTTTTGATAGACTTTGTGACATCCTCTAAATCATTAACAGGATTATCCTGAGCATCAACCCATTCCCAATGACAACCAATCCGGTACTTTTGATAATCTGGATAAAACTTTTTATGGTCAGCACGTCGCCAAGATTTGCCAAATCCGCCTAATAACATGGCAAACTCTGTTAATTTTTGGATTAAGTTTTTCAGCAATTCTTTCTCTTCTACATCCAAGTCTGCTTTTGCTAATGTCCAAACTAATGTTCCCGTAATATCATAGGCAAGATGTTGATCTGGAATATCTTCATCAATATCCTGCCAATCATCATTCTCTGGATAAAATGACATTCTAAGCCATCCAACTTTTGTTTCTCCTTCAATTCCTCCAAATAATTCGTGAATAATATCTTTTGCACGACTTTGATTTAATCCTGCAAAAATTCGTAGCGCATGACCCCGAATTCCTGCTCGGAACATATTTGGGCGAAATTCTGGAGTGCTATTCCCATCAAGTAACTTGGAAGCAGCTCCTTGCCCATGTAAACGAACTTGGTAAAGCACATTATCCTGAATTTCTTGATAGAATTGATGAGACTGACCGTATCCCGCACTAACTCGACAGCCAATACCTTGACCTAGAGCTTTTTTCCAAATTTGCCATATTTCATCCCAGTTCACTTTGTCTGAATGAGTCGTAGAAATACAAAATTCAATTTCAGGTTGATAGAGAGAGATTAAAGTATTTGCACTATGTCCAGTATTGCTCATACCAACCTGAAAGTTTTGCTGAGAATGAGTGAGATCAATTAGCTTTTCTTTCCAATTAGAATTAATTGGATAACCACCATGAAATCTAAGTAGGCTGGGATGGTCAGCATCTTTTGTCAAGTTATAGCGCTGGCGCTGCTGCTCAGTGCAGGCTTGACAGAAAGCTCCTTTCATACTGCTACCCGGATAATAGGGTAAACCATATTTTCCAATTACAGGGCGAATAATCCCATCATCTTGACCGCCGTTAGTCACGAAACGCCAGCTAATTTTTAAGATCTTTTTTTGCAATTTATTTGTATTTGTGTTTTTAATCTTCTGCTCAGATTCTTCAATTGATTGACTCAAGTTTACAATAGGATTCTCAAGAACTTCTTGAGTCCATTCATTTGTCCATTGCACAATGTCCTCATTTTGTCCAGCATATTGAAGTTGGCATCGCTCTTTAATCTGAGCTTGGAACATTAGAGGAGGTTGGGACTCATTATAATTAGAATAATTTGACATCAGCTTTCCTTCCTTGAGTTAATGAATTTCGGTCAGAATTTCATCGATCTAATCTTTATTTCGAGGTTTCAGTCTTTGTGTCCACCATATCATGGCATCACAAAACTGTATGAGAACTGCTAATAGAATTTGTCGATCTTCGGGATCTCGCTGCCATAAGGCATCAATTTTTTTCTGTATATCGACAGCTTGAATTTGATTAACCTGGGAATAGGAAATTGCTTCGGGTAAATCATCAATTCCTGCTTCCTTCATAACTTCTCTAAACTTATTCCAAGTTTTTTTCCAGTATTCACCTTTATTCTTTTCGAGTTGATCTCGGTCTTTTTGTTTATCTTTTTGAAAAAAGCGAAGATGTTCTCCCCAAAATCTTTCTAAACCATAGGTTACGGTTGTCCGCATATCAAATACCTGACCAATAACTTGATTGATATATTTAGAATCTTTACCTTTAAGCTCCTGAATTGTTCCTAGAACTAATTGTTGAGCTTCTCGATCCAAGTTGTAACTTTCCATGTTTTAAAACTCTCCAAATAATGTAACTTGACAATGACCACAACCGACAGACTCTAGTCCACCAAAATATAGTTCTTTTCTCAATCCATTTTCTACTTCTTCCCATTCAGCATCTTTGTCTTTAAGTGCATCCTTCCATCCCTTTTTCTTAATTCCGATAGGAAAAGCTAAAATACTTCCTACAGGTAAAGCTTCCATATTAAAAAAAGCTCCACCTTCTACTTTTTTCTCTGTATCTGACAGTCGAACTCGGCTTTGGCGATAAAGTGCCATATCATGGATTAAGCCAATTTCACTATCTTTAACAACAACAAGCTTTGTTTTATTGATATCAGTATCTTCAGGAAGACTCTCAGCCCACTTAATCAAATCTGATTGCTCTTTTATTTTTAGAAAACCTAAGTTGAAGAACAATTTATCTTTCTTAGATATTTTCTTAGAGATAAAAGCAGGTTCCTCTTCCTTGAGTTCAGAAAATTCAGGAACATGAAGTAGAGACTTTTTTTGAGCAGTAAGAATTCGCTTATATCGTTTGAGTAGCATTGGACAACTAACCCAGACTACAGGTTGACCTGGACAAAAGACAGGTAGCCAAACCAAAGAAGCATATTCAAATTTAATTAAAGCTTCCGTTGTGCTGTTCTCTTTGCCTTGAATGGCTTCATGTCCATACCATTTATCAGTAATAGGATATTTGTTATCGCTATCTTGAGAAATAGGCTGACCGTTTTCATCCTGTTCATACGTCCGCATATCTGCACGAAATCGTCCTCGAATAGAACTCCCTGGAATAATCCCAGTTTGAGTAAATTGATCGCGGAAAATTAGGTTCAAATTTCCACTTTCTTCACCTGCACTCGCTCCAACGTGAAGGGGAGCTAAGGTTTCAATAATACCGTAACCTTTATGATACATGAGTTGAACTCCTTCAAATTAATTTTGAATAACAGCTTCAGGATTTTTTGCACCCTTTTCTTCCACTACAATTTCATTGAGTGGCAATGCTAACCCACATCCCCATCGTTTGAATGAATAGCCTTCCATTGGAAACCAACCAACTGGCCACTGATACCAAGGTAAATTCAGGGGATTTTCTAACACATAAATAGTTCCAGCAGGAACAGCATAACGCCCCCTAGACAAGCGTTTGGTTTCGTTCTTATCTCCCCCTAAGCGATAACGAAATGTCTGGGGACGCTGTGTCAGTAACGCCTGAATAGCATTTCCAGGCCAACAGGGTTGATTGGTTTCTGGGTTACATTCTGGGCTGCGGTAAGAATGCCGGTTTGACCCCCATACTGTAGGATTGATCAATGCAAAACAGTTTTGTAGGGGTGTTTCAAGCAAAGATTGTGCTGGGTCTTTCAACGGTTCGCAACGTAAATTCACCATGTGACCTTCCCCTCCAAAACGATACCAACCATCAGGAATGGAAGTATTTGAGAGGTAAATTAAACAGGTTTCGGGGTTAAGTTGAACGGCGTTTTCTAAGAATAAACTCCCCTGATTATCGTTTTCATTGACTGGAACTCTAACCCGGCGTTGCTCTTGTTGCAGTTGTGGATGGAGATGGGGTAAAAATTCCCAGGGAGAACTATAAACATTAATTGTTTCTCCATCCGGATTAGCTAAATTATTCCAATCAGAAATTGCTATCCAGGTTCCGGACGAAAACTTTCCGACAGGTGGTTGATCCCATTTTTGCTGTTTCTCATCCCAAACTTGCCATTGTTTTTCTCTCCAAAAAAATTGATGTTGAATTTGATATTTAGTCTGACACGGAGTCTCTCTCTTCCTTCGAGGAAGACTACTAAGTGGTTCAGGAATTGCTAAACAATTAAACGGTGTAGGAACATAAAAGTTTTGTAGGTTATCTAGTCTAGCCCAAAATGGCCCTCCTAACAATAAACTTTCTAATTTAGGAACTTTCTCACTACCTTTACCATAATGAGCTGCAAATAAACCGGATAAAGTTGCGGTTGTTGGAGGGAATTGTGTTCCTGAACGTCCAACTAAATTTTCTGGAGAGAGGAAACGTCCTGAACTGCCATAAAGTAGTCCGAGAGGTTCAATGATAATCAGATAAGATAGCATAGTTTGAGAAGTCATAATGATTGATTAATTTTAAGTTGATAATTCTGATTTTTAGTGACTGTTATGGGTACTACCGAGAAGATGAAAGCCAATCTTTGCTAGATTAATTACCCAGTCATTGATCGCTTGGTTAATTGATTCATTGTCTAATTCACCTGTGTCTGTTCCGTCTTGTGTATATCGTTTTTTCTCTCCTAAGACACCCGAGCGCTGATTGGCATTAAATTGATTGTCTTGATCCAAAATATCTTGCCATTTGACATCAGGGAAATAGACTTCAAATAACGCTTTTACAACATTGATACTTTGCTCAGAAAAAGCATGGCGGGCTTCTAATATCGCTACATCATTATAAATATGCGTCCAATTGGGGTTAGTTGTATTGTTATTGCGATCGCAATATCCTGTTAATATACTTTGCAATAACCACCAAGGACAAGTCCATTCTAAATGGTTTCCACTATTGAATAAAATCCTCAAAGTAATGCGATCGCGTCCACTTTTTTTAGCAGATTGTTCTGCTTCCTTACAATGTTGTAGAACATCTCGCTGTGGAACACTAGGTGCTGCCCAAACAAATCCGACACTAACAGTAATGGGTTGCTGATGCTTACTCCAAATCTCAGAAAATTCAGTTTTACCATTAGGTTTTTCAGAAGATGAACGAAACTTATGGAACCATTCTAGACATTCTTTAGGAGTTAATTCTGGAGAAGTATTACGGTAAAATACACCGAGAAAATCATCTCCACCTGCATAAATCACTTGACCAGAACTTGATTTAACACTGGGTTTGAAATAATCTTCCCCCCAGTTCATCATACTTTTACTAAACTGATGTAGTTTTTCTTCCTCCGTATCAGGATCTTCTTTAAACTGCTTCATCAGATTACCTAAACTATCTCCATCACCTTGAAACCAACCTGTCCAATGTATATCTTGTTTATAGTCTTGCTTTTTTGAACTTACAGACTCTGACTGTTCAAGGTTAATTAAACGACTTAAGTCTCGATAGGATTTAGGAATTTCATTGAGAGGGATTTCGAGCTTACTATAGGCAATCCCTTCAAGGGTAATTAGACGTTTTATCAGTTCAGGAATGCTAATTTGTTCTTCCGGGGTCAGAATTGCCTCACCATATTCTTTATACTTTTCCTGCTGCTTTTGAGTCGGAATTTTATCAAATCTTTGGGCAAACTGAATAAACCGTATACCATATCTTTGGATTAAAAAATCAACTGTTTCACCTTCAGCTTCAGCAATGAAATTAATGAATGCTTTTCCGATATTCTGGCTGAGTTCTTTGTAAAAACTTTTGATCAGATCATCCTCTTGCTTCGGATGAATTTGCTGAATTCTACGTCCTAGTCCTGGCCATGCAACTGCATCAGCACCCGATAGAGAAGAACTTTCTCCCATCCAGTTTACACCAATCCAACTGCGCGATCGCTTCTTTTCATTGAGGTTTTCTCGCGCTTGAGATATCGTTTCACCTGTTGCTATAAAAAATTCCCAAGCGTGATTCTTCCAAGCATCCCAGCTATCTTTCCAAGGAACAGCCTTATCGCTTGTCCATTCTTCTTTTTGAATCCATTCTAAAAGATGTTGTTGTATCCAAGATTGACAAGATGCTTCAACCCAAAGGCGACACTCACGGACAATTTTTTCCCAAGCTTTATCGAAAGCTTTTCTTGCCTCATCCTCTGCAAAATTTCCCCGAATAATAATTTGATTGGGAGTTCCTTGAGTTACATTAATAATAGCAGGAGAAACAACCCAATAACCTTGCTTATGTGCGGCTTCACAGAGGGTTTTGGCGAGATAGGAGAGGATAAACGAACTCCCATACAAATCTCGGAGTTTGCGGGATTTCTCGATAAATCCCTGCACAGGAGCAAAGGTAATAACAGTGTAGACTGGCTGATTCATGGGGGTAAAGAAATTTAGAATTTAGGCAATTCTGGGCATTTTCGCTCGGCTAATCCCTCTGTTTGCTTGAGTTTTACTATAACAGGGCATGGAAGTGAGGTCTTCCAAAACTTGGGGAAACTTAATAAAATCAGACTGTTAAGAACAAAAGTAGCAGTCGGGAGCCATCAAAGAAAGAGTATCGGTTTTGTGCCATCTAGACTCAGGAAATTCATAAATCCAGTCTAACCCTGAATTCATCTTGAGAAAGCCTGCGAGCATTCCCTGAACGATACCGACTCCTGTACTCGCACAAATGCTATTTAACCAAAATACGGAGGGGTCAGGGATATCCTCTATATAACCCCCCTGAGTTGCTAAATACTCAATTTCCGGGGGTGCAGACTCCAAAGCGGCTTTGTGTAGATTAATAATGTTACCGCACATCAAACACCATCCTCCGCCCAAGGGTGGAACGCTAACGCGACAGTACATTCGGGGAAAATGGTCTGATTTCACTTCGATGTGAGTTCCCAGAGACATCAGGGGGCGCATGGACTGGAGGGCGAGTTCTTGGGCAATTTGTCGGGAATAGTGGTTATCTGTTGCCACAACAATCAAATCTGAGGCAATACCATCAATCTGAGTTAAAGCTTTTTCAATTGAACTTGGAACGGTCTGAACTTCTGAATGGGTGGGATAAATCTTCTCGATTAACTGTTTAACATATTCTACTTTAGATAACGGTTGATTGACCATCTCCCATGTAGCACCAGGCATTCGGTTTAAATTGGAGATTTCTAGATAATCTGGGTCAATTAATACCCATTTTTTCACACCCAAACGCGCTAATAATTCAGCAAACATGGCACCAATTCCACCACAACCAATTAACGTGACAGAAAGTTCTCCCAGTTGCTTTTGGAAAGTGCTGCCAAAAAGCTGTTGACGGGAAAACATCTGTTCAGTCTCTCCTAGAAACGATGGGGAGGACTGGAGAGTAAACCAAGTGGGATAGAACTCAACAGGTTGAATTGAAGTTCCAGTTGCATTCCACAGGCGAAATTGAGACTGTTGAAAGGATTCGTTAAAAATGCCAGAAATTAGGCGAGGTTGATGACTAAATCTTGCGGTCAAAAACTGGGCATATTGGGCTTCATAATCATCATCTATCTCAGAAAAAACTGGTTTTCCATGACCTGGATGAGTATGAATATGAACAACATCTAATCCTTGTTTGACGTAGGTTTCTAATAAGTATAGATGAAACTGCTGTTCTAGAACTAATCCTCCGACAGATTGACTTTCATAACAGTCGGGAGTGGGAACAACCCAAGCTTGGGGATAATATCTAACCTGATTACCAACTTGATGATGTTTACAAAAGAAAAACCCAATTACTTCTTGATGGTCTCGGCGAGATTGTTGCATCGCTAGACTAAATTGATGCCACATTAACGGAGGAATATGTAGCATCACTTCTGCATTTTTGAGGAAACTAATCATCTTAGACAGCCTAATAAATTTCGTTGAAAATTAGATAAAACGTCTAGTAAACGCTTTCTTTATAGGCGAGAATTTGGCTCAATTTTCACTATTAATAGCATGACGAGCGGTAACAAATAGAGTCGCGAGGTTATGACCTTTTTCGGGTTGAGTATTCGGTCGCCAAGCGTTTAGCCATCGCTCTGTATTAAACCCACCACCCAATCCGACACAGTACCAATACCAGCCTTCTTCACTTAAGAAAGGAGCGCCATAATAACTCTGTTGAGTGAAGTGATGATCTCCTTCTCCGACTGTATTCCAAGGATAGTTTAGATAACAACCAATCGGAGGAAGACGGGGATAATCAGGAGGGAGTAAAAACAATAAATCTGTATGAGTAACCGAGAACTTTTTCGAGGATAATGACATGGCTTTAATTAATACTGCCGTGTATTGCATCTCACCCAATGTTTTTCGACCAACAATTACAGTTTTGGCAACTTTTTCTAAAAGTTTGAGTTCAGCCATGACTCGTTTATTCGGGTGAAAATCAGGGGAGCCTGGGTTAATTTTGAGGGTCATTTTGATTATCCTTTGACAATTTTGGGAACAGTCCAAACTTTGGCATTTTCTTTGAGAGCGTCCGTTTCTTTTAAGGGTTTTGTGCCATTAAATCCTTCTTCTATGACATCATCATTCCCTATTTCTGGCAGTTTTGCTCTTAATTCTTCAATGGTGGCGCCTTCCGGTAAATCCACTAATTTTCCATTAACAACGGCTCTCATAAAATTCTCCTAAATGATGGGTAAGTAAGGTGCATCATAGGGGGATGATCACTCACTGAGAAAGTTCTCATAATATGACACACCTAATCAAGCTTTATCAGTAGAAACTAAAGCAATCTATCGTGACTAATGGTTAGAAAGATGACGTTCAACAGAAGGCGCAACTGTTGTTTTTTGGGTAGATTGATTGGCGACCGACTGACGGCTAGAAATGATTCCAAAACCTAGTAATGCTAGGGTTACAGTTGCAATCATTGTTGTCGAGAGAAGGCGATGATAGAGTTTTTCAAGACGTTGAACTGAGACTTCAATCCCATCCAGTTGTTTAACATAGCCTTCGCGCTCCTGTAAATTAACAGATGTGAGGTGAGATTCCAAATCTTCAAATTGTCGGGTTAAAGTTTCCAATTGCAGATGGATAAATCTTAATCCAGTGGTTTGAGGAACAGTTAATTTTCCATTGAGAACGTTTACTGCTTTCTGGGAAATGGCTTGGGGTAGAGCTAGAATTTTGTTCATCATTTTTGGGTTTAACCTCAAAGTCAATATTAGTCAATCAAACAATTTCAGCGTGCCAATTCGGTAATGCTTTTTGTTGCTTTTTTGTTGTTCAAAACGGTCGAACAGTTCAATTAAATCAACAACGCTATTAGCTGCCATTTTTAGATCATTGCCTAGCGATTGTTCAACCGAAGCAACTTCTACACGAATTCCTCGTCTTCTGAGTTTTTCTGCGAGATAGGCAAAGTCGGAATCTCCTGTTACCAAAACAACAATATCTGGACGGACTTCTAGAGCGAGTTCAATCGCATCCATTGCCATGACAATATCGATATTGGTTTCAAAATCATCGCCCTTGGCTTTGCCTTCTTTGGGAACGACTAAAAACCCGTTACTTTTTGCCCAATAGATGAATTTTTCTTTGGTTTTACGCTGCTCAATAAATCGCTCCCTTGCTGGAGGTAAGCCAACATAAATGACCATTTCAATTAATTCTCTACCTTCGTTGGAATCGGCTAAATAGTCTCGGATTTGTAGCCAATCAACCTTTCGATTGAAACTCTGAGCGCTGAGAAAGGTATTGTCGCTATCTGCGAGGATTAATACTCGTCGATTTGTCTTCATAAATTGAGTTTCTGGTTCATAGGCTGAGTGAAATTTCCTTTCGTTTGCATAATCTAGTTATACATGGGGGTGGAAAAGGAGATTTCCAATTCAGCGAGTAGAACCTCAGATGTATGATAGAGGGAGTCAGAGCGTTTGCTGATGGCTTCCCTTCCTTGATTTAGCACAACAATGGTACTTGTGGTCTACGATATCTCTAATGACAAGCGCCGCACAAAGTTAGCTAATTTTCTAGAAGGCTATGGTCGGCGAGTTCAGTATTCTGTCTTCGAGATTTTTATCAGTTTGGACGAGATGCGAATCCTACATCAAAAAGTCAAAAAGTTAGTTGTTCCCGCAGAGGATGATGTTCGGTTTTATTGGATTGCTCAGGAGGCTGTGTCTCTAGTCTTGACGATTGGTAGTCCTGAACCTGAGTCCCCTCCTACTTTTTATGTCCTGTGAAAGTTGCTGTGGCTGAACTTTCCCCCTTCACCGTGAAATTAGCGTTTTCTGATGCTGGAATGGCTCAGGAGTATGGGTTGTATCAGATGATTGAGGTGTGATATGATTAGTATCTACGCAGGTTGCTCAATGGCTGAAACTCTGATTTTTGCGTTGAGGTGCGTCGATTCCTTGTCTCATCAAGGTTTGAGGGCTGTAACAATGGCAGTTTTAACTGTGTTACAAGTGCTATGTTTGGGGGTGCGTCGATTTGTCGTCTGTAACCCTCTCTCATTCAGCCTTCTCAGACGAACTCCCTACCGATTGGGTTAAATCGGATTAGTTGGAAACTCTAGCGTCCAAGTGTTGACAGAGAGAAATTCTCCGTCTTCCCTACCGATTGGGTTAAATCGGATTAGTTGGAAACTCTCCGTTCTCAGTGACAACGTTTTTTTCAATCTGGGTCCCTACCGATTGGGTTAAATCGGATTAGTTGGAAACAACTAAAGAAACCAAAGTAGCAGAAATAACAGCAACGCCCTACCGATTGGGTTAAATCGGATTAGTTGGAAACA
>CAZNCM010000064.1:0-21671 GCA_964571155.1 uncultured Lyngbya sp. | reverse complement strand
GTAAGTTCGCTCAAAGAACTGAGAATCCTTCGCTTTTAGCGAGGGAGCGTCAAATATTAAGATGTGGTCAGCCAGAACTTCTGAAGTAATCTTAAGTGTCATCCAGTAGCGATCAACCAAACCTGCTTCTACCAATTTTTGAATAATACGGTCTTCATCAGATTGCGAGATACCGACAACTCGCTGTATTTTCTCTCGTAATGAAGGATTGCTGAGGTCGATAGTCCCTAAAGCAGACAGAATCTCCAGATAGCTAATATAGCGATCGCCATATTTAACCTCATCCACAACATCGCGAATAATTTCATTTAAGTAACGGGTCAGTACATCATCGCGATTAAGCTCTGTTATTAATTCACCGCGCCGAACTAAACGGGCGGCAATACCAGCAATGAGAGGTTCACCTTTGGCAAGACGGACTATGATATGTCGCGCATCTTCATCATTGATCTGGTAGGGTGAGGTTTGAAGGAGTTGGTCTATATCAAGGTTCTTTAAAGCTTCAACCTCAATTTCTTTGACCCGATAGCCGGCAGGTATACCTAATTCGCGGGTGACTGAATCTTTGAAAACACTCCGTGTAGCAAGAACAAGTGTGACTTTTCCAGCTAGTTCGGGATTAACTAAAACTTCACTCAATTGATGTAACAGTTTAAATCGATGAGCATCGTCTATAACAATTACATGATTGCAGTTGCGATTTAACTTCATTAAATCGTATTCTATTGACTCGGCACGAATGCGAACATACCGCAATGAAACACCACTGGAAATAAGCTTGGGAAGCTCTAACAACAAACGAGTTTTACCAATCCCACCTGCTCCGTGTATGATGATCGCATCAGTTGGTTCCGATAGAAAGATTTTAATCTGAGTGAGGAGTTCATCTCGTCCCATTACAATTTCACAGTAACCAGCCAGTTTTTCTGCTGCGGCTACTGCTAATTGTGAGAATTCGCCGTGTTTGAGCAGGGCAGAAAGCTTAGAAGATTTGAACGTTTCTTGAACGATTTGGCGAACAATTTCAGCATCTGCGCCTGTGAAAGTATAGACTAAATTCCTATCACCAGTGATAAAGATAGCATCGGTTACATCACCACCTACTGCTATAGCCCGTTCCCCAGTAGCTAAAATAATTTGTCTGCTCTCCAAAGCATTGCCAAGAATTTCAAGGTCCGCAGGAGTATAAGTTTTTTCAGCCAATCGTTTGAGAATTGCTTTGAATTGATTAAGGTCTGCCACAGAATTTCCCTTTTGTCAAAGAGCTACATATTATTCTCTCTATACTATTTTAAGCATAGCTGAGTTAAGAATAGAATGCGATCGCCAATCAATACATCACTTTGTCTAACCCCCACGTTTCTGGAAGCCAGTCAATAGCAACTTGATTAAATTCTTCATAGAATATTGATTTCACTTGTTCATCCCAGTTCGGCTGTTTTGCTGGAAGAATCTTGTCCGAGCAATGTGTTGGAATGTTCTGGTCAGCCAGCAAGGTCAAAAGTTTTTTGCCTCCCCTACCACCTTCTCCGCTAGAATTAATATTACAACAGTTTATAGCCGCCAGCACTTTTAAATCTAAAAATGACTGGGGTTCTTTTATAACTAGAAAAGCGTCTAATCTGATGCCGTAATTATTACGATTTGCCGTCTCAAGCAGATGCCTTCCCGGATGAAGAGATGAATCAAGCCGACTAAACCATGAGGGTGCTGTATTGGAATTCTGACTGTTCCCAAAGATTCGTAAAGTTATACCCGTTACCCCCCAAGTGGGAATTTTTTGTAGGTTAATATTTCCCGTGACTACAAACCCAACGATTAAAACCAAGTTCAAATCATCCTCGGAAACAAAAACAGATAAAATACGAGAATAAAAATTCATCCATTTTTGAGAGGTAATATTTCCTGCCCATTTTAGAGATGAGGGTTCAACGTTTAACTCGTTGTTGAGTCCGAGTTCGGACAACCCAACTTGAGTTTTTTCAACGATAGACTCGGTAATATTTCCCGTCGTTTGAAAGTCCACCAGTAAAGTAAGATTTAGACTGTTATCGGCTGCAAACTTGGAAAGAACTTGTGTATAAAACTGCATCCACTGTTGGGGGATAACTTCACCTTTCCAAGCCATTTGGGGAGGCGAGGAAACTTCATCACTGCGGGTTGATGAATTTGCAGTATCACCAACGTTTGAGAGGTTTACAGAATTTAGAGATTTAACGGTAAATGTAGCCGTAGCACTGACCTGTCCCACCGCAGCAGTAACGATAAAATTCCCCTGATTATCTTCGGCTTGCAAAACCCCATCCGGTTCTATCTTACCACCGTTTGCAGTCCAATTAATCGCTTCATCAATAACAAATTTTTCCCCGTACTGGTCGAAACCTTCTACTAAAAACGCTTGTTTTTTTCCCGGTTCCAATTCTACCTGTTGGGGCGAAATAGTTAACGTCTTGAGTTGGGGCGGGTCTGTAATTCGCTGTAAATAAGCTGAGGCTTCTTCGGCTTGAATAATAAACAGATCGTCCGAAATTTCGATATCATCAGCAGATATATTTTTTTTGAATGAAAACGGTTCGTATCGTTCGTTATTCGCTTTACCAACGTAAGCCAGCAAACCGTCTTTAACTCCCCGTGCGATCGCCTCTTTTACCGCATCGGGTCTTAAAATTCGCGGAAACTGGGGAGAAGCAAAAAACGCATCCTGCACCGATTTTGTACTCCATTCTTTGAACGCACCCGACCAATTTCGAGTTAAGAAACGGGGGCTAACCTGTTCTTCCACGTTCCCATCTTGGCGCAGACGATTTATAATTAATCCCACCAAAGAAGTTGCGCCGCTAGAAGTTATTAACCCCAAATCTACCGTTTGTAATTCATTATTTTTGCCCAACAAAAACAAGTATTTGTAAGCACGCCAGACGGATTCTGTCAAGTCCCGTTTAGCCTTTTTTAAGTTTTCTTGAAGCTGTTTGCTTTGAGTATCATCCAATCCCTGTTCCCCGTCTCGGATATCTTCCCAAGCCAGGAGTTTTCGCGCTTCTTCTCGCAGTTGGATGTCCGAGTCGGCGATCGCAAAGATCAAAGCGCTTTTGAAGGTTCGCGCCGATGAACCGGACTCTCGAACCATTAATTCGACAACTTTTAAAGTGTCTTCATCCTGATAATTTTGTTCGGGTGCCATGACTGCCAAGTTTAAAACAGGTCGGTCTGGAATATTATTAGAATGGGCTGGGAAATGAACAATACTAATCCCCCGTTCGCCAACAAATAGTTTCTGAACTTCAACCCGAATTCTCTCGGTAATGCTGTCGGCTTTGACATTTGCCCGACGATCTGCTAAAATTTTATTGAGATTTGGATGCAAGCTAAAGCGATATTTCGTTTTTTCAACGGTCAGATAATAGCACTCGCTGGCTAAAGATTCTAAAACGGTTTCGACGTTGCCAATATCGAGATTGGGTTCCCCAACCGCCAGCCGAATTTCTGGAGTCGTTGCTGCATTTTGGGTGCATCCCCCGTTGGATTCAAAGAAAATTGCCGTTGCAACTTTTCGATGCAATCTTGCTTTTTTGATCGCTTCAATCGCTTCAACATCCAAACGGGTTGCATGGGCATCTTTTTTCCCGGTAATATCGGTTGTTACCGCAGATTCTAAGCGATCTTCGCCCATTTGTTCAAATACCGCTCTGCGAAATTGAGGGTCTTCTAAGGGGGCGGTTCCCAACCCGATTAAAGCATCCCGGTGTTGACCTTTATAACCTTCCTGGTAAGCTTGAGAAACCCAATTTGCAAGCAATCTTAACACGCCTCGGGTTCGTTGAAATCGGGGTAAAGATTGCCATTTGCGTTCAAAAACCGATAAAACTGTTGGATGAAAAGGATAGGATTCGGTGAACTTTTAACTCGCATAATCAACAGTAAACCAACTGGGAAGTTGTTGTCGATATTCTTGTACCCAATGTGCGTATTCGTTGCAAGTATTAACCGCATCTTTCGGTAAAAGAATTTTACCATCCTGACTAACAGCTTGAGCATCCCATTCAAACAGTCGGCGACGAATAATTTCTGAAGTTTCCGACTCCGCAGAAACCACCACCGCTTTTCCCAGTCGGTCCAACATTTTTTTGAACCGTTGTTCGTCGGATTCGTCTGCGGATGTATATTCCAGTTCCGAAGCGGGAATTGATACCACTAAAACAACGTTATCTTCTCCCCTTGCGGTTTCCGATAAAGCCTGAATAAAATTATAAAGTTTGTTGTGATAACCCTTACCCCGATAGGTACTCACATAGTTAATAATTTCATCCAACAATATCAAACAGGGTTTATCTTTGGGGAGGAATTGGCGAATAACATCGCCTTTGGGTTCAATAAATTGTTCTTCGTGTTCGGCTACCACAGCCAACGCTGCTTCTCCACCCAATTGATAGGCAATTTCTCCCCAGGGCGTTTTGCGTTTGGGAGTTCCATCATCTCCCCCCCGTCCGCTTAGAGAGTCAAATTCGGTTCCTACAAATACAGCAACCGCAGCTTCAGGAACCGAGGGGATTTTGGCGGATTTTAGCAGTTTTTTAACTCCCGTCCAGTTGTTGGCTAATTCGCCGTTTTTAGCCAGGTGATAAAGTAAAGTTAACGCATGGGTTTTTCCTCCCCCAAATTGAGTAGATAGGTTAAATACTGCCGAGGTTTCGACTTTTTCTCCCGATAAACGCCGTAAAACTTGAGAAGCCAAATCAATTAAATATTTAGTTAAATAAGTTCGGTCTAAAAAGCGTTGGGGGTCTTGATAGTCATCCGGGGCTTTTTTATTTCTGATTTGGTCGAGATGGATGGCAAATTCCGAGGCATCTAGAATTCTACCGTCTCGCAAATCTTCGCGGGGAATTAAACCTTCTATTCTGTACCAGGGTTTCATCTGCATCATAAATCTCCTTAAATTAATTGATTAAAATCCCAATCCTTTTTTCCGTCCTAAAACCCCGTCAACCCAACGTTTTTCGTCGCTACCGGGGGGATACAACGCCAATAACGCTTGAGCCAACGCCCAGAACCGTCGGTCGCTGCCGATGCCTTCATCGACCAAAAACCGTTTCATCGCTTCGCTGCGTCCGGCCGCAAATAAAAGCATGGTTTGATGAATGCGGTCAAGAACTGTTTTACCGGGAGTTTCTACGGCAGTTTTTCCCCATTCTGCGGCTTCTTCTTCGGTTTCAAGGGTTGGAAATAAGCTTAATTGTTGGGGTTGGGATTTTGATTTTCGTTTGCTTGTGGGGGCTTTTCCGGCATCTTTTCCTAACAAATAGGCGGAACGTTCGGCAACGCGTAACAGTCTCGCTTTTTGTCCTTTGATTTCCACCAAACGGTCGAGGTTTTCCAAGTGGGCGCCGAGTCCCTGGGCAATTTTGCGGGCCGCATCGAATTCGAGGATGTAACCGCTAATTTTGGTGGACTTTTTCGGGGTGTCTTCGTCGTCGTCTTCGCTATTATCGGCGTCGGAGGGTTCGCTATCGGGGGTGCCGCTGGTGGAAAGCGTCCACAACCACATCGCCGTCAGTCGGGCGTCTTCTTCAAAGCCTGTGGCGTCGGCGTTGGCAAAAATCATACTGAGGGCTTCTTTGGAAACCGCAGCCCAAACGTATTCTAGGTATTCTCGCAGGGTGACGATTTCCCCAGAGGCTTTTTCGACGCTAGAGTAACGGGAGAAGATTTCTAAGGCAGGGCCAAGGCAGGCGAAGATGGCATCGGCACCCACAACGCCTTCTGAGGCGAGTCTGGGCATCCATTCGTGTATGCGTTGGGGGAGTTCTTGCAATACGTCTCGCCAGTCGCCGATTTCTTCCGTGTTGCGGGGACGACAAGCAAGGTGAACTGAGGAAGCGAGAGATGCGGTTCCCATTGCGTTCATCCTGTTTCCCATTTCGGTGTCAATAGGCCATGAACCTGTTATTGTCCAGCCAGCATCAGCTATTGCTTGTAATTGTGCTTCCCATCCTGCTGTTGATTTGTGGGCAAATACAATTAGACCAATACCATTAGACGATAAGATTCGGCATCCTTCTAATAGAGCTTTTGTCATTTGTTTTTCAAAAGAAGCATTATCTTGTCCCCTCTTTTTAATAACAACACATTCATCTTTTTTGTTGGATAACTGTTTTTGAAAAAGGATTTTTAGAGATTCAGGTAAGCTTCGTTCTTCACCCATTTCTTATTAACTTTTTCAATAATTTCAAAATCAACCCGCTTTTGTTTGGGGTTGGGAATCAGTTGTAATGCAACAGACCGATTACTTTTTTTCGCCAACCAAAAAGAGCGCATTAACGGCACTTCCGCCCCGCATCCCGGCCCCTCGCAGGTATTTATTAAGATTTATTTTTATGTTTTGTAATTTATTTTTTTTTGAGATGTTTTGAACTTATAGAATACAGTTAATTAATTTGATTTGGCACTTCATGGTAGTTTCTAAGCGCATTGGGCTAAAATCATAATTGGGTAAAAAATTATTCAATTTTAGACAATAAGGTTTGAGCAAACTGCCTATATTGAATGATTTCTGATTGATTAAAAAAAATAAAATATTTTTGGTCATCCGAGGAAACGGTAAGCCAGTTTTGTCTCTTAAAAATACTAAGAGCAATCCAAAGCATAACAACAACAAAAAATCTATATAAACTCGGGAAGCTAACAAGGTTCACAAACGAAAGAAGTATCCCCAAAAAACCACTGGAAAACTCAGAAAAACTATGTTTATTTATATTAATCGTTACGCCATTAATTTTAGAAAACGGTAAAACCGTTTCGCTCGATTCCTGATGTTTATCCATTTGGACTTGAATATAAAGACAATTCTCCCGCAACTGCATAGAGGTTGTGCCTTTTTCTGACGAGGGTAAATTGCAGATGTTTACTCCAGCTTGTCCACAGATTTCTGTTATGCTTGTAAAGGATTCATTCATTATATTTGATGCCTTTTTAGATTTTGTTTAATATTAATTAACATTTTTATTTAACTAAAAATAACACTTTTATTGTATTATTTTTTAGCTAAATTGCCGGAAAGATGAGTTGCGTTGACAACGCCTAAATCCGACTTTTGTTAGGTCACAGTGGGATTTCCTAAATCAAATTAGAATTAGATTTATGGAAAATATTTAATTCGCTCATCTGAGTAAAATTCCTTCAGTTTGGGGTAAAATGCTGCATTCGCTGTCACCAAGTACAAGATAGGTTAAAACCTCTGTTATGTAAGGTGTGAAAAAACTGAAACTTAATAGTTTGTCGTGGTGAAAATATTGCAGTTTCTAGCCTGTTTCTGCAAAACCTGGGACTCAAGCGCATCTTTGGCAATAAACAATTTAAGTTTACACACAGCAGTCGAGTGCCAGGTATAAAATTGCAGAAAAGCCGATAAAATTATCAAAAATTAATGCCAAATTGGGGATTGACAAAAGCCCGAGTTACTTATATATTACAGGCTATAATCTTCGGTATGAAATCCAAAGAATAAAAACGCGGATTAATCCCCATGTAAACTCGCTGGCAGCCGGACTTAGGCCGCTCGCCAGTAATGCAATAGCGAAACCGAAAGGGAAGATGTCCCCGAGGGGCTGAAATATCAAAAGTTAATTTATTGTAATCCCATATTATCTCTTTGTTGTTTCGCCATCCCACCTGGTCGTAGAAATCATTCAAGACTCCGCCATCTTCATACACATTCATTATGTGATACTCTTCACCCAGTTTACCACCACATTTTTCAAGATAAATTTCCCTCTGCACGCTGAAACCAAAACGCCCGTCGCTGTATTTTACCCAAAGTTGATCAATCATTTGCAGATTTGAGCAGGGGAATTCTTTAAATTCATAAATATTCAGCCAACCTTCTTCCTCCCGCTTGGCTGCTTTTAGCATGACTTTAGCCGTTTCCTCATCTGCTTCTTTCCACTTCCCCAACCGGAGTAATTCCTCCAAGTGTGAATAATCAACTTTCAGTGCATCCGTATCATTTATCATTGTATTTTACTCCCTTAACTATCGAATTTAAACGGGCTACAATCATCGGCAATAGTGCTTTGCTCAGACCTCCTTTTATCGGACTTCAACACCAGCATGACATCTGCTTTTTAAAACTCTAAAATTTTGCAGCACTATTTTGACTACTATCCCAAGTTTTTAACAGCCTTGCTGACTTTTCTCTCCATTGGGAAGAATTACACCACACATATTGTTACCATCGGTTTTCGCCTGCTCTAAATTCGCCTCTGTAAAGTTGGCATTGGTCATATTAATATTTGTCAGGCGAGTATTATTTAACTTGGCTCCAGTTAGATTCGCATTAACTAAATAAGCTTTATGTAAATCAGCATCTAACAAATTAGCACCAGATAGATTTGAGGAGGCTAAATTAGTATATCTCAAGTTCGCGCTCCCCAAATCAGCATCGGATAAATTTGAAGTGGGCAATAGAGCGGATTTTAACCTTGCATTCCTTAAATCAGCATTTTGCAAATTTACACTGATTAAAGTTGCCCGTTCAAAGTTAGCACCTTGTAAATTGGCATCTTTCAAATTGGCTCCATTTAAAGCGCTGATGATAATGTAGCGAGTCTTAGTTCTACCGCTATGAATTGTCTCCTGATCACTTGTAAAGTCTGCTTGTCGTAAATCTGCTCCCTCTAAATAAGCTTTCCGCATATCTGTTCCCTTGAAATTAGCATAGCTTAAGTTGGCATTTTTCAAATTGGCAAAGACAAAACTTGTCCTAACCAACCCGCTGGCTTCTGAATTACTGAAACTTAGATTAGCTTCTTGAAGATTTGCGCCTTTCAACGTGCTTCCTTTGAGATAAGAATAGCTCAAGTCAGCTTGACTCAAGTTAGCCAAATACAGATTGACCCTTTTAAGATGAGCCTTCTTGAGATTGCTATTTTTCAAATTGCTTTTCACTAAAATAGCCTTCTTCAAATCGGCTTCAGCTAAATTTGTACCTTCGAGATTTGCCCCCTCAAAGTTGGTTTCTACAAGGTTGGCTTCTCTGAGATTAACTCCCTGTAGATTTGCACCTTTTAAGTTTGCACCTTTTAAATTTGCATTCTTTAAATCAAATTCTCTGAGGTCGGCTTCAGCTAAATTACAGCCCGGACATTCTTTTGTATCTTTTAATTTTTTCAGGTGTTGGGGATTGGCTTTTAATGAATTTGGGTTGGATTCTGCCTTTTCTGAATCGGCTTCCAATGGATTTTCTTGTAATTTTGAAGGGTCAGCTTTTGAGTCCTGACTTGTCTGCCCATAAGCAACTGAAAAAATTCTTCCATCCGTTAAGTTCATGGATGAATTAACCATCAGCCAAACGAATAATTGAACCGATAGTACAAATACTGTTCTGAAAGCCATAGCTCCACTCCTTAAATAAATTGGCTATCTAAGTTCATCATCTAAACCTATTTCTGGTAATTGATAACTTATGCAGTTTTTTGACTTTCCAATTAGGTCTTGCTTTCCAGGGGCGATAACCTCCCGGATACTGCTTCTTGGTCAGGCGCCCTGTACATCTGGTACGCGGGAACCCCGCGATGGGCTGAAACGCTTACTGGACATAAATAGAAGGTTCGCGCAACGAGGCGTAAATAGAAGGTTCCTGCTATCAAGTGCAGCCTGTGGCTGAAACTACTGCACCTCTCAAGCAAGCATGGCACTTGATAGCAGCTTCTCTGTGCGATTCGTTGTCTAGAAACCAATCCGAAAGGAGAGGGGGATTAGGCGCAACGGTTCTCTGAACCTTGACAACTTATTGGTCATGTTGGTGAGTGAGAAATCCAATACCCTCACAAGTCCAATCCTGGTGGTGTTCCAGTGAAAGCATCCTCCCCATCCTTAGTTGTAGCAATTCCAGGGATGAAGCGGGAAGAAAAGGAGGTAACTCAAAACCTAATTGGGAATCCCTTCAAGCAGGAATCTATGAGTAGCAATTGCGAACTGTAGTTTGAGCCATCGTCATGTTAAACAGGCGAAAAAGGTTGATACGCCTGAGCCAAAAGGCAAAAGATGACACAAGTGTTGATATTCAGGGATGTATCAACAAACACTCTTAATTCATCTCGGTGGATATACAGACTCTAAGGGTTCAAACCAATGACCAATCGGAACGAATTAACCCCTTGTAGGTTCTCAGAAATTTACTTGAGTAGGCTGCTAGCCATAAACCTAGAAGGTGGTGGGATTGTGTCAGAAGCAAATGCCCTTGTGTAATGGAAGGGATAAGCTGACGGACACACGGTAATACAGAAGATAGAGTCGTGATTAGTAATCTCAACCATGAACGAGTCCAATCAGACGACGTATGAATGGCAAAACCTTCCGTGGCGCAAGCTAGAACGTTTTGTCTACAAGTTACAAAAGCGAATCTATCAAGCCAGTAGTCGTGGTGATCTACTGACAGTCCATAAACTTCAGAGATTGATGATTAGCTCTTGGTCAGCTAAATACATTTTACATCTCACTACAGAAGTCCACATTACAACGGATGGGTAGATAGAGATATGGGAGTTGTTAATGCTTGATAGGATTTGTTCAATTACTTCTAATTGAACAAATCCTTCTTTTAAAGGCCATTCTAAAGCAGATTTTAACTGTTGATTAGCATTATCCCGCCATTTTTCTAAAAAAACTTTGATAAGTGGTAATGATGTTTCAGGCTGTTCAAATATTTGTATATCAAAATTAATCTCTTGACTAATGCTGACAACAGCCATTTGATTGGCTATTTCAATATTTAGTTGATGCTGGAATCGTTCCTTTGCATGATTGATTAGCGTTAGCATTTCATAACAGTAAACTGTTGGATGGGTAAATCCATCTTCTGCATAGCGATGTGGAATGGAACCTCCACCACAGACATCAACAACTAAACATTTTTGGCATTGGGGAGCTAATCCTTCATAAGTTAATAATTTTCTGTGATTTTGAATTTGAAACAAGTAGGAATTGAATACTTACACAACAAACGTTTCAAAAGTTGTTTGTGAGGGGTTTAGAAATCGTGCATCACAAAGTTGTCAAAACGCTTGATTAACATTCCCGACAAGATTTTCACTTGATCCCAATGGCAACCGTTAAAAGAGTGCTGGAAAGACAAACGCATTCCGAATGTTCGGGGGATTTATCGAATCCGTAGAATTGGCAGAAGCGACCTGGATTATATCGGTCAGACGGGTAAGGGTAACAGGAATTTAAGAAAACGCCTATCCGAGTTGAACTATGTTTACAAGCCGGAAATGCCCTACCGAGATCCCCATACGGCGGGGCTTGTGATCGCTTTATAAGCACAAAATTATTGAACACCAGATGCGCTTGGACTCTACCGAATCCGTATGGAGAATCAATCCAAATTGGTTTATATCGGATAACGATTCCTATTTATTACCCAGATTGGCGGGATTCAAAAACATGGGGGGCGCATTCCCCTCGCCGATCACGAGAATTTGGGGAAGAGTCGAACCCCCCGCCTTCCAAGCGTTGACAAAATCTCGCTGAACCTCTATCTGCTTGAGTTGGATCGCCAGATCGCCGCCGTTGTTTCTCAAAGACTCCGCCAGAAGCCTTTGAGCCTCCGCTTCCCCCCTGGCTTTGATCAGCGCCGCATCCGCCTCCTCTTGAGCCTGCTGCTTGAGATAAACCGCCGCCTTTGCATTCTGCTCGGCCACCTGCTTGCGTTCGATCGCCTGGGCATATTCGGGGGAAAACTCCAGGTTGGGAATCGCAACGCTGTGGATAATCACAAAATATTCCCCCTGAGTCAAGCGCTCCTGCAACTTCTCGCGGAATTTCGCCTGCAATTGCTGACGTTTTTGCAAAGCTTCCTCAGCCGTAAATTGAGCCGAAGCCGACTTAAAACTTTCGTTAACAATGCCGTCGAGAATCAGCTTAAAATTCTCCACCGAACGAAACTCCCGAACAAATGCCGGCGATCGCTCCGGATCGAGGCTGTATTCCACCTGAATGTTAGCCGTCAAAGTCTGCAAGTCGGAAGTGGCTGCGGCCGCGTTCGCCGTCAGGGGTTGGCGGGTAACATCGAGGCGCTGCACCCCGTCAACAACCGGCCTGATGAAGTGAAACCCCTCCGAAAGCGGGCGCTCGTTCACCTTACCGAGAGACGAGATCACCCCCACCTCCCCCGCTTGAATAACCACGCTCGTCCCGGTGAGCAAAACCAATCCGCCGATTGCCGCCACGCCGATGGCGATCAGTCCGCCAGTACGGGCATCTAGATGGTTCGCCTTTGTCATGGTATTTTCCTCAAGTCCAGTTTTACATCTATCTCCAAACTCGCCGGAGTTTTTATGAAAGCTGGGAGTTCGGGGGGCTGCAAACCCGGGCTTCGGCTCAATTTACCCCCAGTTTTCTATTCCTCTTCTGTCAGACTGGGGTGAAACCTTAATTTTGTGTGGGCTGTGATGCCAGAAAATCGTCGAAATTCCCTAGAGTGACAAAAGAGAACTATAAACCCAACCGTATCGGCTCCGGCAGCATCGGTTTTTTTAAACATAAAAACTGTCGTAGAAACCCGAAGGCTTAGAAATCACCCCGTCAAGTTTCTGATTTTCAACGAATAACTTCCGAATCGTTTTATGGGCTTTAGACGAACCAAACAACACCCCATCGGAAACAATCACCGCTATTGAGATTCAAGACCAGTCCGCTCTGGGGGCGGTGAGGCACGTTGGTTTGGTTGAACCGCACGGGGTCGAGTAGTTTGAGGAGTCCGGTGAAGCAGCGGGTGTGGCTGTTGTGGGGGGTGGCGCTGAGAAAGAGTTTGTGTTCAAACCAAGGGGAAATGGTTTGCAGCATCTTGCAGAGATCGCGAGAATTTATTCGGCAATTAAATCGTCTAATTCTTCTTCAAATTCTATCAGATCTTTGGCGCTAACAGCATATTCTTTCGCCTTCGTCGCAAAGGGGAAGGGAAAGGGCAAAGAAACTTGATTGGCGAAATAGGGCCAGCGATCTCTTAAATTGTGAACAAAATCGGCCAGTTGATCGCTTTCAATTTCGGGATGATAAACAACTGCTATTTCCAGTAAAGGGGGGTTTCCCGCCTGTTTTTTTCCATCATCAAGCCGGGATTGTAGTTGTTTTAAAGTATTTGTTCCCTGTTCGGTATTCAAGGGCTTTCTAATACTTAAATACAGTTTCTTATCGTCATTACATAGATTTTTCCAATCAAATAAGCCGGTAGTTCGACCACCCGGAGTTTTCACAATAGAAACGGGAACTTCATCATTATTTGCAACTCGCAAACGCACCACCCACAAACGTTTTCTTTCGGGTTCTGATATTTGCTGTTTTAACTCCTGGGGTAAATCATTACTGGGTAAATTCGGATTTTTTAGCCAGGGTATTAGTCGGCGAGAGTTTTGGGCTTCTAGCATTAATAGAACCCGAGGAGATAAGTCTTTTTGAATTGGAGTCTTTAAGCAATCCCGCAAACAGTCCGTTAAAAATTTATTGACCGCCTGTTTTTCGCGTGTGATCTCGGTTGATGATTGTGTTTCTTCAAAGCCGGTTTCTTCAAAGCTAGAATTGGGGTCCCATTTTTCTGTTAACAGATAATCAAGTCCGATGGGATAAGAAACCCAAGGCGATTTTTTGTCGGATTTCTTTGACTGAAAGAGTGAAGGCGTGGTCAGTTCAACTTTACCCGTTAGGGGGTTAACCCGTATCATCAAAACAACTGTAGAGGATGTGTTGTTTGCTGTTGTTTTTCGAGTCCGACGCAAGACATAAAAACAGGTTAACCACAGATTTTCATCAATCTTATCAATTTCCGGTTTAATCAAAGGTTTCGGAAGAATACCAAACTGTCGAAACAAGTCGGAAACCGCCCGTTTTATTCGTTGTTTTCCATCTTTGATCAAATATTCTTCGCCTGTTTTTTGATTGATTGCTGTAATCTTATGAAGATGTTGATTAACATATCCGGCTTGCATCGTCCCAATACGCCAAGCGAGTTTGGGATCGGCTTCTCGAATAAAAGGTTTGGGTCTGATCTCAATTATAGCACCGCCGATTGTTTCTGTAGAAGGCAATGCCGACTTAATTTTTGAGATGCGTTCATCTAAGCATTTTTGGCGGAGTGTTTGGCGTTCTCTGGGGGAAGTAGACGAAGAAATATTGAAGTTTTGAGTCAGGTCTTCAACGTGCTGAGTTTTGATACAAATTGAACCCAAATTTCCTTGATATATTTGTTGCGTTCCTTCTCCACCGTTGGGAGTTGTATAAGTCTCGATTTCACCTTGAGGTTGAAGCGAAAGAACCAAACAAATTTCATCAATTAGTGCATTCTTACATCGTTCTGTTTCCCAGACAATCAAAAGAGTCTGCAAAGGGTTTTCTGTTTGACTAAATACCGCAGGGGCTACAATTGAAGGGCGCAGCATTGGGGTAGATTCATCCTTTTTTTTCTCACCTTTTTTAGTTTTTTGATAGGGCCAAAAATCTTGAGATGAACCCGATATTTTTACACCTTTACCCACCCGACGCAGGGGTAAACCTTGTTTGATGCGATCGCAAATTGCCCGATCTAAACTGGCCAAATCTAATGGACTAACACCCGGAAAACAGGAATGTTCGCCCAAATGTCGGGAGTCATAGGCGATCGCCGCTTGTATACCTTCCGGTTGTTGACCAAATTCTGACCAATTATAATCGGGATTAGATAATAAAATATTGGGATCAACCAGGGGAGAATCATTGAGAGATAATAACTCGCGAATGGGTTTAGGCCACCTCGCCTCTTGTCCTTGTTTTTTCATCGTTAACGGCATAAAACAAAAGGGTTGATCTGCCCCATCTAACCAACGACGACTATCACCAATATAAGCTTTTGCACCCCGATAAGGCAAACGTTCTAAGGGTTGAACTATCCAGCGTCGTACAGATAATTTATGATAAATTAGGGGTAATTTTCGCCAGGGAACCGTTTGCAGTTTAAACCGAACTGTCAATGAAATTTTGGCGGTTCCAATCCGTTCATTTCTGTTAATTAACGGGATTTCAGAAGGGGGCCAAGACATCAATTCAGAACCTTGGTTGAGGCTGACCACCGGGTAAAATCTGAGATCGTACTGATTATTATTACCAAAGGAAACATTAGGATCGATGTTGATAAATTGCTGGGCTATGTAGTCGGGGACGGCTTGAAATCGAATTTCATCATTCTGATTTTCGGGAGGATTTAAAAGGGAATAGGCTGTAGGTTTTTCGTTCCAATGCCAAAGATCATCTTTAAGGTTCTCTAAAATAGGTTCTAATTCTTCTTCTCCCAAACACCAAGCAAATTCCTCCCGCAACCAATCCTTAACAAAGCAAGCAAGTTCGGTTAAACTGTCGGTTTTTTCGGTGGCAAAAATCCAGGGAGCGCCCGCACGTTGCCAACCGAAACGAGCGGTTTTAATAATTTGAGGAAAAGTTACACCCAGAATCGAATCTAAAGCGTAAACCGGAACATAAGAATAACCCTTACCCTGCAATTTTCCTCGCCTTTGAGCCAGAGAATTAGCCACCTGTTGCCAGGGAGTCGGAACATTAATTTGAAAAAGATTGTACTCGATATTTTTGGTGAGTTCCCACACTCCGGGAAGAATAAAATTATAAGCCATGATTGAATTCCTTTGTGTTTTTCAGTGCGTTAAAGAAAGCGCCGTACAGCGAAGATGCTAACGTGATTTCATAGGGGCGTTGAGTTCCATTCTCAATGGCATTTTGTAATTCCTTGAGAATCCCAACCAACAAAGATGAAGTTTCGGTATCGAGTTGACTTTCGACAGAATTCGGGGCAAATTTACTATCAACAAAATGAACGATACAAGGAACGCCCCCCCGAACTAAACGCCCGACAATTTGCCAGAGACTTACCAATTGAGTCCAACACAAAACCCTTCTTTCTTCCGAATTTAATTGTTTGAACGACATAGCACGACAGTTGAGTTCTAGCATTTTTGCGCCCGCATATCTAGTAAATTCGTTCTCAATATTCGCCAGCGTTAAAGCCTCGCCTCGGTTTAATATGGGTTCGTACAAACTGAAATCTTCCGGTTTTTCTAACGCCCAATTATTGAGTTGTACAACCGTGTTTTGCCAGTCGTCAGGAATCGGCATCGGCCGACTTAAGAAAACCGCCGCCCCAAAAGCCGCTTTTTGCTGTTCGTTGAGTATATTGTGACCCCTTTCCAGCGCCATTAAAGGTGCAATAACAATTTGTGTTTGCAGGTCTTTTAAATCTCGAATTTTACCCCGACGAATTCCGCTTAAATGGGCCGGGGCGTTGTCGCGGCGCAGGGTTTTAATGCCATCAATATCTTCGGTATGATAAAGCGGTTTAAGGATAGATTCGACCAATTCGGCTTCGTCGTAGCTGTTGGTAATCAGAAGCAAACGTTCTCTATCGCCCCAGTTTAAAGGGTCAGTTTGTTGTTTTTCTTTGAGTGTTTGAAAGAGCCGATCCAGGAAACTCAAAGCTTGTCCGGGACGGCTAGAAATCGCCTTCACCAAATCATCAACCGCTTTTTTTCGGGCTGCGGGGGGAAGTCCCGATAAAGCAATATAATCGCCATTGCTGCGCTGTTGAGGACGGAAGAAAAATTCACTTTCGCAAATTCCGGTATCTCCAGCTTTACTATTATTAGAAGCGGGTTCTAGCAATAAAGTTGGGGGTTTGTGAATATGATAAGCCGGACTTCCTGGCGCGTAACTGGTACCGGAAATTAAAACCGTATGAGGCCCATCCCAATCATCAACCGCAAAAAGAGTCGGAAAATTTAACAGTAAAAAACGGCCCACTCCAACATAGCGGAAATATTCGAGTGTACCCCCAACTTTTTGGCGATCGCGCTTGTATTGAAAGCCGAGAATATTACCCACAGGAGAAGATAAAACGACCGGAAGAAAATCGCGGGGAGGTCGATAAACTAGGGTTTGGTTCACATCGTGTAGATCGACAATTCGCATTCGCATTAAGGTGTTGAGATGATCGACCATAAAGCCCAGGCGATCGTTGAGAATTGTAATTAAAATTGCGAAGTGAAGATTGCGGGTAAAGTCTTCTATTTTGTCTTCATCTTTGATAGAAAATCCGGTCAAGTTCAACCATCTTTTCAGCCATTCATTCACTTCCGCCAGGGCTTCTTTCTCGCTATCAACCCTTAAAATTGTGAGTGCAATATCGGAGAGTTCTCCCCCCCGGCGGCGGTCGAGAGGATGTTGGAGAAATCCCTCAAAAGTTTGCATCAATCGTTTGCGGTGTTCGCGTTCGGTTTCTGTGGGTAAACCTTGAACAATTTGTTGAGTTCGCGCTTTTGAACGTTGGGCGCGGGTGAGTTTTTTGGGTGGGGGTTGAGGGTTGTTTTCTTCGGAATGTAAATCTAATAAATCGCGGACAATATGAGAAAATAGCGATCGCCCGGTAAAGGGAGTTGTACCCAACCACTCCACTAATTTGGGTTGATTGTGAAGGCGTGGGAGGACGATATCTGTGGCAATTTGGGCGTAATCTTGCGCTCGTTTTCCGGCTGCCAACATTTCCCTTGACATACTATTGCGGTCGGAATTATAAATAGCATTTGCAAAGTTAAGCCCGAGTTTATTTAAAAAGGAATTGCCGGAGGAATCGACCAAAATTTGACTCGGAGAAAAAGCGTTATCAAACTGCACCTGTACGCGGTCGGCTTCATCAACAAACAGAAAATGACACTCCCGATAAACGGCTTCTGCAAAGGTGAGTTTGTGCGGGAAAATCTGACGGGGAACCCGGGTGTGTATCAAGCTGGCGGGTGTTAAAATCCAGACTTTTGCTCGGGCGATATCTTGTTCTAATTGATGGCGCGGACATTTATAATAGAGGGGGCAAGTATACCGATCTTCGTCTTCTTCTTCCTCCAGATATTCCTCTGCTTCGGGCCGATTAGAAACGGGTATCTTTTGATAAAGATCGTGGCAAGGTTCCTGTCCGAATTCCCATTTTTCCTCGGCTTGTACCAGTCCAAGAAGCGGACAAATAAAACTAAACCAACGC
This sequence comes from uncultured Lyngbya sp., assembly GCA_964571155.1. Classification (GTDB taxonomy): domain Bacteria; phylum Cyanobacteriota; class Cyanobacteriia; order Cyanobacteriales; family Microcoleaceae; genus Capilliphycus. The sequence continues at coordinate 3,607 of CAZNCM010000064.1, read as the reverse complement.
CAAGCCGGATGGGTACCGCCTTGAGTTATATCTTCCCCTTTGTTGGCGAAAAGGGATTCATAAACTTTGTTTAAATGTTCGGTGCGATCGCGTCCTAAAATTGGCGCGGATGGAATGTCTAATTGGTGCGTAAATAGGGAAGCGAGACGAACTTGTGTGACCACATCGTTCACCAGCAAAGCACAGCGATAACCCCGTTTTGCCAAATAATAAATCAGGACTTCCAGCAAAGTAGATTTACCGACATTGAGCAAACCGACGGCGTGAACGAATTGATCGATTTGTATTTCATTTCCCGGTTGAAAGTCATCCAAATTTTCATCGTACAGGCGCAAAGCAATCCCCGATAAACGGGCGCAATAATTTTCGGGGGATTCTCCTTGATTTTCGAGTCGCTCATCCATTTCTTGAGCGGCTTCTAATAAGCGTTTTAAAGAAACAGTTTGGGGGGGATTTTCCGCAGTGCGAAGGCTGAGAAAGGAGACTTGAGGCGCGGGAGCCAGATTGGAAACTTCTTCGGGAATAGAGATAGGAATTTCGACGGTATGACCTTGGTGAGAAATTTTTGCGTACCAGTTTCCAGCAGTAGCGAGTTCAATCTTTTGGGGTTTGTGTGGGGGTGTTTTTGATAAAGTTTTACTGTATAATTGAAGGCGACGGGGGTAGACACTGGAGGGGATGAGTTGAGGAATTTCCTCGGGATTTGTTAAGCGAAAAATGCGGAGAGTTTCGGGAAGGTTCATGTAAAGTGATAGGGATGGGTTCCACTGTCTACCTTTGCGGCGAACGAGGTAAAAACGGGCTTTTTGAACAATCACCCATTTTTCGTTATCTTGAAGTGATGGGATAGGAAAACGGTATCCTAACAGTAAAGCGGATACGGATTTAGCCGGATTTTCTGAATCAATTTCTCGAAGCAACGTTAACCCCAATTCTACTTCTGTAATCAGCAGAGCCAGACGGGAAACCTCTTGTTCTCTGTTCTTCGGATTGGCATTTTCTAAACTGTTAAAAACGTAATTTTTCAAGTCTTCAGATTCGCGCAAAGCTTGGCGGAGTTTTTTACTCCAACTCGAAATATCACGCATGATTTTCTCCCTTGTTTTGTCTGGATTGGCGTTTTTTTACCGGGGGTTTATCCACAGATTTACCTGACACAATTAATCGGGCTTCGGTCAAAATTTCGCCCATTAATTTGAGGCGTACCTCTCCCAATTCCGGTTCGAGTTGCTGGCGCATCACTCGAATTCTTAGGGCATCTTCTCGTTCATCGGGAAAGACCACAAAAGTTGCACTCGTATCAAAACGGCATTCAACTTTCTTTAAACGTTCCTCATCTAAATATGACCAATCTTTGAAATCGATTGCCCATTTAACTTTCCGAGGTAATTCTACCAACAAATCAAACTCGTCAATTTCCGGCCAAAGCGTAACGCGAACCCCGAGTTTTGAGAGTTCTTCTGCTAAATTGAGTTCCCAAATTCCGGGGAGAGTTCCGTACTGATGAACGCCGGGATTAACGGCTTTCCATTGTTTAACTTCCTCTTTGGTTTTGGCGGGTAAAGGAAGTAAATTTAGCTTGGCTGAAAGTTGAGAACACCAAAGGTTTCGACAGGTATAAGTTCCGTCCGAACGGCGACGTTGTACATACTGACAACGGGGACAAAAATGATAGGTTTCATCTTCGACCAAATTAACTAAATCAACGTAAGTTTTCTGTAAAAACTCTCGTAAAGGTCTCAGTGTAGATGAAGACAACAAACAGCGATAATCAGAATAAGGCATAACTGAATGAGTAATTACCAACTTGCGAAACGTTCGATATTCGCTTTCTAATTGATGTTCTCGGCAGTATTGCAGCACATCTTGAAGAACTTTTTCTTCTACTTGTTTTTCTGTATCGCGCCCTTCTACAAACCATTGAAAGGTAAAGTCAGAAACCAACCCATCTTCTATTAATGTTGCATCGCCCGAAAGATTTTTGATTTCCGAAGCGGGAGACCATTCTATTACTGGCTTTTCTGCCCGTTCAAAAAATTCGGGAAGGTTGGCGGGGGCCGGTTCGTCTCCTTTGAGTAGAGAAGTTAAGTACATTCGTGACATTCCCAACCTCAAAGATTGCGGCGGACGGCTGCGTTTTTGAGGTGATAATTTTTCCCATTCTACTAACCCCGTTGCCAAATAATGCAGGGTTTCAGTAACAGAAATTTGTCGCTGGGGTTCTGGCGGTTCTTCTCGAAGTAGGCGAAGACTGCGAGCCATATTATCCTCCCATTCGACATCAATTCCTCGCATTGTTTGCAACCACTTTTGAAGTGTCGCTTTTTGCTGAGGTTTCATGTTGAGTTCAGTACATAATTCCTCCAGAGTTGGGCTTTGTTTGTGGATGCGAAACCACTGTTTTAAGGCTTCTAATATTCGGTCTCGATGTTTGGTGACTTTCATGGGTCATTGTCCTGGGGTTCGAGATGTTGACTAATTTTGACACTAATTTTTTGAGGGTGTCAAGAAAATGTTGAAATGTTTCCTAAATGTTTCTGATGTTTCCATTTTTTGCAAAAAAGGGGATCGGGCTTTTGGAATGGCGGTTCTGAGGGTGTATATAGCGGAAACTTCTATAAATTCACTGGGTTCGACGATTGGCTCCGCCACTGCGCTCTCCAAAATCGCCCCTCCCCGTCAACGTTGATTAATTATCTGCTTCAAAAAGACTGGAGTTTAAACCCAACAAGGACTGTATATGAGTCCAATCAAAAAGAGGTTATCCAGAAAATTGAAAATTTAGAAGATTGTCAAAGTATGTCATCCGGCGTTTGTGAAGAATTACAGGCGGAAATCTGTATACAGCAGTGATTTAAGCGTCAAGTTGAATCTCATGGTACGAACCATAGGTGAATGTATACGGGGGAAATTTCTCCGGGTATCGAGAGGAAAAACACAGACAATTGCAGGCTCAATTGCGATCGCATTCTGTGGCCCAAAAAGAACTAAAAAAAGCCAAAGCCACCGCCATCAAAGAGCAGCAACGAGCCGCCCAATCTCAAAGAAATAGTCGTCTCAAAAGCGACAGTATGCCCAAAATTGTGGCGGGAGCATTTAAACGAAAAGCCGAGGTGAGTGCCGGAAAACTGAAGCTCAAACCTGAAGCCGCCATTTCAGATGCCGCTCAAAAAGTAGCTCAAACCCAAGTGAGAACGAGTAAAACAACAAATATTCAGCTTGAACAAGGGGGTCAACCGCACAAAAATCTGAGGGTTGGTGAGCGCTTGCTCGAAACGCGAGGGAATTTTAGCTCAATGAAATTCCCTTGATTGGTTGAATAAATTCCCTTGTATTTTGGGGAGTGGCTTGTCTCCCCAGAACTTTTAAGTGTCTTCTAGAATAATTTGTGTTAACTCTTGCTGAATTCGAGCAGTTTGTTCTCGAAAAACTTGCAAAATTACAAAGGACACCCAGACCGGAAATCCCAAAAATCCCAAAGATTGAATCAGAGGAAAACCCCAACCAAACGAAACCGCAGACCAAAACATGACAACTGTTAGACCATAACAGCTGACGGGGTGACAAAGAAGTTAGAAGGTAGACTGAATAAGCACTAGGGCAGCTT
>CAZNCM010000063.1:0-21845 GCA_964571155.1 uncultured Lyngbya sp. | reverse complement strand
TTGCAACAGTTGTTCAAAGGGAGGAGCAATTTCCCAACTTTGCAGTTCTCCAGTTAAGAGTTCATACAATAATGGCGAAAACAAAAAGCGATCGCGGCTATCAACAAGAATAATTTCCGGTTGTTGAGATTTCTGCCAGGGTAACTCATTTAAGCGTAGGGCGGTATAGAGTCCACCAAAGCCTCCACCCAAAATACAGATGCGGGTTGGTTGTTCAGTCATAGTTTGCAGATGAGGAATGGGTAAGCAATCAAGCCGTTTCTTTCACTAGGATAACAAGACCTTCGGGTGTTTTCCGTCTGGTGTTTTGGGCTGAGTGTAGAGTGAAAATCGGGGTGAGGTGTACTATTGGTTGCGGAGTATGTCCCTAGACTGATGCAAGATAGAGAAAGAGAAGGTCTTAACTGTAAACTATTAACCCATGCCGGAAGATAAGTTATTTGGACGTTTACATTACAGTAAATTACTGGTGCTAGAGTTACAAAGACGACTGCAAGCACTGGGTCTTGATCCGGGGCCTGTGAATGGGAGATTGAATCCTGAAACACAAGCAGCTTTAGAGGAAGCACAACGGACTTATGGAGTGCATGGAGGTAAGGCTCAAGCGGCTTATTTTGTGGTGATTTCTGCTAAGTCAGAAGATTTACCTAAAATTGTCGAACAAGTGATTTTATTGGGAGTGCCGGAAACGGGGGTATATCAACGGAATAGTCCTTTTAATCCCAAAGTGGCGGTTGGGCCATTTTCTAATCCTGAAATTGCTAAACGCTGGCAACATTATCTACGGGATTTTGGTTTGAGTCAGGCTCAAATTTATTATGGATGTTAGGGTTTGATGATGGGTTTAGAGTTTAAAAGTTTTTACCACTGTTGAACTCCTTCTCGGAGAGGAATTCTACCTTTTTTTGAGCAAACATTAGAGTGAAAGTTTAATTTTTCTCCAATTTGTAACCATGGAATCCCTCAAAAAAAAAATGGCTAGATTCGCGAATAAACGCCAGATCTCTCGACTTAATCGAGTGTGTGATCGTCTATTCCGTGAAGTTTTAGAAGTTGTGATTATTTTTACAGCTGTTATTTTTGTTATTCTCTCTATTTTATATCTAGAAAATTATTTAGAGCAGCAAACAGACTGGGGTCAGTTATTTATTCGTTCGATTGAAAAATCTCGAATTTTAGGAACATTTGAAAGTATTAGTATTGTTACGGCTTTAGTTGTTTATTTGCGACGAGGCAAGAAACAATCTCATTATGAAGCGTGGCAAGTGATCGACTCTGCTCAAGGAATTGAGTTTAGTCATGCTCGAATTAAAGCCTTAGAAGAATTAGCCAAAGATGGGATTAGTTTAAAAGGGTTATTGTTACCGAAAGCTAATCTTGAACAAATTCATATAGTAGATGGTGATTTTAAAGAAGTGAACCTACAAGGGGCTAAACTTCAAGAAGCAAATTTGCAAGGAAGTACCTTTGAACTGACTCAACTACAAGGGGCTAATTTTTGGAAAGCTAATCTACAAGAAGCGTTTTTTCTGCTCACACAAATGCAGAAAATAAACTTGAGTTCAGCTAATCTTTGTTATGCAGATTTACAAGGGGTTAATCTGTTAGAAGGAAATCTCCAAAAAGCGGATATTCAAGGGGCTTATATTTTGGGAAACTTACAAGGTGTAGATTTTCAAGAAGCTAATCTTCGAGGTACTATTTTAGAAGGTGCTTATCTCAAAGATGCTAACTTTCAAGATGCCAATCTCCGAGGGGCTAATCTCAAAGATGCCAATTTACAAGGGGCTAATTTTCAAGGGGCTAATTTGCAAGGTGTTAATTTTCAAAATGCCAAAGGGTTACACCCCTCTCAAGTTTGGGCGGCTCAAAATTGGGAACTCGCTCGATATTCTAAAGATTTTCTCTACAAGTTAGGGTTAAAATTGGAGTAAATTAAATGACTTGAAAAAAGAGTAAAAAGCGTCTTATTTTTGTTCAACAGGTGAGGCATAAATCCCGATATGATTGGCGATGGGACGTTGACGCATGGGAATTCGACTATGAAAGGGTGCATTTAAAACTTTGGTATCTGTTCCCTCAGAAATCACTAACGTTGTCGAACCCCCACCATCCAAATTTAACGCCGTTTCTACCCCTTCTATTTCTTGGATAATATTGGTCAAAGTGGCTAAGGTTACACCTGTACTATACAACGGTTGACGACCATCAATTAAAATCAACCAGAGTGTTTCTCCTGTTTTGTCAATTGCCACCGCAGTGCGAGGAAACTTTTTGTTGTGATCAGAGAATTTTTTAACTTTAATCGGTTTACCTTTTTTAACTAAAATTAGATTTCCGGCTATCCCTTGAACGGTATTTTGAGGACAAGTATCTGGGTAAATTTCGGCTTTATTTTCAGGAGAAATACAAAGCACTGGCCAATCTTTATTCACGCTAGAATAAATCTCACCCTTAGAAATAGCTTGTCCAAAAATATTAACTCGCTCTCCAGAATTGGGATAATAATCTATCGGACTATGGACATAAAAGGGATGAAAAAAACTACCATTAATTGCGAGTTGTAAGTAATGAGTTTGTAAAAAATTGGATGTGGTTTGAGCGGCGATATCTTGATCATCATCTCTCGGTTCTCCCGGTGTAACTAAGAGTTCAATTCCCGGATCAGTTAAATCAATTTTAACAATATGAACCATTAATGGATCGGGTTCTAAACGGCGTATTCTTTGGTAAGTAATGCCTTTGAACAATTTTTGTTTTTGCTTGGAAATGGGGAGAGGTCGGGTGAGGTGTAATCCCAAGTATAATAAACCTGGCGTTAAGAGAATCACTAAACTCAAACGTAGTATAGTTTTGAGTAGAAAACGTTTATTCATAGCGGTTGAGAGAGACAACTCACGCATCACCCCATTTGAGGGTAATACAATTCAATACTCATTCACTCGATGGCAACAACCGGATTTTTCTAAATTTAATTTTAGTCAATCTTTAGAGTCAGTTTATGGATATACTTATTGAATTAATTAATGTGCTATAATGAAGCTAAGATTAGCGTTAAATCATCATCAGTTCGTTCAGCAACACGAGGCGATCGCAAGAAAGATTCTAACTGTTCTTGAGCATCTTGTTGATCTGTAATCATCGAAACAAATTTAAACAGGGGTGAAAAGAAAGGTCGATGGGGAGTTGCTTCGGGCATTTTTAATGCTAACATTTGTAAGCCATCGGAAAAAACTGCTAAATGAGTCGGTTCACCTTCCCAAACCCTAATTTGTGCCGTTTCCACCGCATCAAACCCAATTAAAAATTTTGTTTCATTCAAATATTCACCCTGTTCGGGTTGGGTAATTGCCTCTATTTTCCCAGTTTTGTCTTCGACAACTGCCGCCCCATCACCCACCTGAGCAACGGCAATAAAATTAGGGGTTGCTAATAATAAAATTAGTGTTGTTGCTAATTCTCTAATTTCCACATCTTGAATACTGGCTTCAGCTTGTACTGCGATTTTTGCTGCATTTAACGTATCCATTAATAGTCCTTTCCAGTCAATCTCTGGTGGTACTGATAAGGGAAGATTAATCATTTGAGCAAGCGTATTTACAGCCGTTTCTACGGCTACTTTTGAGCCAATTTCGGACAATCTTGCTGAACCGGCTCCATCCGCCACCGCCACAATTAAAAGATCATCTGATAATCTTTTGTAGCAGTGAGCATCTTGACAAGGAAGATCATTTTTTTCATGACTCTTTCCCCGTACTGATGCCGATACAATTTGCCAGTTAAAGTCGCGCTTAGACATGGGATATCCGGTAAAAGATGCTCAGAAATTAGCGAATAGTCACGAATTCAAGATGAGTAATAGGCAGATTAAATTAGACAGCACCCCATCCCGGAGGTGGTAAAGCAACTTGTTCATCGACTTTAGAATGTGACACCATTTGCATACTTGCTGATAGCCAGATGAACATTTCTCTAAAGTCTAATCCTTTTAATTTTAAAGGAGCGCGTTCAACAATTAAACTGAGGCGTTCCATATTCGCCCCTTCCACTCCAACTGCAAAAAAAGCAACCTGTTTATTGGCTTCTTCTTGCTTAATTCGTTCAGCCGCTTGATCCGCCATTCGATCAGATTCGCCCTGGGGTTCACCATCGGTAATCATAAATACCCACGGGCGATAATAGGCAATACCATTATTACGATATTCGGCTTTGCGGGCGGCAACTAAATCTAGGGCTTGGTTAATCGCCGTTCCCATAAAAGTTTGTCCCTGTGCTGTTAACATCGGAGGTTCAAACTGATCGGCGGTGACAAAATCTTGGAGAATTTTAACTTGATTATCAAAGGAAATGATCGCAACTTCGACTCGTTTTTTTGCCAATTCATCCCGAGCTAAATCGTGTCTAAACGTGTTAAGGCCATCATTGAGGGCATCAATAGGTACACCTTGCATGGAGGCAGAAGTGTCCAACAACAGCACGCAAGGACAACGGGGTTCAGGGTTTTCAGCAAATTCTACAGCTTCCTCAAGTCTCATAATGGGTGGTGTGGGAGTTTGCAGTTCTCTTAGGATACTCGATTTTTGCCTATTTTTGATTATCGCTGATTTGAAGCGAGAGATTTGGCGTTCGTGCAGCGTCTCCGCAGGAGAATCGCTTTTTAATCATACACCAATTGATTAAATTTGGCTAAAAATATAATCCAACCCTCTCTCGAAGCCAAATAAAATTCGACAGTTATAGGAAGCTAAATTATTAGTTATATCGGGCATATTAAAATCTTTGCGATTACGATTTAAAAACAGTTATTGCGACTATTTATATTGCTGAGATGGCTAAGAACAGAAGCATAGACAACAGAATCTTGTGGACTTAAATCAAGTTCAGTTTGACCAGAAACTGCCGATCTAATAATCTCCCCATCTAAAGGAATAATCTCTGCGAGTTGAACTAAACGACTTTCCCCTCTTGCCTCTTACAATTAGCGCCTTTTGCCTTTTACAAGAAGTATTTCACACAACTCAGAACAGACTGCTATATGAGTTTTGATATTTCTTTTTGATGATCTGCGTAGAATTCCTAACAAAATTCTGTAACCGAGATCATCCTAAATCGGCTCAAATGGTCAAATTCTGAAAAACTTGTTAATATTTGTAACGAAGATCATTTAGATAAACGAAAAATGAGCGATAAACGAGTTATTATCTGGTATAGTAATGATTTACGAGTCCATGACCATGAACCCCTACATTTAGCGACAAAAGCACAAGCAGAAATCATCCCCGTTTACTGTTTTGATCCTCGACAATTTGGTAAAACATCTTTTGGATTTCCTAAAACCGGAGCATTTCGCAGTCAATTTTTACTCGAAAGCGTAACAGATTTACGCAACTCCCTGAGAAAATTGGGAAGTGATTTAATTATTCGTTATGATTTCCCCGAAGTTGTTATTCCTGAAATCGTCAAACAATTAGAAATTGATGCAGTTTACTATTATCGGGAAGTCACCTCAGAAGAATTAGCCGTTGAAACTGCATTAGAAAAAGCATTAAAATCTTTAGATGTAGCGTTAAAATCCTATTGGGGAGCAACCCTTTACGATATTGATGATTTACCCTTTCCCGTTAATCGAATTCCTGAAGTTTTCACCCAATTTCGGAAACAAGTTGAGAAAAACGGCACAATTTACGCCTCATTTCCCACACCCAAACGTTTACCCAGTTTACCAAAAATTGAAGTTGGAGAATTACCCACACTGCAAGACCTGGGTTTAGAAACTCCCCAGTTTGATGAACGAGCGGTTTTAAAATTTAAGGGCGGAGAAACAGCCGGAATTGCGCGGTTAACCGATTATATTTGGGAACAAGATTGTTTGAAAGACTATAAACAAACCCGGAATGGAATGTTGGGGGCGAATTATTCTTCTAAATTTTCTCCCTGGTTAGCAATGGGATGTTTATCCCCCCGGTTTATTTATGACCACGTACAGGATTATGAAGAACAACGGGTAAAAAATGATTCAACTTATTGGTTAGTATTTGAGTTGCTGTGGCGGGATTATTTTCGGTTTATTTGTCTGAAACATGGCAATAAAATCTTCCGTCTGTCTGGGTTACAAGGGGTTTCAATTCCCTGGAAAGAAGACTGGGAACGGTTTGAACATTGGCGCACGGGAACCACAGGTTTTCCCCTCGTTGATGCGAATATGCGGGAAATTGCAGCAACGGGTTTTATGTCGAACCGAGGGCGGCAAAATGTAGCTAGTTTTCTGACTAAAAACTTGGGAATAAATTGGAAAATGGGGGCGGAATGGTTCGAGTCGCTGTTAGTTGATTATGATGTTTGTAGCAATTGGGGAAATTGGAATTATACCGCAGGTGTAGGTAATGATGCGCGAGGATTTCGGTATTTTAATATTCCTAAACAGGCTAAAGATTATGACTCCAATGGGGATTATGTTAAGCATTGGTTGCCGGAATTGAGGGGTTTACCTGCGTCAAAAGTTCACGAACCTTGGAAGTTACAACCCGTTGAACAAAAGCGGTTTGATGTACAATTAGGAGTGGATTATCCCAACCCAGTTGTTGATTTAATGAAGTCGGTTCAAAGCAATCAAAAAACCTATGAGGCGGCTTTAGATAAAGCCAAACATCCTCTACGATAACAAACCCATTTATGATTTTTCCACCGGATAAAATACAACAAAATACAACTCGCTATTTCCTATTTACCACTTCCTGCAAAGGGGCGGGTTGATATCCGGGAGACATACATATAGACGATTAAAAACCCGGTAACTCCTACGAAACCGGGTTTTTCAGCCCGGAGATCATTGGCTGAAATTATTACTGTATAAGCATTTGACAGACTACAGTCAACCGAAAACTCAAAAATTTCAGAAAACCTACTTGACAACATTGTAATACTTATGTAGTATATTGATAACGCTAAAGAAAAGCGAGGTAAAATTATGCTTCAAATTAAATGTGAAGGACGTTTAGGCAATATTCAAAAACGGGTAGCGAAATCATTAAAAGGGAATGAAAAACCTGTCACTTTTGGTGGGTTTGATCGTCAACTGAGTCAAGATGTGATGATTCCCTCGGAAGCAGTTTAAAGTTAGATCTTTGACCTTTTTATTGTTAAAAGATCGCCAACTCCTCTTTCAACTGTTACCGGGTTTAATCACACACTCTACAGTAGCCCGGACAGATAATATATATTTCTGTGAGGAGTGATTAAAATGGCAATCACATTAGAAAAAAGAGTCTATCACTTCGTTACATTAACGACGACTTTTGTTGTCGCATCAATGGGATTAAACTTGGCTTCATCACTGTATCGTTATTCCAATTTCACGCCAGAGAATGTAATAGAAGAAGCAGTGGAGTTTGATTTTTATCCTTCTAACCGTAAGCCACCAACAGAAGGTGATGGCGGTAGTCGTTGGGTTCCTGAGAATAAAAACAACTCCAATTCAAAACTGGAAACATACTAAATTATTTCGTTTACAACTTTTACTGAGGAGGTGATAGCTGTGAAGTTAGCAGAAGCTTTAATTTTACGCGCAGACTGTCAGAAACGGATGATGCAATTGCAACAACGATTAATCCGAAGTGCGAAAGTGCAAGAAGGAGAACAACCGCCTGAAAATCCTCAAGAATTAATGAGAGAGTTAGAAGCAGTTGCAACCGAACTGATGGATTTAATTCAGCGAATTAACCGCACAAATTCTATTACAGAAATTGAAAGAAAAACTCTGTCTGATGCGTTAGCTGAGCGGGATGTTTTAAAACAAAAGTGGAACAGTTATAACGGCTTAATTAACACCGCATCTATCCGCCAAGATCGCTATTCTCGTTCGGAAGTTAAATTTATCAGTACCGTTGATATTGCTGAAATTCAACGAATAATTGATAACTTAGCGCGAGACTATCGAGAGTTAGACTCCAAAATTCAAGGGATGAATTGGCAAACGGAGTTAATAGAAGCCTAAAAAAAGTGGGTAGCCAAAACAGCAGAAGCGAGTACAACCCGCCAACTGGGAAAGTTGGAAAGATTCACTCTGTAACAGTGATCTATGGTGATGCGGGGGCTGTGTCAAAGGGTTCGATTCCCAAGTACAATTTACGCCCAGTATTGTTACCAGCGTATCGGGTAATGTTACAACTTACAACCGCGTACTGATCTGTTTGTTTTGGTGAGGGTGGGAAAGGGGAATAGAAACAATAAAGGGCGGGTTTTATGATGTTGCAAGAACTACCCCCCTATCAAGTTTCACGGGTGGTAGACTTTATGAAAATTCATCGGAACAAATTACCTCGTTCTGCTCGATCGGGCTACTTTGTAACCTGATTTTCATCAAAGTTCACTTTATTAGTGATGTTCTCTGTTCGTAACAGCTTAAACACCTACAAAGTCATTTGCTGTTAAACTTGTCGCATCCACACCAACTAGAGTTGCTAACACCTCCGAAGTTGAAGTCAGAATCACATTATTACCCGAGAAGCTGAGGTCAGAGAAGCTTAACCCTCCGGATAATCCGATGCTGTCAGGAGTCTGGAAGTCGGTAATAGTATCGGTTCCATTGCCGGCAGCGAGGATAAATACATCGGGTCCCAAGCCACCCGTTAAGATGTCGTTGCCAAGACCCCCATCGAGGATGTCGGGGCCGTTATCGCTACCGTCACCGCCCAAAGTGTCATCGCCGTCACCTCCGTAGAGTTCATCGGCACCGTTACCGCCGGACATCCGATCGTTACCCCCAGTACCGATGAGGATATCTTTCTGATTTCCGCCATTGAAGATACCTCCGACTTCGACCGTCACAGAACCAATATCTGTGTCAGTACCATCGGACACTGTGTAGTCAAAACTGGCAGTACCGCTGAATCCGGAGGCAGGAGTAAACACCACATCCCCATTGGCATCCAAGGCAACAGTACCGTTGAGGGGATTACTCACTTCGGTCAGGGTGAGAGGGTCGCCATCTTCGTCGGTGTCGTTGGCGAGTAGGTCGGCGGCGAGGATCGTCTGGGAAGTGTTTTGAGCGGCAGTTATACTATCATCAACGGCAACTGGTGCAATGTTGAGTGGTGCAAACTCAAATGCAAAGTCATCATAACCAATCCCACCAATATCTGTGATGGTATTGATATTAATCCGGGTTATGTTTGTGAATGACGATAAATCCACCAGGTCTGGCGTGAAAAGGTCACCATTCGTGATCAGGTTAACAGTTGTCGTCAATCCATTGGCGGTATAAACATCGATGAGTGCAGCAGTACCATTGGTGTTATCGCCAAGCGTTAAAAACGATAAATTATTAACGGGTGACTCGAAAGCAACATCAAGGGGTAGATTTCCATTCAGGCCACTTTCATCTAATGTACCAAGCGCGTTGGGTTCAGAGGTTCCGAATACAGCTGCCAACGAAACTGTTGCAACAGACCCCGGATCGGTTGAAAATGTTACTCCAGAATACTGATCGCTGACGACTGTATTCGGGGCCAAGTCATCGAAATTGATAATTGTTGTCATTTTTTTTATAGCCTAAGTGTTGTACATATTTAACACTGAATCAATTTTTTCTTATAAGTTTAGAAAATGCAAGTATCTTCATCAAAGCTTTACATTATTGATATCAGTATACATCTTATAAAAAATGTACTTAATAGACGAAATAGACGATTTGAACAATCAGACCAAAAATCATAGAGTCACCCTGGCAATCCCCCGGAATTAACCCCGTTGGAGACCCTGAAATGGCAAATTCTCCCGTTTTTATCTCAATGAGAATTGGGTGCGATAGCCACTTCCCACAAGAATGGATTATTGAAATTGAAGATATTTCTAACTTTGTTCGCGAACAATATCAAGTTATTTGCGGGGGAGATTGGAAGGATTTAAAAACTCCCACCGAAACCGTTTATCCGGTTGCTTCTGTAGAAGTTGCTCAAAAATTGGGACTTTCCAAAGTTGAGAAAATCGGTTAAAATTAAAATACATTGTCTTGGGATTTCATCTTCGGGATGTTAGACCCCATACGGGGTTGGCGAGCGCTTAACCTTGAGATAAAATTCTTTACTTAAATATAACCTAAATATAACCTTTGTAAACTTTCCGAAGTCGGCTCAAATATCGATGTAGTTAATCATATCGAATCAAATTGAGTCAAGACTATCGTGTTAAAGTCTATTAGATCAATCGGAATTTTTGGGATGGCGATCCCGCTTGTCGCTATTTTAGCCGCTTGTGGAGAAAATAAATTAGAAGCTTGTCGCATTTTGGAAATAGAAGATGCAGAAGTAGAAGTCGATCTCGGTGATGTGGATATCGAAAGAGGTGAAGTTGAAATGATTTGTGGGGGTGAGGCGGTTGTCGATGTGACGTGGGGAGAATTTCGAGGTAAACTGGGTATAGATCCGGGTCGTTATAAGAATAATTTTAGACAATTTGAACAGCAAGTTTCTTGTTTTAAAGAAGATCGTTCTAGCAACAATGTTGTCTTTTGTCGTCGAGGAAATTCTAACGAAATGGTGAGTCTAAATTTTAGTTATGATGATTAATTTTAGCATAAAGTAGCAGGTAAAGGAATAACTTAAAGTTTAAATAAAAAATTAGGGTGCAAACTTTGCACCCCAACTAATACGGTTTAAACCGTTTTATTTAGCTAACTGTTTGACTTTGTTGATAATACCATCGGGATCAATACCTTGATGGGGGAATTGTTCCCACAACCCGCCAGAACCTTCGTGATGAGTTGCTAAACTGGCGAACTTCGGAGAGAACCCACGTTCTAACAACCAAGTTCCAAAACGGCTACCAAGTCCAGTCCGACGGTTAAACGCTTCAACAACAACAACCATTGGAGACTGACCAATTTTTGTCATCATTTCTTCATCAACAACATTCAACGTCGCCTTATTAATTAAACCGACATCAATTCCTTCTTGTTTGAGACGTTCAACCGCATCAAGAGAACGATACAAAGCCGCCCCAAAACTAATCACATATCCGGCTGTCCCTTCACGGATAACTTCATCTTTTCCGGGAGTAAACTTGTAGCCTTCACCGAAGAAATTACTACCATCGGTGTTGAGAATATAAGGCACTTTTGAACGAGTTGAGAAAATAAACCGCAACCCCGGATCAGAAAAAACTGACTCAACACAAGCCTTCATTTGATTCGCATCTGCGGGGAAATATAACCGCGTTTCATAGCCATCATCCAAGCCATTATCAGCGAACATATTGTTCAAACCGAAGTGACAAGTATTATCAGCCATGTCATCAATACCGGAGTGGGAAAAATGACAAAGCAGGTTAGAATTATTCAACCGTGCCATCGTAATTTCAGAAATACACATTTCTAAAAAGGCGCTGAACGTGGCGAAAATTCCTTGTTTGCCTTTTTCCATCCCAAAACCTGCGGCCGCCGAGAGGTTGCCCCGTTCCATGATTCCGGCTTTAATATAAATGTCGGGGAACGCTTCACCGATCACTTTCAAACCACAAGATCCTTCTAAGTCACTGTCAATACACATGACTTTTTCTTTGCGTTCTGCATCACTCATGCCTTGCAAAACGGAAACGACTGCTTCACCAAACACATTCCGGTTCGACCCCACTTTATCACTCGAACCCATGAAAGTGTAGGTGTTCTTCGGCTTCTCAATACTCTTGAGATAGTCTACCGCATCAGTTTTACCTTTGGCTTCAAGGTATTTAATTGCTTTATCGAGGGGAATAACATCGTGACCATGTTCAGACCCTTCTATCCCCTCAATACCAACCGCCATCGGACGTTTATTGACGACAGCAATCGGGCCATCGGTATTCACCGCTTCACAAATCCGACGGTAAAGATCATCAATATCTTCACCATTTCCTTCTAAAATTTTCAGTCCGTGGCCGGCTAAAGTTTTGGCTACGCTGAAACCGGGCATATAATCAGAAGGATGTCCGGCAATTGTGACATCGTTATCGTCAATCAGGAGTTTAACATTAAGCTGTTGAGAAACCGCTAAACGGGCGGCTTCGGCATCGTCTCCTTCTTGTTGTGAACCGTCTGAACCCAAACAGAAAACTGTTTTATTGGGGTTTGCCAAGGCTACACCGTTAACGTAGGGCCACATATGACCCAAGCGACCGGAACTAAATTTTACGCCAGGCGTGAGTCCGAGTTCAGGGTGTCCCGGTAGGGCAGAATTGGCGAAACGGTAATGCAGGAGTTTCTCTGCCGGAAGTTCACCCGCCAGGGTCGCCATTAAGTATTGAGTTGCAACTCGGTGTCCGGCTTCATCAAAGAAAATCGGTACAAATTTTTCCGCAGCCCCTCGGAATAAAGCGTCCAGAATCATCACTTCTGGTACAGTATCATAGGGGCCGCCTGTATGACCGCCTACACCTCTAGCTGCACCTGTGGCGGTGAAGAAGACAATGGTATCGCGACAGAGTTGGATGTTGGCTTTGAGGGTTTCTCTCTGTTCGTCGGTTAGGGTAGAATTAGCAGGATCAAGTGAGAGGGGTTTGTAGGCCCCAAGGTCAATCGGAAAACTAACTTGAGTAGCAGTCATCGGTAATTGTTTAAATGTTGAGTAAGCGTTAATTCATCGATAGAAGCAATTTCCAGCAGCAATCGACTTTAGTTAAAGGGTATAGAGTTGGGTGACATCTGCCAACCCTTTCGGAAAAAGTTCGGGGTCTCGAAGTGCTAGTGAACTGCTGTTATTAGAAGTGTAGCGTTATTTTCAGATTAAATACTATTGGATTTTGTACCTAATACAGCGATCGCCACTCCGGTTAAAATCACAATAGCACGCCCTAACACCGCTACTGAGGGAATTTCTTCAAAAAACACATACCCCAAAAAACTTGCCCCCACGGGTTCAAATAATATTGCTAACATCACTAAAGTCGGAGAAGTCCGGTTAACCGCCCAACTAAAACTCGTATGTCCGACGAGTTGCGGTAAAATTGCCATTAAGATTAGGTAAACATACACTAAGTTCGGATAGCCGCTATAATTTGTTCCGAAAAAAAAGGGTAAAGGTAATAATAGGACTGCGGCAACGGTGTAAGCAACTGCAATATATCCTCCTATTTTAAACCCTCTTTGTTGGGCTTCTCGTCCGAAAATGAGATAAAAACTAATTGCCCAAGCGCCGATTAAAGCTAAACTATTTCCTAACGTCTGATTTTGACTCGCTTCGGTTGTATTTCCGTCTCCCAATGCAATCATTATCCCGCCTGTTAAAGCAATAATTATCCCCAATATTGTTAATTTTGACGGTTTTTCTTTTAGCCAAATTGCCGATAATATTGCCACCCAAATCGGACTTGTTGTGACTAATGTTGTCGATGCGGCGATTGAGGTGTAAGATAAAGACGTGATCCAAGTAGCAAAATGTAAGGCTAAACAAACCCCGGCTATTGCTGCATAAAATAAGGCTCCCGGTTGTAGCGATCGCCAGGTTATTTTCCGCCAAGTCGGAACCAAAAGTAACGCCGCAACGGTTAACCGAGAAGCCGACATGACCAAACTAAATCCTATACTATTAATCTCGGCGGTTGCTGTTGCTAAACGAACTAAAATTGCACCCGTCGAAACACCAATTACCCCAAGAAACACTACAAAACCCACTAACCAGGGCGAAGTTGAATTAGATTCTTGCATAATAGTAAGGGAACAGAGAACAGGGAACAGGAAAAACGTTCTCAATTGTTGCATAAAAATCAATCATCTATCATAATATTCCAAGAAACCCGGTTTCTCAAAACAAGCGGTTTTCTGAATACATTGTACAGGTTTAAAATTATCATGGTTTCTACCGTTTTAATTACTGGCGCGTCTCAAGGAAGTGGGAAAGCAACGGCTTTACTGTTTGCTAAAAAAGGCTATAATGTAGTGTTAACTGCCCGCAATTTAGAACGCTTAGAAGCAGCAGCTAGCGAAGTGCGAAGTCTGGGTGGTTCGGCGTTGGCAATTCCGACCGATGTCGGAGAGGTTCAACAGGTTCAAGAGTTAGTTGAAAAAGCCTTAAATACTTACGGAAATATTGATGTTTTAGTAAATAATGCCGGAATTTGTTTAACGGGTTCTATGGCAAAAACAACCTTAGAAGATTGGCAAAAAATAATGAATACTAACTTCTGGGGTTATGTCTATACCATTAACGCTCTTTTACCCCATTTTCTCGAACGCAAAAAAGGAACAATTGTTAACGTGGGTTCCGTTGGGGGAAAAATGCCTTTACCCGATATGACCGCTTATTGTGCCAGTAAATATGCGGTGACTGGACTAACAGAAACTCTCCGGCTAGAACTCGCCCCAAAAGGCATTACTGTCTGTGCAGTTCATCCGGGTGTTATTAATAGTAACTTCATGGAAAGAGCGCAATTTCGCGGTGAAAATGACAACGAAGTAGAAAGCCGTCGCCAACAAATGCAAACCGTGTTAGAATCTTCTTTTGTGAGTCAACCGGAAGATATTGCCCAAGCCGTTTGGGAGGCGGTTCATCAAAAAAAATCAGAAACTGTTGTCGGGTTGACATCCATAGCAACAGAAGCTTACCGTTTGTTTCCAGGGTTAATGCAGTTTATAATGAGCCAGAGCAAAAACAATCAAAAATAAACTCAGTTCGTTAGGGTGCTTTAGGGTAAAAAACGGATTAAAGTCCAACAACAAAAACTCGGCAAAATAAAGTGTATGTATCGACGAATATAAACATTTACTGACCCCAAAAATTATGAAAATTCAAGGATTAGCGGCTAAAAACCCAGGTGCAGATCTCGAACCCTATAGCTATGAAGTCGAATCTCCGCAGAACTTTAAGTGTATCATTAAAGTCTTAGCCTGTGGGATTTGTCACTCCGATCTTCACATGATTGATAATGACTGGGAAATGACTAATTATCCCATCGTTCCTGGTCACGAAGTTATTGGAGAAGTCATCGAAATCGGTTCCCAAGTTAATCATATCAAAGTTGGCGATCGCGTAGGTATTGGTTGGCAACGAACCTCTTGTTTATCCTGTCGAGATTGTTTGCGGGGTTCGGAAAATCTTTGTGATCAAATGCAAGCGTTAATTGCGACTGGGCCGGGAGGATTTGCTGATTATTTAGAAGTAGATTCTCGGTTTGCCTTTGCAATTCCTGATGGTATTAAAACAAACGTTGCCGGGCCTTTACTCTGTGGCGGAATTACCGTTTATTCGGCCTTACGATATGCGGGAATGGGTTCGGGATTAGAAATTGGAGTGATTGGAGTCGGGGGGTTAGGTCACATGGCGGTACAATTTGCCCGTAAATTGGGCAACCGAGTCACTGTTTTTACCACCTCTAAAGATAAAGCCGAATTTGCCCATCAACTCGGTGCAGATGAAACCGTAATTGTTGACAAAAATCAACCCCCTTCCGCCCCATCTCAACCGTTAAATATCCTATTAAGTACCGTTCCGGCGTCCATCGACTGGGCATCCTACATTGACTTTCTCGACTCTGATGGCACCTTAACTCTGGTTGGGGTACCCGACGCCCCGTTGAGTATTCCGGGTTTTCCCTTACTCATGAAGCGTCGGCGGATTTTAGGGTCGGTCATCGGGGGACGGGCGATGATGCAGGATATGTTATCGGTTGCTGAACGTTATCAAATTGAACCCATTGTCGAAATTTTCCCGATGGAAAAAGCAAATGAAGCCATGGAAAAAGTGAGAAATAATCAAGTTCGTTATCGGGCGGTTTTGAGTCATCAGTTGTGAAGTTGAGTTAAGAAAAGAGGACTGAACAAAGCCTTTGGTTTAACGGAACAGTCAATCGGTCTATAAGTGATTGCTCTATTGAGAAGAAACGGTGCTACTATAGACCTATTCTTGAACTTGGTACTCGACATTACATCATCATTATGGCTCAATATTTACTCAGCTTCTTTGCTGCATTAGTGATTGGGGTTGTGTTTAATTCCTCCATTAAAGTCGTCAGTGGCGGAGATCAAGCCATTGTTGAAGGCTTAAATGGCCGTCATCGCACCCTCAAACCTGGAGTTCGTTATATTCTTCCTTTTCTAGAAAAGATTGTTCACTACGATACTACTCGGGAACGGTTTATTGATATTAAACCCCAGGAAGTGATTACCGGGGACAATACTCCCTTAACCGTTGATGCTGTTGTTTTTTGGAAAATCGAAGATATCGAGAAATCTTACTATGAGGTTGAACAAGTTGAAGATTCTATTTCTAACTTAGTTTTGACGACACTGCGGGCAAAAATTGCCACAATTGAGATGAGAGAACTATTTTCCTCAATTAATGAAATCAACGATTTACTCCTGAAAACTTTAGATGAAGCGACCGGAAATTGGGGAATTAAAGTGATTCGAGTTAGCCTCCAAAGTGTTACCCCTCCGGCGGCGATAATGAAATCAATGGAGCAAGAAAAAGCAGCAGAAAACAAAAAACGGGCGGAGATTAGTATTGCTCGTAGTGAAGCACAATCAATAGAAATTCTCTCTAATTCTCTACAAATTTCCCCCAATAGTCGAGAGTTTATTCAATATCTCATTGCCAAACAATATGTGGAAGCCCATCATAAATTAAGTGCGAGTAATAACTCCAAGATTATCTTTATGAATCCTGGAGAACTTAATGAAGCAATTGGAAACTTGATGGAGGATGATGTTGAAACAGGACCAAGAGAGGGTTCAGGTTCTAGAAAGTTAAAAATAGTCAAGCCTGAGATGAGCAAAAAATCCGATGACAATATCGGTAATAGTGCAAGCTAAAGAGTCGCTCAATTGATTAGTCTAGACGATGACCACAACTCGAACAAAAACGGTCTTCTGATTGAATAGAAGCTCCACATTGACTACAAAAACGTTTAACTTGAGAAGCAGGGTTTTCAGGAGAATTCATTTGCATTTCCATATTTCCCATTCGCATTTCCATCGGTTTCATATTCATCTGCATATTCTCCATTTTCATCGGTTCCATCGGTTTCATAGGAGACATTGTACTCTTGGGAATGCTGGAAACTTGTTGGAGTTGTAGCATCTCAGACGGACTCATCGAAGGTGCATGATCGATCACTCCCATGCTATTTCCCTGCACATTAATATAGTGTTTTCCCTGTGATGTTTCAATCTCAATTGTAATTCCTCCATGGTTACGATAAACCCGAGGAGGAGAAGTCCAACTTCCCGTCGTAAAACTGCTGCTCGACTGTTGTTGTTGTCCGGGACTGCTGCTGACTGTCGTGACAACGGTTTGGTTTGCTTGAATATCTAAGTAGACTTTTTGACTGGGACTCAGTTCACATAGATAAGCCATATTTACCCCCGCTTGAACTTGACATCTAACTTAATTATAGTAAAGTGAGGTTAGCGGTAATCACAATTTCTTAATGATTGCGTTATAACTTTAGTCAACACTAAAACCAAAAATCATTCAACTCAATTTTCTATTGTATCGTTAACTTCCGTTACCCAAAATCAGGTCAGAGATTACCCAAAGTTATGATGATCTAAAGGTACAGTTTTTGGTAAACTCAAGCAAAGCCTCTGTTTTAACGAGCAATTAAACCATGAGTCAAGTTATTGAACAGTTTCAATCAGAATGGAACGAGATCAAAGCACAAGTTGATGAAATCCAAGCGGAGTATAATAGGTTATGCGCTAAGCGTTCCTCTTTTCAAGCAATACTTCTGTTTCCAAAAGATCACTCACCTGAAGCTCAAGCCGAATTCTCTCAAGCCTGTCAAACTCAATTGGCTCAATGGTCAATCCATTTACCTGAACTTGAGCGAGAGATGAAAGCAACAAGTTTAAGACTGAAAAAAACTCAAGCTAAACTCGCAGTTAAACAAGCCAAACTGTATGAATTACAGGCGAAAGAAATTTGGCCGCAACTGGGTCAACAAGCGAAAATTATTAATCAATTCGCTCAACGTTTGGAACAAGAAATTAAGACTTTTTGGCAAATTGCTCACAATTTTCAACCTAGTTTTGACGATTGGCTTCCCGAAAAACCTCAACTGGCTTATTTTGATCCCATCACAACCATTCCTCAAGTAAAACAGACTGAAAATGGATTACAAGTGATGAATAAAGAGATCGATTTTAAGGAAGATTGATCGTCAATTAAAATGACTAATCAAAGACTCGTCGCCTTTTGCTTAATTCTAGGTATTCTCATCGTTATTTTTCCGGGGAAAACAACACTTTTAGAGTTTCAATTTGCCTCCGAAAATACTAAAATTTCCCCTTCTTTTAATCGGATTTCAAAAACCGCAGATTTTGTCAACTCTCAAAAGCCGATTAAAACCCCTTTACCCTCTGAAATTCAAGTCTCTAACCCACAGCCGAATACAGAAATTAACCCGGATAAAATTTGGAGTCATCTAGAAAATATTGTCGGAGAACGATATACAGAAAACCATCGTGAATATACTCGTCATTATTTAATCAAACAACTCCAAAAATTTGGATTTTCTACAGACTTGCAACCGTTTGAACAAGGGGTTAATATTGTTGCCAAAAGAGCAACTGATGATCCCAATGCTGCAACTCTATTAATTGGCGCTCATTATGATACCGTGGTTAACTCTCCCGGTGCTGATGATAATGCTAGCGGCATCGCAGTCCTCTTAGAAATCGCTCGGTTGTTCGGTTCAACACCCACAGCAACTTCCTTAGAAATTGTATTTTTTGATCAAGAAGAACTCGGACTATTGGGAAGTCTTGCGTTTACCAGTCGTCCCGAAAACTTACAAACTTTACGTCATGTTATTATCCTTGATATGGTTGGTTATGCTTGTCGAGTCGAGGGCTGTCAACAGTATCCGACCGGGTTAAACATTCAGCCTTTATTAGAAGTAAATGGTATCACTCTGGGAAATAAAGGTGAGTTTTTAGTCGTCGTGGGAGAAGCCCAACATCGAGACTTATTAGAATCATTTCAGCAGCTACCCTCTAACTTCTCTAATCAGACTTTATCGCCCATTCTCCCCTTGCCAATCCCCTTAAAAGGTATACTGACGCCCGACGTTTTACGCAGTGATCATGCCCCCTTTTGGTATCAAAATATAGCGGCTGTATTAGTAACAGATACCGCGAATTTACGTTCTCCTCACTATCATCAACCGACAGATACTCTGGCGAATCTTGACCCAGAATTTCTCATGGGTTCCGCTCAAGTTCTTGTGAATGTTGTCACTCAGTTATTAGAAAATTAAATAAAATTGGGGACAAGATTGGAACAAGATTCAACCTTTGACAGTTCACCCGAACAATGAACCTATAAACCCCTTGAGAGAAACTGAAAAGTCTCTGATATAATGAGTTTATTCACTCAAAAGGTAGGCTCTCTCTTTGGCTTTCTGATTCGGCAAATTGGCAAGTGGAGTGAAGATTCAACTCCCAGTAAAACTCTCCCGGATAGAAACAATTAATCATACACTCATTGAGATCTGATTCATGAACACAAAAGAAGACCTCCGCCAAAAATTACTTGATCTAGACAACCGAGGTTATAAAGCCTATAAAGATGTTCTCGGTACTTATGAGTTTGAAGACTTTACTCTGATTATTGATTACGTTCAAGGTGATCCTTTTGCTGCTCCGAGTAAGTTTCGAGTTCATATCTCACCAAATATTGCAGAATTTCCCCCAGAACTTTACAAAAATCGGATTCGAGAAATTGCTTTGCGAGACTACCTAACTCGTCAATTTGATCGCAATAGTCGAGAGATTAGTAGCCGTCGAGGTACAGGAAAAAGCGGGATGATTGCGATTACAAAAATGGGACAAGAGGTGTTAGAACGCACCTCAGCCAGCTTGATTTATGTCGCTCCTCCTCAACCTAAATCTATCGGTGTTAACCCCGTCTTTCAGCGCGCTAAACCGAAGCCTTCGACCCAAGAAAAAGGCGTTGAAATGCGATTTTTTGTTGGACTTCCCGCCCGAGGACGGCAAATTTTAGGGCGACAAGCTGCCGCAATGATTTGTGATGATATTCCCCTAATTGTTGAACGTTCTCTTAAATATAAAAATCTCGATCCTGACCACTGTAAACGCCATGTGGAGACGGTAGAAGATGCCGACTGGTTACGTCAACAACTCGCTGAAAAAGGGTTAGTTGCATTTATTCCCAATGGTGCAATATTACCGCGACGTAGTGGGGTTGATCAGCGACCTTTAGAAACTGATGTTGTACCGTTTAAATCACCCGAATCTCTAGAAGTTGAATTCAATCGTCCCAACTTTGGAGAAATTAAAGGTTTAGGAATTCCTAAAGGGATTACTCTGATTGTTGGGGGCGGATATCACGGTAAATCGACCTTATTAAACGCGATAGAATTGGGCGTTTATAATCATATTTTTGGAGACGGACGAGAATTTGTCACGACCAGTCCAGATGCTGTTAAAATTCGGGCTGAAGATGGGCGTAGTGTTGCAGGTGTTGATATTTCGCCTTTTATTAATCAATTGCCTCAAGGACGATCTACCCTGAATTTTTCCACTGAAAACGCGAGTGGAAGTACCTCACAAGCGGCTAATATTATGGAAGCTTTAGAGGTTTTGGTGAAGCCAGAAAATGACTCGGTTAATTCTGATGTTTCTCCAGTTTTATTAGTCGATGAAGATACGGCTGCAACTAATTTTATGATTCGCGATCGCCGAATGCAAGCCTTAATTGCTAAAGAACAAGAACCCATTACCCCATTTATTGATAAAGTTCGCCAACTTTATACTGATTATGGCGTGTCTACAATCTTAGTGATGGGTGGAAGTGGAGATTATTTTGATGTGGCGGATACAGTAATTGCAATGGATAATTTTCAACCCCAAGAATTAACCGAAAAAGCCAAAGAAATCGCCGCAGAATATACAACAGGTCGGACAACAGAAGGCGGTGAAAAGTTTGGTCAAATTCGACCCCGTATTCCGATTACTGAAAGTTTAGATCCGAGTCGCGGACGGCGAGATGTTCGGGTAAAAGTTCGAGATGTGGATGAAGTCACATTTGGAACAGAAGATGTTGATTTATCCGGGGTTGAACAGCTTGTTTCTAAAGATCAATTACGGGGGATTGCAGCGGCAATGGTTTATGCTAGAAAACGGTATATTAATGGTGAACATACACTCCCTCAAATTTTAGATCGAATTATGGCGGATATTGCCGAAAAAGGATTAGATGTAATTACTCCTTTTCCTCAAGGAGATTTAGCGATGTTTCGACGCTTTGAACTCGCAGCAGCGATTAACCGAGTCCGAACATTAGAAGTCAAATCTCTACAAGAAGTTGAATCTGAACAGGTGACGAGGGCTGAGGAAGACTCCTAAAAGCTAAAATATAGAGGCGTTTAATCTAACGTCTCTATTAAAAATTAAACAGCAATCTTTAGAGAAAGAATTGATGATTGTTTAAAGAATAATTCTGTAAAAAATATAAATTTTTAAGTTCAGTTTGAGCATTAATAGAATAATAAGTTAGGGTTTTATTTTTCATGATTTATCCTTTAAAACTATTATTTTGTTAGATCAATCCTCAATAAGTTCAGTCTAAAATCTTTAACTGCCCCGCTTGCAAACGCTCAATAATTAGATGGATATTTTGGATGTCTTTTGATTTCAACTCTTGAGTTCCTCGAATAAAATTAACGAGCGTTTGTAAGTCAGAATAAGTGATTTGATTCGTTGCAAAAATCGTTTTAAATATAGATTTAACTGAGGCGTTAATTGGAGAATTTAAGACATCCTGTGTCATCTTGCTTTTTCCTTCTTATGTTGTTATTATTCAATATAGCGCTACGCGCATACATTAGGACAATTTTTGAAGACAGCATCCACACAT
>CAZNCM010000062.1:21002-21862 GCA_964571155.1 uncultured Lyngbya sp. | reverse complement strand
GGTTAATACCACAGATGCAGCGATTACTTATCAAGTGATCGAGGGAACCGGAGAACGAACTTTAGAGGGAAGTTCTCAGGTGGAATTACAAGGATTACCGATTCCGTTAAATTTGACTTATCGGCGTCAGGATGGTGGATTGTTGCTGGTTGTTCCGAAAGCCGTGGAACAGGGCGTGTTAGAGGTTCGTTTTCAACCGACGGGTAATTTCTTTCTCGACACCCGATCTTTAAATATTACAGGAACGGGTTCAGTATTCTTGAACTAAAATCTCAACTCAAGCCGAATCATTTCTGGCAACGTTTTTAGAGATTTTTTCTAGTTTTGATCAGCTCCTCACCTTTTTTT
Organism: uncultured Lyngbya sp.; assembly: GCA_964571155.1. Lineage (GTDB taxonomy): Bacteria > Cyanobacteriota > Cyanobacteriia > Cyanobacteriales > Microcoleaceae > Capilliphycus. The sequence continues at coordinate 21,514 of CAZNCM010000062.1, read as the reverse complement.
TATTAAGCTCACTCACGATTTAATTAATTATAAAATCATTCTTTAAAAGTCTTTTTCAATTCAATGTTAATGTCCGGTCAGACTTAACGGCTTTGATCTCTCTAAAAAATCCTTAACAATCTTAAAAATTATTTTTATAAACTTCTTTTGAAATGATTATGCAATTTCAAAATCTTTCTATACAATTACCGATTCAAACTTCTCGTTTACTGATTAGACCGTTTATTTCTCAGGACTTAGCGGGTTACTTAGCGTTTATGCTTGATCCAAAGTCTACTGAATATTTAGCATTTGAAGATTCCCAAAAAACCCTAGAAGGTGCAACTGAACTTTTCAATTTTGTGTGTTCTAGCTATGAATCTGATCAGATCATTCATGCTTATGCGATCGCGCTCAATCATTCCAATGAATATGTGGGTTCTTGTGGGTTTGCACCGGATCAGGCAAATTGTGTAGAAATTTATTATAGCATTAATTCTCAGTATCGCAGACAAGGCTACGCTTACGAAGCG
>CAZNCM010000062.1:4064-20992 GCA_964571155.1 uncultured Lyngbya sp. | reverse complement strand
CAAAAGCGTTATTAGAGGTACTCAAAGGGAATGAATGGATTTCAGAAATTAGAGCTTATTTGGCACCTCAAAATACAGCTAGTCTTCATCTGGCTCAAAAACTTGGCATGATATCCAAAGGTAAAGTTGTCCATCCTCATTCGGGGTTAGAGGGATTTCTTTTGAGCCTAAACTGTAAGAATGATCGAAATTCTGAACGGGCATAATTAAACAACAAAAGTTAAAATGAGTGATCTAGGATAAAATCACACCGATCAAGTTCAAAGATGTTCTTCATTTCCTGATTATTCGCATAATTTTTAACTTTTTCAACTTTGGCTCGAATAGAGATTATAATAGAGAATTAAATAAATAGACAGCCTTTTAGCCAGAATGCCAACCCTCTTTCTGCTGGACATAAATGTTGTCATTTTATAGTCATAGTTATCTGTTAGTTCATCTTGATAATTATACCACAATTTAACCCTTGAGAGGTTGAACTTTTTTGAATACAGTTGAATCTTTTTTAAAGTTTCAGTCAATTTATGTTATTACCTTCTCAAAAATCTGTTAAGCTCTATGGATAATCTCACCAAATCTAACACCAGTCACAATCAATCTTTTTTTTGTAAATTAAAACAAACTAGCATTGTTCACAAAATTTACTGGGGATATGGTATTTCTCTAGGAATTGCTGTATTAGGGGTCTTAATAGGCTTGGGGTTAGGAAATCACTATCATCAAACTGCAAAAGAACAACTAAAAATTGCTCGAACTCAAGGTTTACTTTTAGGCAAATTAAAACTTTTAGCAATTGAGTTTAGACCTGAACAAGAATTTATTCCAGTCTTAGGAGATGAACCTTTATTTCGTCAAGCAGAAACCGATTTTGATCGTCGAATTGAACAAATGCAAACCTTACTCACTCAACTCCAAGCCACAACAGTTTCAGATCAAATCACTCCAATGCAGCCTTTTCTAGAAGTGTATGAACAGGTCGTTAATGATTATGCTAAACGTCAGCGAATGATTTTGAATTTATTGGCGAAAGACAAGTGGGAAACCGCCGATTTTTCTCGAACAGAACGACAAATTAATCGTTTTTTAAACAGTCCTCCTGCGGTTAAATTTAGTCGTTATTCTGATGAACTTAAAACTTTAATTAAATCTTCAGAGCAACAAATTGACCAAGCCGAACAAGCCTTAGTGAAAGCAGATCAATTTAGAAGTTTTGTGATTTTAGCCAGTTTATTACTTTCAGTTATAATTGCAACAATTTTAGCTTTTTATACAGGTCGAACGATTGCTCGTCCGATTCAAAAGGTCACTGAAGTTGCACAAACAGTAACAGGTACGGAGGATTTTGATTTACGAGTTCCTGTAACCAGTACAGATGAGGTGGGTATATTAGCCATTTCTTTTAATCAATTAATTGAATGGATTGAACACTATACACGCGAATTAAATGAGACTCAAACTCAACTCATTCAAACGGAAAAAATGTCAAGTTTAGGTCAAATGGTTGCTGGAATTGCCCATGAAATTAATAATCCAATCGGCTTTATTCATGGTAATCTGAGCTACATCGAATCTTATGCAGAAGAACTTCTCAATGTGGTTACACTTTTTCGAGAACATCGTTCACAAGTTTCACCGGAAGTTGCAACTTTAATTGAAGAAAGTGATCTAGATTTTATTCGTGAAGATTTTCCTAAGATATTACAATCGATGCGAATGGGAACAGATCGAATTTGTGAAATTGTTCTCTCTTTGCGAAATTTCTCTCGTTTAGATGAAGCTCAGGTTAAAGCTTGTGACTTACATGAAGGATTAGAAAGTACATTATTACTCTTAAATCATCGTTTAAATTCTCAAATTGATCTCGTTAAAAACTATGGTAAAATTCCAAAGGTTGCTTGTCATCCGGCTCAAATTAATCAAGTTTTTATGAATATTCTCAGCAATGCAATTGATGCACTGTTAGAGCGAGAAAATCAACTTGACAAAAAAATTATGATTCTCACCGAAAGTCAAGAGGAGCAAGTCATGATTAGAATTTCTGATAATGGGGGCGGAATTCCACCCGAGATTTTAGGGAAACTGTTTGATCCCTTTTTTACAACAAAGCCTGTCGGAAAAGGAACAGGATTAGGTTTGGCTATCTCTTACAAAATTATTGAAAAACATCAAGGAAAAATTCAAGTTCATTCTTCAGAACATGAAGGAACAGAATTTATGATTACTTTACCCATTCAAAGTTCGATTGAGAGTGAAATACCAGATTAACTCATCTCTAATAATACCTTCATTACACCTTTTTGTTGAGCATGATTGAACGCTTCTACACCTTCACTAAGCGGATAACGCGCTTGAATTAGTGACTCTACATCAATTTTATTTTTAGCTAATAATTCTAACGCTGGAGCAAAGGGGCCACAACGGGAACCCATCAAGGTAATTTCATCGACAACTAACGCTGACGCATCAAAAGTTAACTTTCCAGCGTAGGTACTTTTTAACACTAAAGTTCCTCGAGGACGTAAGGCTTGATGAGCGAGTTCAAAACCGCTGGGGTTGCCCGTACATTCAACGGCAATATCGAAAGTTTTTGGCTTAACTGCATCTGAAAACCCCGTTTTTATTCCTCGTTTTTCTAAGTTTTCTAACTTCTCCCGATGGCGACCAATAGCTAATAAATCACAACCTGTTAACGCTAACGTTTGGGCGATTAATTGACCGAGTTTGCCATCTCCAACCACTAAAACTTTTTGATTGGGTTGAATCGAAATTTGTTGCTGAATTTCCAACGCTGCGGCTACAGGTTCAGTAAAAGTTGCCGCATCTGTAGCAACATTTTCAGGCACTAAATGTAGGTTTTTTAAGGGTAAAGTGAGATAATCAGCAAAGGCACCATTGCGGTTAACAATCCCTAAAACCGTGCGGTTTTCACAGTGGGTTGGTTGTCCGGTGCGACAAAACCAACAGTCTCCACAACTGGCGTTAATTTCACCGACGACTCGTTGATTGATGAATTCTTCAGGCCCTTGTTCAATAATTCCTACAAATTCGTGACCTAAAATTCCTTTGTATGGGTAGTAGCCGCGAATTAATTCTAAGTCTGTATTGCAAATTCCTGCTCTTAAAACCCGTACTCTCACCTCATCTTTTGGGGGTTCAGGAACGGGAAGATTATCTCTAAATTGAAGCTGCTGATTTTCGAGCCAAAGTCCTTTCATAGATCTTTCAATTCAATTCTACTATTATCATGTATTCAGGAAATTATTGCAAGTCTAGTCTTAACTTCCTAACATTTGCAACTGGTACAAACGAGCATAAACCCCCTGACGTTCAATTAATTCTTCGTGACTGCCAAACTCGATAATTTCACCCTGTTTTAATACTAAGATTTTGTCTACATTTCTAATTGTTGAAAGACGGTGAGCGATAATAATAGCAGTGCGGTTTTCTAAAAGTCGTTCTAAGGCTTCTTGAATTAACGCTTCGGTCATCACATCTAAATTGGCTGTGGCTTCATCAAGAACCAATATTTTCGGGTTACGAATGGCGACTCTCGCAAAGGCGAGTAACTGTTTTTGACCACTCGAAAGATTGGTTCCTCGCTCTCGAAGTTCTGTATCATAACCTTGGGGTAACTTCTCAATAAAAGAAGCAATATTCGTTTTTTCTGCTGCGATTCTAATTTCATCCATTGTGTAGGTTTCACCCAAAGAAATATTACTTTTGACATCTCCAGCAAAGATAAAACCATCTTGTAAAATCACTCCAATATGGCGTCGAAGTTCGGCTTGAGGTAAATCTCGAATATCGATTCCATCCACTAAAATTCGTCCTTGATTGGGTTCATACAAGCGACACAATAAACGAATCACTGAACTTTTTCCGGCACCCGTTGGCCCGACTAAAGCGACTTTTTCTCCCGGATGAATGGTAAAATCTAGATTTTTTAAAACGTATTCATCTTTTTTATAAGCAAAATTGACATTTTCAAATTTAATTTCACCTGTAACTTGAGTTTTATGGGTGCTAAAATATTGACGATGATGGTCTTCAGGATCACGAATTTCTACAGATTCACTCAGAAGATTATTAATCCGTTCAATCGCAGTTAACCCGGCTTGAATAGCTGTAAATTTGTCGGCAAATTGTCGCAAGGGATCAAACAAACGTTGGCCAAAAAGAATAAAAGAAGAAAGCGCACCAAAGCTGAGAGTTCCTCCTACAACTTGCTGTCCACCAAACCACAAAACAGCACCAATTGCAACGAGGGCAATCCATTCTAATGTTGCAGATACGGCTGAGTCATAAAAGATGGTTTTATCAACGGCTTTAATATAGCGATTGTTGTTGGAACGAAACAAATCAGCATTAAAAGGTTCCCGACGAAAAAGCTGAACGACGTTAATTCCGGTGAGGTTTTCTTGTAATTTTGAGTTTAAATTCGAGAGTTCTTCTCGGGCTTTGTAGTTGGCAACACGATATTGTTGTTGGAAGTAAATAATGACGGCTGTTACGGGAAAAATAGAGAAAACCAGGATTAAAGCCAGTTTCCATTGCAGGGTAAACATCGTAACTGCGATTACCCCAATCGAAAATAAATCACTAATAATCCCAATGGCACCTGTGGAGAAAACATCCCCTAACGCATCAATATCACTGGTGAGACGAGTAATTAATTTTCCGACAGGTGTACGGTCAAAAAATCGCACCGCTAATGAGGTGACATGATGGAATAAATCATTGCGAATATCAGCTGTTATTTTTTGCCCAACTTTCTGTACTAAAAATCCTTGTACCGCTTGTAAAATGAAGCGGAGAAAAATTGTGATTAACAACAACCAAGCCAGAAAATTTAATCCCTCAGACTGCGACATTGCATCGAGAAATTCGTAAGTCGGTTCACCTCGAATGAGTGAAATTGTCTGTCCGATGAGAAGCGGTTGAATCGCGCCCGAGATAGAGAGGGGAACTAACAGTATCATCGAAAGGGCGAGGATTCCTTTACTGCGTTTGGCGTATCCTCCTAGACGGGCTATGAGTCGCCAGTCTGTCTGCCGACCGGGTTGATTTTTGCGAGTTTTGCTTTGTGGAAATAGGCTAGTCATTCAAAAAATATCTGATTTTTGCTAATAGTTGAACAGGTTAAACGTTCTTAATGTAGCATTTTTAGCTGAAAATTTCTCTGTAAACAGACAGATGTTAGTTAAAGTTAGAGGGTTTAGGTTGATTTTTCGTGGCAATGGATGAGAAGATAAAATTAGGAGTGGGTTTTACAGCATACATTCGGTAGAACCTTTTATTCCACTTCTCTGAATCAAAAAATATAAATTATTACCACGACTTAATAGACATTCACTTCAGGTTTGATTTATACTAATAAATAGCGTTGAGTTGATTCACTTTAATGAAAAACTTCACTCTGAATCTAGAATCAATTGCTTTAACGGACAAACAATTCTTTCAACTTTGTCAGAATAACCGTGAGCTTAAATTTGAACGAAATGCCAATGGAGACGTAGTGATTATGTCACCCACAGGAGGAGAAACAGGAAACTATAATGCTGGATTAACTGCTCAACTTTGGTTGTGGAATCAAGAACATAAATTAGGTAAAGTGTTTGATTCTTCGACGGGTTTTAAACTTCCTAATCGTGCAAATCGTTCTCCTGATGTGTCTTGGATAACCTTAGAACGTTGGAATACTTTAACTGCTGCACAACGAAAACAATTTATTCCTCTGTGTCCCGATTTCGTGATTGAATTACGTTCAGCGAGTGACCGTTTACAAATTCTACAAGATAAGATGAAAGAATATATTGAGAATGGAACTCGTTTAGGTTGGTTAATTAATCCCCAATCTCGTCAAGTTGGAATTTATCGCCAAAATCAAGATATTCAGGTGTTAGACGCTCCGCAAACCTTATCAGGAGAAGAAGTTCTACCGGGTTTTATTCTCCATCTTGAACAAATTTTGTAGTTTATTCCTCTTTTGTCACTTTGAGGTTAAACCTCTTTTAATTCAATATTGATGAAGTCTCATTTTTAGAAAACCATACAAACAATATAGTAATTGACGACCGTCTGAGCTATAAAAACCAAATAACCAATGTTTATCTTCCCAATGCGCGAATATGTTTAGGACTAAAATCTCGAACCGTTGTCACCGAAGCTTTAGTGGAGGATTTCAGTTCAAAAGGAATTTGTTGGTGATTCCAATCTAAAACCGCATCAACACCACTTCGAGTCGGTAGGTCAGGTTTTCTTAACTCAAAAAGATGAATTAATTCATTTTCACGACGGTCGTCTTGAACAGTCATTTTGACAATATTTATAGAATCATATTACACGGGTGATAATATTTTTGATCGCACTTTTTCAACCACCGTTTTTAATTCCCCTGTATTGACACGATAACTCAACGGATGAACAATTAACTGGGCGGTACTTTCAAACAAAACCTCAATTTCAATTAAACCATTTTGCTTTAACGTGCGACCTGTAGAAACTAAATCAACAATCGCTTCTGACATTCCCGTAATCGGCCCAAGTTCGACTGAACCCGAAAGCGGTATAATCTCTACAGGAAGATCCAAGCTCTCAAAATATTCACTCGCACAATGAACAAACTTAGAAGCAACTCGACTATGAAGTGGTAACTCAACTGGACTGCGAAAAGGACTAGATTGTTTGACAGCAACTGACATCCGACACTTTCCAAATTTGAGGTCAACTAAACAACCCACTTGCGGTTTTTTCTCCCGCAACACATCATAGCCGACAATTCCCAACTGAGCTTGACCATATTCGACATAGACGGGAACATCCTGCGCCCTGACCAGTAAACCTTTAGCGGTATGTGTGGGGTCATCAATTTGTAATTGTCGGTTACTAGAATCGAGAAATGCGCTAAAATCTAATCCAACTTCTTGTAAAAGCTGAATACTATCTTCTAATAGGGCGCCTTTGGGAAGTGCTACGGTAATCATATTCGTTTAGGAATCATCGAAAAGTTATCAATGGCTGTTTTTCCAGACTTCAGAGATAGAGGTATCAAAACTGAATATCTGTGTTGTTAACAATTTAGGGTTACATCAAAAATGACGGATAACAATTTACAACCACATATATAATATTTACCAGATTATGAGTAAACTTACTCTGGTTATCGGCAACAAAAATTATTCTTCTTGGTCGTTGCGGGCTTGGCTGACGATGAAACAAGCCGGACTAGAATTTGCGGAAATTCGCATTCCCCTAAGTACACCTACCTTTTACCAACAGGTTCGTCAATATTCTCCATCCGGACAAGTTCCAGTCTTGCTAGATGATGATTTAACGATTTGGGAATCTCTGGCAATTTGTGAGTATATTGCAGATAATTTCGCTCCTTATTTGTGGCCACAAGAAAGAAAAGCGAGGGCGGTTGCTCGTTCAGTCAGTCACGAAATGCACGCTAACTTTTTCAATTTACGCTCTCAAATGCCAATGGATTGTCGGGGTCGTTACCCAGGCGAAGGAATGAAGCCAGACGTGCAGGCTGATGTTGATCGTGTCTCTACAATTTGGCGAGAATGTCGTCAAAAATATGGGGGAAATGGTGATCTTCTGTTTGGGGAATTTAGTATTGCTGATGCGATGTTTGCTCCAGTCGTTTCTCGATTTATTACCTATGGTGTCAAGTTAGGTTCAGTTGAACAAGCTTATATCGATGCTATCTGGTCTTTACCTGCGATTAATACATGGATAGACGCAGCAGCAGTTGAGTTAGAATATTTGGATCGACTTCCCCATTCACACGATTAATTTTGAGTTGGAGTCAGCAAAGAACTACTAATCAGAAATATGCAAATTCTTCTCGTTGATGATGAAGTTGAACTTACCCTTCCCTTGAGTCGGGCTTTAACCCGAGAAGGGTATGCGGTTGATGTGGCGAATGAGGGAGCAACCGGGTACAATTTAGCCATTCAACATCACTATGATTTATTGATTTTGGATTGGATGTTACCGCATCAATCGGGAATTGAAATGTGTCAAAAATTGCGCTCAAAAAACAATCAAATTCCCATTTTATTTCTAACAGCAAAAGATACTTTAAATGACCGTGTAGAAGGACTTGATGCCGGGGCTGATGATTATTTAGTTAAACCCTTTGAACTGCGAGAATTATTAGCACGAGTGCGGGCTTTATTACGGCGTCCACCCACGTTAGAATCTCCAACGACGAATTCTCGACTGCAAATTTTTGATCTAGAATTAGATATTGAAAATCAACTGGCTTATCGAAACGGACGTATGATTGAATTGTCGGAAAAAGAATGTAAACTGCTGGAATATTTTATGCGTCATTCCGGTCAGTTACTCACTCATCAACAAATTTATCAACATTTATGGGCAGATTCTGATCAACCCAGCAGTAACGTTCTAGCGGCTCAAATTCGACTTCTCCGGCGCAAAATTGAAGACCCTAAAGAACGACAACTGATTCATACCGTTTACCGAAAAGGATATCGATTTGGAGAATAGAAAAACTTGAAATTAAGTAATTTAGTTTTGAGGTTTTATTCCCCCAAATAACGCCAATTCTAATACTTTCATAAAGCAATCAACATCAAGAAAACCGATGTCTGTTAACCACTGACATTGCAGTTCAACAGGCGCTAGAATATTCGCTGCTTTATCGGGTCTGTTATAATATTGTTGGGCAATTTCTTCTCTCGATTGAGAATTTCCCCGTTGATGATGATAACGGTAAAGTGAATCAATAAATATCTCATTAAAAACAGCTTCACCGAAATTTGAAGTAGATTGAACGTGTTCTAAATTTAGAAAAACACCGACCGGAGTTAATAAATTGTAAATTTCTTGATAAATTTCTTGCTTCCGAGAGTCCGGTTGATGATGAATGGCAAAACCCGAAACAATTACATCAAATTGGCTTAAATTTTGAACCGAATTTACCCAACTTTTTTGACCAAAATCTGCTAACAAATATTCAACTTGGGAGTTTGAGTTGGCAAGTTTGTCTTTGACCGCCGAAATCATCGCTTCTGAGAAGTCTAAAAACACAACTTTTGCATGAGGATACTGAGTTAATATTGTTCGTCCGAGTATCCCATCCCCACAGCCTAAATCTAAGACTGTATTCACTTGAGACTTCGCCCTTTGAATAATTCGCAACATCATCTCTAACTGTTCACTTGCCAGAGGAATTGCACCCCGAACCCCTTCTAAAAACGTTTGGGCGAGTTGGGCTGTTTTCCAAACTTCATCTGTTCTTTTCATCGCTATAATTAACCTAATTTAACTCGTAATTCTTGGGAAACTAGAACAATGCACGATTGCCAACATTTTCTAAAAATATCTTGCCAATTATAAATCTAATTCTAATCTTACCACATAGCCGGGAATAAAGACTCGCAATCAGTTATACAAGTCCTATATTTCTCGTTCCCAGATTAAATTCATTGCCTTTTTTATAATCTCCTCTCGTTGGACAAATTGACTTAATTCTTCAGCTTCATATTTTCCTTCAAAAGCTTCTATCGCTGCTTTTTCCAATGCTAAATCATAAGCATCTTCTAGGGTTGTTACTAATTCTTCTTCAGTCATATAAGTTCCCTTTGCTTTCTGGCGAGAATTAGTGCGTTGAATTTGCTTGATAGAATTGCGAATAGAAAGATTCCAAGACCTCGTGGTGCGGCTTTCAGCAGATTGCTTAATCAGGTGCAGGAGTAAAATAATACCATAACTAAATATTTTATTCAGTTTATCTGATTTACTCATTTCTTCTAATTCTTCTACAATTAACAGAGCCTCTGTTATATTGCCTTGATGTAGGAGTTCTTTAAGAGTCAGTAGTTCTTCCATTGGTTTAAGTAATTTTAAAATTGACCGAATTTAACTGATAGTTTGTAGTTGCGCTTTAGCGCAGAAAATAAGGGCTTAAACCCAACAACTAAGAGCTTTTTAAAGTAATAACTGTGACTTCGGGCGGACAATTAAATCGTCCGGGTGGGTAAGTTCCTAGCCCTCGATTAACATATAAAAAATTTGCCCCAACAGAATGCAAACCAGAAGCCCATTCCCAATGTTTAAAGACCTTTTTACAGCCCGATTTTAACGGCACTAAAAATTTTAGAGACTGGGGAAGTTGACGCTGAACCTCTTGCATCCAACCCGGTAAAGGCCCGATTCCCGGAAGCACAATTTGACCCCCATGCGTATGACCTGATAATTGTAAATCAATTCGCCATTTTTTGAGCAATTCGGCAGTATCTGGGCTATGAGATAAAACAATTCGGGGTGTCATTTGGTCAACTAAATCCATCACTGATTCGGGGTTAAATTGACCTGAATAAATATCCGGTAATCCAATAACTGCTAACTGAGATCCTAACGGATAAACAACTTGATTGGATAAAACTTGAATACCAATTTTGGTGAATGCTTCTGTAATCATCCCTTGGGAGTCGGGATAACGGTAATCATGGTTTCCTAATACCGCATAAATTCCAGCTTGAGATCGCAACAGTTTCAGATGCCAAACTAATCGGTGAATCGGTTTAGGATCATCGGTGACATAATCCCCAGTCAGAAAAATTAAATCAGGTTTGGCATGATTGGTTTCTGCGATCGCCTCTGCTAATAAACGATCTGACAGTCTCATCCCATCATAATGAAAATCACTCAACTGAACCAGTCGAATTCCGTCTAATGAAGCGGGAAGATTGGCTATTGCCAAGGTCAGATATTCAACCCGAAGTGAACCTGTTAACAGCCTGTGCATGAATGGTGATATCAACTGAAGTAAGGCAAACTCTAGTCTAGCAATCCGTTTGGCAACCCCTCCAACTTAATCCGTATTTTGTGGGTTGAATCAAGGATTAGTTTGAAAGATCTCCCCTCGATACCTGATAATACCAATAAGTCTGTTTGTTGTTGATTGAAATTCAGGAAAGTTTAACAATGTCTTTAACGGCTTCTACGATGTTAGCGCTGTCAACCCCGGCACCGGATTTTCAACTCCCGGATGTCACCACAGGGGAAACGATCTCTTTAGAGACGTTTGCGGACAAAAAAGCGTTGTTAGTGATGTTTATTTGTCGTCATTGTCCCTTTGTCAAACACGTTCAAAATGAACTCGCAAAAATTGGCAAAGATTATGTTCCTAAAGGAGTGGGTATTGTTGCAATTAGTTCTAATTCTGTGCAAACTCATCCGGGTGATGCACCCGATCAACTCAAAGAAATGGCACAGGAATTAGGCTTTAATTTTCCCTATTGCTATGACGAAACTCAGGAAGTTGCCAAGAGATATACAGCCGCTTGTACACCTGACTTTTTTGTATTTGATGGCGATCGCCAATTAGTTTATCGGGGTCAACTCGATGAGAGTCGTCCGAGTAATGGAAAACCAGTTACAGGGAAAGATTTACGGGCGGCGTTGGATGCTGTTTTAGGCGATCAAGCGGTGAGTCTGGATCAAGTAGCCAGTATGGGCTGTAATATTAAATGGCATCCAGGTTCAGAACCCAATTATTTCGGTTAAATTTCAGTTCAATTAAAGTTTTTAGGGTGGATTAAGTGATTATTAATCCATCCTTATTTTTTAAAGATAAACTATACTTTTAAAATCAATATTTATAGAATTTCTACCCATAATTTTGTGTCTATTGATGGGTTTTCTAGAGAGGAAAACAAGCAATTATACTCAAAAAATAAAAAAATATCCTCTAACTGTGAGGAGAAGAAAAAACTTCACAGATAACAGAAATGAACTGATTTACTTAGAAATAGGCTTAACGTTTTCTGTGTTTTCTGTGTTTTCTGTGTTTTCTGTGTTTTCGATTTGTTGTAGATCTTCTGAAGAAAAGGTCAGAAAATTACCAAAAACTGCGATCGTTCGATAGCGCTTATCTACAAAATCGAAATCCGTCGTATAAATGCTGAACAACACTGCATTTTGACGGTCAGTTCCTTTATTAATATTGTCCTGAATCCAGTCTCGTCTATTCGTCACAAGCGATTGACAAGTATCAACTAATGATTCGGAAATTCCATTCAAAAACTCAGGTATATTAGACTTTGTACACCATTTTTCCTGGGCTTCTGTCACTAATCTACCGGAAGCATAATTCAAATATTCTTCTCGCGAAGGATTAGTCAGATACATAGTACCCGCCAAAATCGCCAAGACAATTGCGCCTTTACCCAAAAAATCGCCCCAGTTGGGTTTAAATCCCCCAGAATTATTTTTTTTCCGATCAAAAGTGCCTAACATTTGAGATCTTCCCCTACTTAAACGCTTTACCTTAACATTATCCTTCATTTCCGAGTTAGTCAATTCCGGAGATTGTCAAACATTCTAAAAAGCGAGGAGGACGCAGGAATAATTTTCGGCTACCTCCTCACCCTTTAGCATTTAGCTTTTTCCTTGACTCGATTTAACTTGATTGATTTCTCGCTGTAACTCCTCAATTTGACGCTGTAACGCCTCGACTTCATCATTCGACTTCTCAACTTCGACTTCAACCGCACCTTCGGAAACCCTTTGTTGATAATTTCCCAACCGAATTTGTCGATAATCTTCAGAAGTCGCCCACTCTCGTAAATATTGAATTCGTTCCACCGGGAAAGGATGAGTCAGCATCATTCCTTGACCCCCGTTATACAGCAAAAACTTATACACTTGATTCAAGCCATCGCTATCGAGATTGTGATACTGTTCAGACTGATGAATAAACTCATCAAGAGAACATTGGGAAGCGAATTTTCCACTCACCCCCGCCATCGTCATCATTGACTGCGTAACACATTTCAAATCATCTGTAACCAATAACGCCGCTCGATCCGCTGAAAGTTCCGCTTTGCGTCGCCATTCATAAAAGGCATAAATCAATCCACTGCTGACTAAATTTCCAAGCCCCATCGTCATTTCTCCAATGGTCGAAGCGACACCCATCGCCCAAATTGCCATCTGATTTAAAATCGGATGACCACATTTGATATGACCGAGTTCATGGGCTAAAACCGCCCGTAATTGGGCTTCATCAACAACATCTAATAAACCTGTATTGAGAACAATATAGGGGCGTTCCTGTCCGAGAGAATAGCTGTTAACTTGGGGGTTTTGTGCCACGAACAAAACGGGTTCATTCAAGACATCGAGATCTCGAATACATTCACGAAAAATATGATAGATACTGGCGTATTGACGTGGCCCGACTTGAATACTATTCCCCATCAGATAAACGTACTGAGGACGTTCGTAAACAAATTCTACAAACTTACTGGCAATCAGATCAAACCCTGGAACACTGCGGAGGGCTTCTTCTGCTTGTCGATCGAGAGGATGGCGAAACGCTTCACTTGAAATTCCGGTATAAGTTGGCATAGTATTTTGCAATGGTAAACTGAAAATCTATTCCGGTCTAACTTAAATTAGGCTGACCTTATCATGTTGACAAATTTATTAAAGTAGTTGCAAATAATAAAAACAACTGTATTGGATTTTATGCAATGGAGGTACAGGTGAGTTATTCCCTGAAAACAGGCTATGCGATCGCCACGTTGATCACTACTGGTAGTTTATTTGGATGTGGCTTGATCCTCAACTCAACTCCCCGTCAAGTCCTAGAGGTTGTCTCTTATCTGACAGGTGTGATGGAAACCAGCGTCCAAGCCCAAGCGGTTCCAGGAGCGCCGAGTGTTCGGATGACAACCTGTGTCGTCCAAGTTGCTGATGCTGATGAAATTACCCAGCGATCTCCCGCGATTTTTCTGTATCAAGAACAGGCGATGACGAGTAATCCCAAAAAACCCTATCGCCAGCGTTTTTTACAGATTTCTCCGAGTGCTGATGGCAAACAGGTGGAGTCGGCGACTTTTGTTCCTCCTAACCCCAGGGCTTGGGTGAATTTTTGTAGTCAGCCTGAGTCGGAACGTCTGGTTACAATTGAGGATATTGGAGATTATCGCTGTAGTGTTTTCCTCCAACCTGCGGGTTCTCAATATATTGGTCAAACTCAACCGGAAGGATGTCCAGCTAATTATAAAGGTGCAGTCACGATCACCAATCAGATTACTTTAGATGCTCAAAGTATGGAGACTTTTGATCGCGGATATGATCAAAAGGGAAATCAGATTTGGGGGGCTGAAGATCAATCTTATCAATATCAACGGATTGACTTGAATGCAACCGAGTGAATTACTCCACCGATTTTCGTATTCGTGAACTCACAATTGTGATTAATTTTCTTTGACTTTTGTTGAGAATTGACTGGGGATTAAAGAGCAATCGAACTGACTTTTCAGACCATCGGTTAAGTTGGGTTGCCTTTCTCTATTCTCAATAGAACTTGTCGAATGCCTATCTGGTGCTACTTGTCATCCCTAGTGTCGCCAATCTTAAATATTTTAAATTCTATATCTTAACAGCTTAGAATTAATTTAACAATCCTTTCTTTTGATCCCATAACAAGGCAAGCTAGAATTTGCACTGAATTAATGGAGAAAGATCCATGATGCTCAAAGCCAAAGATATTATGACGACTGATGTCGTTACCATTCGCGGTTCAGCGACCGTTGCAGAAGCGGTTAAAAAAATGAACGAACAAGGGCGGCGTGCTTTAATTGTCGAACGTCGTCACGATCAGGATGCTTATGGTATTGTCACCGAAACGGACATCATTTACAAAGTGGCCGCTTTCGGTAAAGATCCCAAACAGATGCGAGTCTATGAAATTATGACCAAACCCTGCATCGTTGTTAACCCCGATTTGGGTGTAGAATATGTAGCTCGGTTGTTTGCTCAGAGTCACATTCATTTAGCACCTGTTATTCAAGAAACGTTGATGGGGATTATTTCAATTGGTGACATCCTCAAAAAAGGTGATTTTGTCGAAAAACCGAAAAGTATTCTCCTCGAAGAACGCATTCAAGACGCCATCAAAGACGCTCGTGCAACCTGTACAGAAAAAGGTGCAACTTCAAAAGAATGTGCTGCGGCTTGGGATATTGTCGAAGAATTACAAGCAGAAGCAGCACACCAAAAAGCAGAACGTCTTGATAAGACCGCTTTTGAGGTTTTTTGTGAAGAAAATCCAGATGCTGCTGAAGCTCGGGTTTACGACAATTAAAGCTGATTAAAAGCGGTGATTATTGTCAGGTGGATCTATTTGGAAATCAGTTGACATCTATCTCCAGATAGATCCATCTATTAACTAAAGTCTGATTTTCACAAAAATTGAGGACGGGATTAGGGGATAAAACCTGCGGAGCGCGGACAAAAACTAACCTCTCAAACCTAAGAATATTCTCATATATGGAAACTTTTTTTCGATCTCAATCGACAAAATAAATATGTTAAAATCTCGAAGTATCAGAACAAACTGATCCGAGGAATGGGAGGAACATTAAATGAAATCTAAACTGTTAGGAATACTGGGGTTACTTATTCCCCTGGTTGCGATTGCTCCGAGTTTCGCTCAGTTTAATACCGATGATCCTGACGTTTTTCTCAAAGGACAAGCAAGATCTTGTCAAGGATGTAATCTCCGAGGTGCAGATCTTAGTAATACCCGGCGCGTTAATGCTCAACTCCGCCAAGCAGATTTAACTGAAGCCAATCTCAGTGATGGTTATTTTGAAGGGGCCTATTTTACCTGTGCAGATCTGACCCGAGCCGAATTGGAAAATGCTGAATTTCCCTACGCAAACTTTGTTGATGCGAACCTCAGTGGAGCCGATTTAAGTGGTGCTGATTTGAGTAAAACTGACCTGAGTGGAGCCATTATAGATGATACAACTAACTTAGCAGGAGCGAACTTAGAGGGTGCAAAACTTTGGGATGCTAGAACCATTTATCAACCCGGAGTTGATCTTTCAGAAATTCCTCGCAATGATAATCTTGAAGAACAACGAGTTCGATGTAACAATCAGTAGAATTAATTAAAAATCAACAAGTCTTGCCATTCCCTCCTTTTTGGTTCAAAGGGGGGATTGTCCACTCAATCTTTCCCAATCTTCCCAAAAATTAAGTAAAATGTTACCCTATTTTTACGGCTTATTTTTGGATGGTTTTGGCAAGCGCAAACTATGACGGCAACTTCACCCCAACTAACACCCGAACAATATCAAGCTCAAATAGAAACGGTGATCACAACCCTAAAAAATGACCTCCCCACATTATTTGAAAAAGATATCTCCTACGATATTTATACCTCAGATATTTACTTTACCGATCCCGTGAATACATTTAAATGGAAATTTAACTACAGAATTATCTTTTGGACCCTCCGATTTCATGCTCGCTTATTTTTTAGCGAAATTTACTTTGATTTACACCGAGTTCAACAAACCGCAGTGGATCTGATTTCCGCTGACTGGACAGTACGGGGAACCCTACGACTTCCGTGGAAACCGCAAATATTTTTTAACGGTTCTTCTGCTTACAACCTCACCAAACACGCTCTCATCTATCGCCACGAAGATACTTGGGATCGTTCTCCACAAACCATTTTAAAACAATTTATTCAGCGTCCATCAGCATCAAATCAAGACGAAAGATAAAAGTCGAAACATCCCCCTATTTGGTTCGGTTTTACTCACTAGAACAGGATAGGATCAGTGGCTAGAGTAGAAAGCAAGTCAGCCTAAAATTTTACAAAATACAAAACAAGGATTTAAAATGCACGATAAAAATGTATCGAACCGAGTTCCTGATTTTTTCAAAGGCGCTTCATCAGACGGAAATCAACTGTTACAATACCTTCAGTCGATGAACCCAGAAACTATCGCTCACCTTTCTCAACCCGATCCTGAAGTTGCTCAAATTATGGAACATCGTCTGGCTCAACTTTTAGGGGGTTTACCCTCCGAACACTTTGATGTGAATATTAGTACAAACCGCCAACAGTTAGGTCGTCTTCTCGC
>CAZNCM010000062.1:0-4032 GCA_964571155.1 uncultured Lyngbya sp. | reverse complement strand
ATGAATGGTTATTTTCTCTACAATGCTAAACAACGTATGGAATTTGAAAAAGCAGTTTCAGATTCTCATTAAAGTGGGATGAGGACTTTCTAAACTGAGAACCTTAATTTTCTTCAGACTTGAGATCAAAATATGACGGATAATGCTTTAGTTGTTTCTGCTTCTTGGTTAGCCAATCAACTTGATCATCCTAATATTGTCATTGTTGACTGTCGCTTTTCATTAGCTGATTCTGAACTCGGACAACGCCAGTATCAAGAAAGTCATATTCCCGGAGCATACTATCTTGATCTAAACCGAGATCTTTCCAGTCCTGTTGCTCAACATGGCGGTCGTCATCCCCTTCCCAATCTCCCAAAATTAGCTCAAACTTTTAGCGAAATGGGAATTCATTCTGATACCTTTGTGGTTGCTTATGATGATTCTCGCTTTGCGTTTGCGGCTCGTTTGTGGTGGTTATTGCGATACATGGGACATGAAAAGGTCGCTATTTTAGACGGAGGATTTGGTCAGTGGAAAACTCAAGGTTATCCCGTTAATAATACTCTACCCACTCCTCAATCGGGTCAGTTTAACCCGAAAATTAATTCAGAATTAGTGGTTGATATCGACACCGTGAAAGCGAGAAAAGATCAGCCTCAAGTTGCTTTAATTGATTCTCGTGATCCGGATCGGTACTTCGGAAAAACTGAACCCATTGATCCGATTGCTGGACACATTCCGGGTGCTGTTAACTATCCTTGGAAAGAGGTTTCTGACCCGGATGGATATGCTAAAATAGACGAACAAGCTCAACGTTGGACTCAGATTCAAGATGCAGAAGAAATTATTGTTTATTGTGGTTCGGGGGTAACTGCTTGTGTGAATTTATGGTCTTTAGAAATGGCTGGAATTCATCAGGGAAAACTCTATGCGGGAAGTTGGAGTGATTGGTGTTCTTATTTGATAGAAGCTGCTCAAAATTAAATTGAGATTTTAGATTGATATCCAAGCATCCACAAGTATTTCTTCGGGGGTATTCTGGACAAATCCTAAGACTGTATTTTCTAAAGTATTACGGATGAGAATACCCGAAGTTCCTGCTAATTCCAAGAATTCTAAACTTAAATTTTCTGCTGTTAATCCGGCTGTGAGTCCGATGCGATCGCCAGAGTTAAAATCAGTAATAATATCGACTTCAGCTAGACCACTGACTGCGGTTGAGGTGGATAAAATGAACAAATCTTCACCATTTCCTCCTGTTAAAATATCCTGTCCTCGATCTCCACTCAACGTATCTTGACCCTCACCTCCACTGAGGATATCATCTTCTTGACCACCAAACAAGTTATCATTTCCACTTCCCCCTTCTAGGCTATCATTTCCCCGATTTCCATAAATCAAATCATCGCCATTTCCACCCTGAATTGTATCATGATCTCGCCCCCCAAATAACGTATCTTCCCCACTGAAACCTTCGATTTGATCATTTCCCTGGTTTCCATTTAAAAGATCACTTTCCTGACTTCCTTGAATTAAATCTTCTTCACTGTTTGATAACGCGATCGTTTCCTCTATCCAAGTTGAATAAATGGAGACTCGGGTATCACTAAAAAACTCTCCGAAACTGGTATCATTTTCATTTGTAACGTCAACTGTCGGATCAAATGGACTTTGACCAAAAGAGCTTATTCCTGCTATTTTTCCATCAATAAAAGCGGGTGCGCCTGAATCTCCGCCACTAATTCCAACTTCTTCGACACCTAATCCTAAGTCTACAATACCATATTCTACCCCAAAAGCATCATTGAAAAACGAACCATTATCAAAGTCATAAGCGAGTTGAGATCCGAGTACAATATTACTTTGAGGATCATCATTAAAAATATCACTAAAAGCATCATAGCGATTTTTTCCTTTGCGCTTAATTAGATTGACATCATTAAAATTTTCTCCTGTCCATCCGGTTCCACTTGTCCCATATCCAACTTTTTCAAACACTTGACCGACTTCATTAAACTGAGTATAAATTTGATAACGATCTGCTTCTATTGGCGCGGTTTGGGAGAGTTCAATAATGGCAATATCCGAGTTATTGTCATAGTCTGAACGCCAATTGGGATGAACATAAATTTGTTTAGCGGGGATAGAAATTCGACCTGTGGGTAAATCAAAAAAGACGGTATAATCGCTCTTATTCGGATTGAGATTGGGTGTATCATCAATATTGTTAAAACAGTGAGCAACGGTGAGAATATGACGACCTGTATAAAGCAACGATCCCGTACAGTCAATCTCTCCATTCATTCCCCATCCCACCACTCCATCATAACCTGTGCCGGGTTGAATCAGTGAACGAGGTTCATTGGGGTTATTGGTAGAAACAACAATTCTAGAACGACGCCGACTATCTAAGGATAAAGAAGATTCTGTCATGTTTAAATCATTAAAAAAAAAGACATCTAAAATGGGAATACACGAGTTACAATACTATTAAAATTGAATCAGTAGATACCAATAATTTAAAAATCCACATTAAATGATCGGACTGAATCAACGCTATCAAACTCTTAAACAACGATTTCTAGACCTTGATGATTTTCCCTTAGAGTTTTTAGAAACCTCTCGAAATCTCTTTGACTTAAATGACGGAAAAATTGTTCCCAAACGGTTTGAAGTTTGGACAACCTTAGTCGGGCTTCCCCTTCCCCCGTCGTTAACAACAAGATTTCAATCTTTGTTTAATCAAATTATTCAGTTGCTTCCTAATTCTACTCGATTTTATCAAGTTCAGCCCCAAAACTATCACTGGGAACTGTTTATTATCAAACGACCCCAGTCAGAAGTCGAGGAAAAGTTACTGAGAAAAACGACAAAAGTTCTACAAGAAGTCTTCAATAATGTTCAACCCTTTAAAATGTCTTATCGAGGATTTTTAATCACACCCGATGGCACCATAATTGTCAAAGGATATGGAGAATTTGATCAACTGCGGGAACAATTATCTCAACAAATTCCTTGGGCTTCATCCCAACAATCTAATCTCGGACATATCTCTCTCGGACGAATTCTTGATCCCGTGGGTGAAGTGTGTTTTCAGGAACTCAAGCAGTTCGTTCAAACCTCTGACAATGAAGACTATGGTGAACTTAAGATTAATTGTGCTAAATACGTTCACGAAAGCCAATGGTATATGGAAGACCAAGAGGTGATTGCCACATTTAACTTTGGGTAAGGTCAGTGGTACGGACGATTCATAAATTTTCCCGATACGGGTCACTGTAAAAACTGTCACAATTCGGAATCTTTTCGGGTTCCTTTTCAGTCTATTTATGAAGAAATTGCCCAAACTTTAAACAGCGTTGAGTTGATGAAATATCCTGAACTCAATGGGGGCAAACTGAAACAGATGAGTGATGCAGAGACTGAGATTTGCCACTCACCTCACTTAATAATTTGATTGAGAGAAAACCTACTATGTCCGTTGCTCGTCTATCTTCTTCTTCCTGGGGTCTATTTACCGCTTTATCACTGGGTATAGGCCTTGTTGGTTTAGTCAATTTTTCCCAAACCCCGCCCGTTATTGCCCAAGAACAACAAATGAGAACATTAACCGTTAGTGGTCAAGGTACTGTTAATATTCCCACCTCTCTAACTCAAGTTCAACTGGGTGTAGAAGTGCAGGGAAAAACAGCCGATGAAGTTCAACAAGAAGCCGCCAAACGCACCTCAGCCGTGGTAGAGTTATTGCGATCGCGTAATGTTGAGAAACTGGAAACCACCGGAATTCGTCTTAACCCCAACTATAGTTATCGCAACGACCAACAAGAGTTAATCGGATACTCCGCAACCAATACCGTTAGTTTTCGTCTCCCGACTGACAAAGTTGGAAGTTTGATGGATGATGCAGTCAAAGCCGGAGCAACTCGGATTGATGGGATTAGCTTTGTTGCTGCTGATAATGCCATCGAAGTAGCCCAACAACAAGCGTTGAAACAGGCGACTCAAGAAGCCCAACGTCAAGCTGATGCGGTTCTCGATACGCTGAATTTA
>CAZNCM010000061.1:21606-21864 GCA_964571155.1 uncultured Lyngbya sp. | reverse complement strand
AGCGTGTCCGTTCCATGATATAGTCAATGTCGCTGTCATAGATACAGTTGATGGTATTGGCTGAACCTGCAGCAAAAGTACCGCTAGCCAGGGTAACGACCAATAATAGGGGATCAACTTCTCCTTTAGCGGCTAACCACATCCCTGCGGCTGTCGTGATCAGCAGGAGAAGAATAATTCTAGGCTTAGTGAGTTGGTAGTAACTCTGAACCACTTGGATCAAATTTTCGTGGCGGCGAGCGCTGCTGTTGCTAATAA
>CAZNCM010000061.1:16548-21475 GCA_964571155.1 uncultured Lyngbya sp. | reverse complement strand
TCGCGAAAGGCCAGAACGGTCAAAGCAATCAGTATTCCGAGCAATGTGGCTGCAATCACTTGATGAGTAACAGTTAGAGGTTCAACTTGCAGATGCAAGCGGAAGGTGGCAACTCCCACTGCAATCTGAGCTATTACACAAATACCAGCCCAGTTCGCTAAGTTTCGTAGCATTGGATGCAAAGCTGAAGTTCGCCACGCTAAAAACACAACAATTAAGGTGGCAACGGTCGGAGGAACAACCCCTGCAATATGGCTATTCATGACGGTACAGAGTTGAGTGCCACCAAAACATTGGTGTAATGCCCATTGAGAGGCAACCAATCCACCGATCAGACTTTGAAGATAAACTAAAATTGCTGCGGTTAAGCTCACCCAAGGGAGTTTTCCGCACTGGCCTGTGCCTTTGTAGGGCATCATCGAACACCCGATGATCAGCAAGGTGGTAAAGAATAATAGGGCGGTTCCAAGATGGGCGGTGACGATATCAAACCGTAGGAGTTCTGTCACCGTTAGGCCACCGAGAATGCCTTGAAATACAATTAAACTCAGGGCAAAGGTAGATGCCCAAGGTAGCCATTTGGGTAACTCAATTCGATACCACCAGGATAAGCCACACAGAGCCAGCGCCCCGAAACCGATGATGGCGGCATCTAGACGGTGAAACCACTCTAGAAACACCTGCAAATTCATTTGAGCCGTTGGCACCAATTGACCGTAACACAGGGGCCAGTCCGGGCAAGCAAGACCCGCATTCATTACCCGTGTGGCACTGCCGATCGCCATTAAAATTAAAGTGGCAATACAGAGTTTCCAGACCAGGCGACGAATGCGATCGGCGGGCTGAACGTCAGTAGAAATATTTCTGTTGTGAAGGACAGTATTAGCCATGAATTCTGTCTATAGTTTGAATTGACAATGAATGGTTGAGCTTTTGTCTCTAAGCTTTGTGTTGTTGACAACCTCACTTCTTAGAGAATTCTCCAGTTTAACGGATTGATTTTGCCATTGGTCTTTATCCCCATACCCCATCGATTAATCACTCATCATTAAATCTCTAGTCTGGATTCTCGGTTCTACTGATCTACCTTAGCGACACAATCGGCAGATGGACAGACTTTTACAAAGTTTTCGGATTTTATTTGTTTGTTAAGTTATGTAAACCTCACCCGAAATGTTTTTAAGAAAAATGTTAATTTGAATTCAGAAAAGCAACGAGGTTTGTATTATCACTTTGGCTCGTGATTCAGACTCAGCGGAATCCTAAAGAAAAGTCTAAGAAATAGTAAGTAAGACCGCTTGTCTTGGTGATCTGCTATACCTTATAGAGTGAGGTTTTAGGTTAAAAATTGAACAGATTTTGCCATTAATTGTCTTCTCGCTATCCCCCATTTCCCCTATCACCCTTTTCTAAAATCATCATTAACGGTAGACACAATTGCATCGCAGATCTCTAGTGTATAAAACAAGGGAGTGCGAAACTAAGGAGGTATCACAGTGAACATTCCCGGTTCAATCTTAACCATGCTGTTTGGGATCGCCATAACGCTCATCAGCCTCTGGTACGGCCAAAATAACGGTCTTATGCCCGTGGCAGCATCAGCAGAAGCTTCAAGTGTCGATAGCTTATTTCAACTAATGCTAACGATTTCTTTTGGCTTAACCCTGCTCGTCCAGGGAGTTCTGGTCATTTCATTTTTTAAATTTCGCCGTCGTCCCGGTGATAACAGCGATGGGCCGCCGATTCATGGCAACTTATCGCTAGAAATTCTCTGGACAGCAATTCCCGCTGTTACCGTGTTAGCCGTCGGGATTTATAGCTTCGAGATCTATAACGCAATGGGTGGACTTGACCCCATGGTGTCGGGTCAACACTCGATGGAAGCGCACGCCAAAATGCGAGGAAGTGCGATCGCCGCCCCTTTACCGGGAGAAAATGGGGCAACTCCCCCAACCGAACGCTCTCAAATTGCTTTGGGAATTGGCGCCCGTCCCGATGAACTGGGTCAAAATGCAGATGTTGTCGTTGATGTTTCGGGGCTGCAATACGCCTGGTTATTCAACTACGCCGATAGTGGCGTGATGGCGGGTGAACTGCACGTTCCCGTCGGTGAAGATGTACAGCTCAACATCACCGCCCAAGATGTCATTCACGCTTTCTGGCTTCCGGAATTGCGTCTGAAGCAAGACGCGATCCCCGGTATGACCACAGAACTGCGGTTCAAAACCACAAAAGTGGGAACCTATGCGATCGTCTGTGCAGAACTGTGCGGAGGCTATCATGGCGGGATGAGAACTCAGATGATTGTTCAGACTCCTGAAGACTATCAAGCCTGGGTTCAAGAAAATGCTGTGGCTCAAAATCCGGACTTAGCAGAAACTTTAGCTGTCAAGCCTGCGGAACTGTCAAACAGCGAGTTTCTCGCCCCTTATGCAGAAGAAATGGGTGTTAATGAGGAACTCCTAGCACAAATCCAGACAGAAGTTCATCCCCAATAACCCTTTTGAGGTTAGAGGTGAATTCGGTTTACCTGTTAACTCACCTCACCTCACACCCAGATAGACGTGATCTGCAACGTCAACCCCTGAAATTATCACTCAATTTCCCTCTAGAACTGGTTAGGGAATTGTCAAATTCTCAACTTTTGCTAGAAACCGATGACAAAAAACGGATTAAGTGATCGCGGGGAAGCAAGCACTTTAGCAGCCCAGCATAGAGGTAATCCGTTACAACCACTTTTTATCCGTTTTCATCTTTTTTTCTTTTCCCATGACACAAGCACAGTTAGATGTAAGCACGAATCTTCCTGAATCTCATGCCCATCAGGAAAGACACTGGCGAGACTTTTTTGGTTTTAGTACCGATCACAAAGTCATTGGCATTCAATATCTCGTCACCGCCTTCATCTTCTTTCTGATTGGCGGCGTGATGGCGGGTGTAATTCGCACAGAACTCGCCACCCCCGATCCGGATTTTGTCACGCCAGAAATGTACAACAGCCTGTTCACCCTGCACGGAACGATCATGATCTTCCTGTGGATCGTGCCTGCGGGTGCGGGTTTTGCCAACTATCTGATCCCCTTAATGATCGGGGCCAGAGATATGGCGTTTCCCAAACTGAACGCTGTCGCCTTCTGGCTGGTTCCCCCGTCTGGAATCTTGCTGTTGGTGAGTTTGTTGATTCAAAACGCCCCGCAAGCGGGTTGGACTGCTTATCCCCCTTTAAGTTTGGTGTCGGGTAAAATCGGCCAAGAACTGTGGATTATGAGCGTTCTACTCGCTGGAACGGCTTCGATCTTGGGTGGACTCAATTTTGTGATCACCATTTTCAAAATGCGGATTCCGAGCATGGGCTTGTATGATATGCCCTTGATGTGCTGGGCGATGATCGCCGTTTCCGCTTTAATCTTACTTTCGACTCCTGTACTGGCAGGTGCGTTGGTACTCCTATCGTTTGACTTACTGGCGGGGACGAACTTCTTTAACCCAGCCGGAGGAGGCGATCCGGTAGTTTACCAACATTTATTCTGGTTCTATTCGCACCCGGCAGTTTATATCATGGTTCTGCCCTTCTTTGGGGTAATCTCTGATGTGATTCCGGTTCATGCTCGTAAGCCGATTTTTGGTTATCATGCGATCGCCTTTTCCAGTCTGGCGATTAGCTTCTTGGGCTTAATTGTCTGGGCGCACCATATGTTCACCAGTGGAACTCCGGGTTGGTTACGGATGTTCTTTATGATCGCCACAATGATCATCGCCGTTCCCACCGGAATTAAGGTGTTTGGCTGGTTGGCGACGATTTGGGGCGGTAAACTGCGCCTCAACAGTGCGATGCTATTTGCAATGGGTTTCCTGTCTACCTTTGTGATTGCTGGGGTTGCGGGAATCATGTTGGCTTCTGTACCTTTTGATATTCACGTTCACGACAGCTATTTTGTGGTCGCTCACTTCCACTATGTTCTGTTTGGGGGTGCGGTATTTGCGATCTATTCGGGAATTTATCATTGGTTCCCCAAAATGGTCGGACGGATGCTAAATGAACCCCTGGGTATTGTTCACTTCATTTTGACGTTCATTGGGACAACGTTAACCTTCTTACCGATGCACTATCTGGGGTTACAGGGAATGCCCCGTCGGGTGGCGATGTATGACCCCAAATATGCGGATATTAATATGATCTGCACCATTGGGACTGCGGTGTTAGCGGTTTCTACCATTCCGTTCTTGATTAATGCGATTTGGAGTTGGTTCAAAGGCCCCTTAGCCCCGGATAATCCTTGGGATGGACTGACTCTGGAATGGATGACAACTTCTCCTCCGCCGATTGAGAACTTTGTAGGTACACCTGTACTCAGAACTGGCCCCTACGACTATGGAATGAAGAAAACTCTAGCAATTCGTGAACGCTTAAAAGCAACGAATGGTTCAACTCGGGGTAAACAAGATGGTGTTCCCCTCTCGGAAGCGAAGTCTTCTTCGTTGTTGGATGAGTAAACTTCGCTTCAATGTCAGGAGAGTTTCTGGGAATGAGGGTTAGGATAGTAAATCAGTTGTCCGTTCGTCCCATCGGCATCACAGAAACACCGATTCTCGCCTAACCTCTTTCCCGACTCATTTTTGATTTGTACCCTAATTTGTCGTAGAGATTCATGCAAGGTTCAACGATTGACAACACAAAAACCGCTATGGGTTATCAAGCCCAAGAAATGTCTGCTCATGGCGAACATGAAGAACATCCCGATCTCCGTCTACTCGGCGTGATCGTTTTCCTGGTGGGTGAGAGTATGATCTTCTTGGGGTTATTTTCTGCCTATCTGATTTTTAGAGCAGAATCACCGGTCTGGCCCCCCGATGGCATTGAACGCGAACTTTTACTTCCTGGAATTAATACCCTGATTCTGATTACAAGCAGTTTTGTGATGAATAA
>CAZNCM010000061.1:481-16538 GCA_964571155.1 uncultured Lyngbya sp. | reverse complement strand
CGCTGCTATTAAGAAAAATGATCAGGCGGGTTTGAGAACATGGTATATCATCACGGCTCTGATGGGTGCTGCTTTCCTTGCGGGTCAGATTTTTGAATACAGTAATCTAGAATTTGGCTTGACGACGAATGTGTACGCCAGTTCCTTTTATGTGTTAACTGGATTTCACGGAATGCACGTTACCTTTGGAGTGCTGTTAATTTTAGGGGTTCTGTTTCGAGGTCGTAAAGACGGTCACTACACCAAGGAGTCTCACTTTGGCCCGGAAGCGGCAGAGATTTACTGGCACTTTGTTGATGTGATCTGGATTGTACTCTTTCTGTTGTTGTACATCCTCTAAATTCTTAGATCGCTTTTGTTCAATACTATTTGCCCCTGATGGGGTTTTTTTATTTCTAATTTTTTGTAATAAAATCGTAATTATTCAAACTACAAAGGACTTTGGGAGTTAAAAATCGAATGAGATGCGAACTCTGTGAACGAGATTTACCTAAATTGACAGTACATCACCTTGTTCCTCGTCAGAAAACCAAGCGCAAGAAACTTGATCCCGGCCCGACGGTCAATATTTGTTCGGCTTGTCATCGTCAAATTCACACTTTGTTTGATAATACTCACCTTGCTAACGAACTCAATTCTCTCGATGCTTTGCGAAGTCAGCCGCAAATGCAAAAATTCCTCGCTTGGGTGAGAAAACAAGATCCTTATAAACGGGTTAGAGTTCGTTCCTGATGCGGTGAAAATTTAAAGATATTAGAGGAATGGGACAATTGTAATCGTTGATTGATTCAATGGTCGTCGGCTAGTGATTGATCTGTACAAAGCAACGGTATAGACTGAATTATTGCCAAAGAAAATCAACTCACAGTCTCTAGCATTTTGTCGGATGCTGAAGAACCTATTACAATGAATCAAAATTTACTGAAGCAGGCGATTAACCGAGACAAAGTTTTTAAAAAACTGCTACAAACTGAATTGAATCAGGGGGCTAACGCCAATCATTTAGCTTTTTTGGATCGAGGAATTGAAAACTCTCCCTATCGAAATGAAATTGATCGCTATCCGATATATCTGCTTCAGAAATCTATGACGTTTCGCCCCTATCCTCAACTGGGGAAAATTCCTGAAATTAATCCAGATGCACTCTCATTTCTGCATGAAGAAATTACCGAAGCTTGTATTTGTCTGGGGCGTTGGGAACGGGAAGAATTACAAACATTATGGATGGGTAAAAACTCACTCAGAAAAGCTCAATTTTGGAGTTCAACAAAGATTATTCCGGTTTTAAATGTATTGAGTCAAGTCAATTCAAGGTTTCCTTGTTCTGCTGTGGAAAATTGGCAGATTCAAAATCCAGAAGATGAGTCAATGAAGGCTTGTTTTGATGCCATTGTTGAGGATATTGTTAGCTATGAAAAGCAAATTGAAAGTTCTAATGCTTTATCGGCGATGTTTAAACGGTTTGAAACTCGGGAAAAACTAGAGAAGTGGTTACAGAATATTACCGGAAACTATGACTTAGAGTTTCAAGGGGATTATGGGGAAAGTCCTTGGATTATGAATCCTAAATTGGTTGATTGTCAACGACAAGAGGTTTTATTAAAAGCAGTTTCTGAGACTGACAAAGGTGAAAATTTGCTTTCTGCTTATGATTTAACTCGGATTATTTCTATGGTTGGCTGGCATTATTATCTTGATTCCAGTTTACAAATTCCGGGAGTCAATTGGAATAGCCTTCAACCGATTATTCGGGGATTGGGTAAAGATACGGCTCGATTTGTTGATGTGGCGTTGGAGATGTTGGGATTAGAAAATGTGATTCGTTTTCCAGTGATTCTTTCTAAGTTAGGTCATGGGCCAAGTTCGTTAAGACAAACGATAGAGACGACTTATATGGCTTTTGTACAGTTTGTTGATCCTTTACCCAAAGCAACAGGAAATTCGGCAAAATGGCGTTCAATTGCGATGACGTTACGGGGTGTAATTCCTATTCAAGATATGGAAAATTTTGATGATGAGTCTATCCAACTCGATGCACGAATCGCAGCAGAAGTCACGGAAATTCTACGACGAGTGATTACCGAAGAATTGGATGAAGTGGTTTAAAAGGTTAGGGATTTAACGCGATCTCTATTGAAATGGGAGTGGAGTTGCAACTCTGATTTAGAACGGGTTAGAATAGAGAGACGACGCTAAACTCGTTAGTAGCATCGTTACCGTTGTTTTTGTTGATCAAGTTTATTTACAAATTGGAAGTTAAATCAAACTTCAGGGTGAAAATTAGAAAAGCAATAAACTGATGATGAACGATCTCAAGATTGTTCTGTTTGTGGTCTGAATCTAACAATTTTATAGAATAAATTTAGTTTAAGTCAACCTTAAATTGGCTAAAATATACTCATTATTATTGTTCAATATTAGGATCATATTAGATTGAATTAAATCAGAGGTAAAATAATTGATGAATGATGAAAATAGAGATAAAAACAACCGATCTTTCAAGACGTTGTTAAGGATAATTAATTATTTTTCAAATGAGTTTTCTTTGGTTTTTGTCTGTTGTAACTATCGAGACTTACGTCAAAAAGTTATGCGGAGCTTACGAAGAAAATGTTTAGTTGAAATCCAAGAAATTATTTTAGATGTAGAAAGCAAGACTCTTTATACAAATATCAAAAATAGTTTGGGTGAAAATCAACCTCATGCTTTAATGATTTTTGGTTTGGAATCTGTTAATAATATTGAAGAAGTTCTTAAAGCAACAAATCAAATTCGAGAGGAGTTTGGTCAGTTTAAATTTCCTTTAATTATCTGGATTGATGATCATCTTTTACAAATGATGATTCGGTTAGTTCCTGATTTTCATAGTTGGGCAACAACGTTTGAGTTTGTGATTCGTGAAAAAGAACTGTTGAAGTTTATTAAAAAAACAACAGATGATGTCTTTCAAACCATTTCCGATAGTGGAGCGAGTATTTTTTTAGAAGATTCAAGCTTAAAGTTAGGAAAAGGTTCACCCCTGAGAAATGAACTTGAACTTGCCCAAGAAGATATCCAGAAACGTAATATTAAACTTGATATAGAACTAGCAGCTAGCTTAGAATTTGTATTAGGTCGGATCAGTGATAATTCCACAGAAACCGCTCGAATACATTATGAAAAAAGTTTAGCACTCTGGGAACAAACGGATAATTTAGAACGTTGGGGTTATATTTTATTTTATCTCGGTTTTTGGTGGCATAGTCATGCCTTCTTAAATCATTCAGAACAAGAGCAATCTCATATATTAGCGAAAAATTATTATCAGCAATCTCTCCAGAAATTTGAACAAGATAATCGTCCAGATTTAGCCTCAAAATTTATCAATGCGTTAGCACTAGCTTTATATCGTCTCAAACAGTGGAATGAACTCGAAGATGTTGCTAAAAAAGCGGTTGGCTTACATAAAGTTTATTCACATCCGTTTCGACAAGCCAGAGGTTATCATTTTCTTTCTGAAGTCGCTTTCGCTAAAGAAAACTGGAAAAAAGCCAAAAAGTTAGCAGAAAAATCCCTCAAAATTTTCGATCAAGAAGTCAAAGAAAGACTGACGACCATTTTACATGAAGAAGTCACGTATTTAATTTGGGAAAAGTCTTTTCATAAACCTTGGTATTTATTTTCACTTGCCAAAGCTCAAAAACAGTTAGGTGAAATTGAAGAAGCCATTACCACTTTAAAACACGCTCAAAAAATTGCTAAACCTGAATATGATCCTGAGTTTTATGTTGATACTTTAGATCAATTACGGGAGTTATACTTTCAAAATCGGCAATATTTGGATGCGTTTACAACGAAACAAAAACGGCGAGAAATTCAACAACAATTTGGATTAAGAGCGTTTATTGGAGCGGGTCGTCTGGTTCACAGTCAATCAATTACAAATCCCGGTTTACCTTCTGTTGAAAAGCATCAAAAAATTAACCCTGAAATTTCCGCATCTGGACGAGTACGAGATCTCGAACGTTTAGTCAGACGTATTCGCTTAAATGACCGAAAATTAATTGTGATTCATGGACATTCTGGGGTGGGAAAAAGCTCGATTATCCAAGCGGGTTTAATTCCTCAACTCAAAAATATTTTTGTAGAAGAACGTCGAGTTTTACCTGTTTTACAACGATATTATACAAATTGGGTTCAAGCCTTAAGTCAAGCCTTATCTGAAACCTTTAGTCCTCTAACTTCTATTCAATTTGACTCGAATAATTTTCAAACATTGAATGAAATCAAAGCTTTTCTTCAAAAAAGCCTCAAGAATAACTTACTAATTGTGATCATTTTTGATCAATTTGAAGAATTTTTCTTTGTTTGTAAAGAACCTGAGCAACGAAAACAGTTTTATCAATTTCTTAAATTTTGCTTAGATACTCCTTTTGTTAAAGTTGTTCTTTCTTTAAGACAAGACTATTTACACTATTTGTTAGAAGCCAATCGCTTTAAATATTTTGAAGCCGTGAATGATAATGTTCTTGATAAAACGATTCTCTATCATATCGGAAATTTTTCGCCAGACGAAGCAAAATCTGTGATTAATCAATTAACAGAAACCACTCAACTGAAGCCAGAAGCAGCTTTAATTGATGAATTAGTAAAAGATTTAGCTCAAGAATCTAACGAAGTACGTCCAATTCAATTACAAGTCGTTGGTGCCCAACTCCAAGCCATGGAAATTACAACATTAGAACAATATCAAAGAGAGGGGCCAACTCGAAAACTGGAAGAAAAATATCTGGAGCAAGTGATTGATGAATGTGGTGCTGAAAATAAAAAATTGGCGGAATTAGTGCTGTACTTATTGACCGATGAGAACAATACTCGTCCCCTAAAAACTCGCTCGGATTTAATTCGAGAACTCAGAGAACTCGCTCAATATTTAGAACAAAAAAACCATGATTTAGATACTATTCTCAAGATATTTGTCGCTTCGGGTTTAGTCTGTTTATTTCCAGAAATCCCTGCAGAGCGTTATCAGTTAGTTCACGATTATTTAGTTTACTTTATTCGTCAACAACATAGTGAAGAAATTATTGCTCAACGAAATCACGAACGCAAAAAACGAGAGCAAGCAGAAGCTGAACGTAAAGAAGTAGAAGAAAAACTTAATCAAGTTCTTCAACAAAGACTCGAAGAAGCCCAAGCGAATATTAAACGGAAGAAAAAACAGTTAATTGTATCTCTTGGCGCTAGTATGCTGATGGCACTTCTAACCTTTTCAAGCTTTTATCTTTGGCGAGAAACAAACCGTCAAAAAAGAGAGGTTACTTTAGCTAAGTTGACCTCTGAATATACAACTCTGATCTCTAAAAACTATCAAATAGAAGCTCTATTAAAGATGATCAGATCGGGAAAACTGTTATCCAACAAAAATCCTGTTTCTGATTTTGAAAAAAAGACAGTGAGACAATTACAAGCTGCCGTTAATATTATTTTAGAACGTAATCGTATAGAAGGACATTTAGGGGATGTTATTAGTGTTAATCTCAGTCCAAATGGTCAAATGATCGCTTCGGCTGGAGATGATCAAAAAATAAAACTTTGGAAGTCAACGGGTGAACTTATTCAATCTCTAGAAGGACATGATGCTAAAGTTTGGTACGTTACATTCAGTCCCGATAGTCAAATGATTGCTTCTGCTAGTGAAGACAAAACGATTAAACTTTGGAAATCTGATGGCACTTTGATCCAAACAATTCTCGCACATGAAGATGCTGTACAATGGTTGAGTTTTAGTCCAGATGGTCAACAAATTGCTTCAGCTAGTCGCGATCAAACCGTAAAAATTTGGAATATTGAGGGAAGTTTAATTACGACTTTAAAAGATCACAAGAGTCCGGTTTTTAGTGTTAGTTTTAGCCCGGATGGTCAGGTTATTGCTTCTTCTAGTCAGGATGGGATGTTAATTCTCTGGAACCGTCAGGGTAATGTAATCAAAACTTTAAAAGCTCATAACGAGGATATTTGGAGTATTGCATTTAGTCCCGATAGTCAAACTATTGCCTCAGCAAGTACAGATCAAACGGTTAAGTTGTGGAGTCGTGAGGGTAAACTTCTTAAAACTTTAGCTGAACATAAAAATCCGGTATTTAGTGTTAGTTATAGCCCCGATGGTCAATCCATTGCTTCTGCGGATAATAATGGCAATATTATCTTGTGGAGTCGGAAGGGTATTCTTCAAACCAATATTCGAGGTCATCGAGATGCAGTCAATCAGGTTAGTTTTACTCCAAATAGTCAAATGCTGGTTTCAGCGAGCAGAGATAGTACCGTAAGAATGTGGAATCTTAATAGTATCCCGCAAGTTTTTCAACCCACTGAAAAAGTTTTTAATATGATTTTTAGTCCTGATGGTCAACTTCTAGCTTCTGTCAGCGATCAAAACCAAGTGATTCTCTGGAAAGCGCATCGGTGGGCTAAACCACAGCTACCTTATACTTTGAGTAAGCAATTAAGTTTCACAGCCCATAGTGATTTTGTGAATAATATCAGTTTCAGTCCAGATGGTAAAGTGATCGCCTCTGCTAGTGAAGATCAAACCGTAAAACTTTGGAATCTTCAGGGTGAAGTGATCAAAAACTTACCTCATAATGCTCCAGTTTGGACAGTTAAATTTAGTCCAGATGGAAAGTTAATTGCGACTGCTAGTGATGATAAAATACTCAAGCTTTGGAATCGTGACGGCAAACTTTTACAGACTTTGAAAGGACATCAAGCCCCGATTAATGACTTGAGTTTTAGTTCGGATAGTCAGTTTCTTGCTTCAGCCAGTGATGATGGTAGGATTATTATTTGGAAACCAGATGGTACTCTTGTGAAAATTATAGAAGGAAATGGGAGTAAATTTACCTCGGTGAGTTTTAGTCCTGCTTCAGGTAAGAATCTCCGACTGGTTGCAGCCACAAACACAGGTTTAATTAAGCTATGGATAGGTGAGGATATTCATTGGCAAGAATTGGATTTGGTTGATATCCAACAAGAAAAGCATCAGAATATTATTTATGATGTAAATTTTAGTTCAGATGGTGAAATTATTACTTCTGCTAGTCAGGATCATACGGTTAAACTGTGGAATAATAATGGAATTTTTATTACAACGCTTCAAATTGGCTCTGCACCGATGCTATCAGCAAGTTTTAGTCCGGATGGTCAGACTCTTGTTGCTAATGACTCTGCAAATCGAGTTATTTTTTGGAATATAGGTGATTTTACAAATGTCAACTATTTACTGAGGAAAGCCTGTAATCAGCTTGATGATTATTTAAACTTTAATCCTCAAGTTGATCAAAAAGATAAAATGCTTTGTAAAGATTATCAAAAAAACTTTTAAACCCGATCACTCCCCAAATTTTCCGCTATTAGATCGGCTTTAAGATTAAGTTATAAAAAAAAACATCAGCTCCCACCTGAACTGCTTTTTAAGTTGGGTGGGAGAGAAACGACTCAAGAAATAACGGTAATCTTTTGAAACTTACTTTATAATAAATTTTATCTGCTTCCTCCTTCTCGCATTGGTCTACTCGATGGACTTTCTCCTTTTGTATCTGCTGTAGCAAAACTTACTGTGTCAATCGTTCTATGTTTTTGGAAAAGATGATCTTTGTGACTCAAAACTATATCGCTGTAGAAAAACTTTGATCTATTCTCTATAGAACTTGACTGAGCAGCTAAAGTTGGAACTGCACTGGCAGCTAATAAAGTGGTAACGCCCAGACAAAATAGTGTTCTGTACGACATGGTAAACTCCTTTTTAGGGTTTTAGGTTTTCATTCAAGATTTGCTCACACTTCCCCGAAGCTGACTTCTCACACAACACAGAAATCAACTTGATTTTAAAGAAACAAAAAGGGAGTGAAAGGCGGATTTTAAATTCTATTCACGGCGAGAATATTTCTCTCAAAACTTGAATAAGATGGAAATAACTTCCAATCTTAATAAATATTTCTAGACCGAGCAGTTTACTTCCGGAAAACGAGAGAAATATGAGGAAATTTTAAGAATGGGTTTCATTAAATTAAGGCGACGGAGGATGATTAAAATTTCTTCATCAAAGGTCTGAGTTTCTTTCTTCTATTGACCTAAGATTGGATTGAGGGTTCCCGTTATATATTGCTGTATAATCATTAACTTGACTCCGATTCAACCCCTCGAAAATTACTACATTAATACTACAATATTAATACATAAGATTAACCCTTGAAAACCGCAGTTTTTTTTGCTTCTGTTAATTTAATCATACCACACAGTCTAGAGTGACCTATCCACCTGGAGATGACACTTCTAAAAGATGCTCATTCTTGTGATTGTGAAGATCAAGAACATCAATTAACCTAGTTCTCCCAAAGGGACGGTTGCTAAGTCGTGGAACTTTGTATACCGTTGGGGTTCTAACTCTAGAATGCGTTGATGCGCCGCTAGAAACTCCTCATGGTAGATTTTCCATAATTCCGGGTTTTCAGTCCGATCTGTATTTTGCCACATATGCAAGGCAAAACTACGACGCTTTCGACACAGGGTTAACTCCATTGATGCAATTGCCGCCCGAATCTCCAACGGGGCGCGTCGAAGGTTAGCTTGTGTGGTATCATCTAAGTAGAGTAAATGATCGATTTGTTGTTGCTGATCTGGAAACTCTAACAAATGATCTTGTAATTTTGAAATTAAATCAATTGATTCAATCGCTACTTCTAAATTTTCTTCTATTTCCAAAATATTTCGCCACAAAAAACGATGATGGGAAAAACTAAACTGTAAATTTCCAATTTCTAACGCTTCCACAATCGTCTGACGATAAGGTGAACAATGTAGATAAATTCGCAGCAGTAACGCCTCGGCTTCGGGTAATAAACTCTGTTCAGCTAAAACTGGAAGTTCGATCTCTGAAGATGCTTCTGCTTTAAATTCATCTCGTCGCCGTAACTTTTGTAGCTGCTTTTGTAGCGTTTTCACGAGAAATGGAATTAACCGGACTTCCCCTTGACTTAAAATGGCTGCACAAGACTGAATATATTGCGATCGCTGAATATCCTGCTCAATTTTATGCAACAATTTTACCATATTTTGTGCGACTTGTTGCGCTTCTACCACTTTGGTTAAATCTCGCCCGACTAACATCTGACTAATTTGCCAGTCAATCCAAAGCGGCGCATTTTCTAATAAATTTTGATAATCTTCGGGGGAAGAATCATATAAAAATTCATCGGCATCTTTTCCCTCACTAAGATTCAAAATCCGCAGGTTTACACTGCCCTGATACGCCAGATTTTCAATCTCTCCTATCGCCCGTTCCGCTGCTTTTGCCCCGGCTGTATCTGCATCAAAATTGAGAATAATTTGTTTAGATTCGGTATACCTTAAAAGTTGCCGAACTTGAGTAATACTCAAAGCCGTTCCTAACGCCGCCACAACATTTTCAATTCCCGCAGCATGAAGGGCAATCACATCAAAATACCCCTCAACCACAACTGCTTTATCCTGTTTAGAAATTGCTGTTTTTGCCTTATCTAACCCAAATAATGTTTTCCCTTTATCAAATAACTCCGTCTCGGGAGAGTTCAAATATTTAGGCTGTTCATCAGATAACGTTCTCCCCCCAAACCCAATCACTCGCCCTTGAAGATCGTGAATGGGAATCATCAAGCGATCGCGAAATCGATCATAATAACCATTCCCTTTTTTGCGAGGTAAAATCAAACCTGCTTGTTCGACTAAATGAACCGGAAAATGCTTTTGTTCAACTAAATAATCATAAAGCATTTCCCAACCTTTGGGGGCGTAACCGAGTTGAAAGTGTTGAATGGTTTCTGTACTTAAGCGTCTTTTATAAGTTAAATAATCGAGTGCTTCTACACCCTGAGACTGAGATAAAGCGTGTTGATAAAAGCTCGTTGCGATCGCTAAAATCTCATAAAGTTGTTCTCGTAGCGAAAGCTTTTGTTGTAACTCTTGACGTTGTTCGGGAGACTCTGTTTTCACCGAAACCTGATAACGACGCGCCAAGTCTAAAACAACATCTGCAAACGAAGATTTATCCAACTCCATCAAGAATTTTATCGCATTTCCACCCGCCCCGCAGCCAAAACAGTAATACATCTGCTTACTGGTACTGACAGTAAAACTGGGGCTTTTTTCTTCGTGAAACGGACACAACCCCGCAAAATCTTTCCCCTGACGTTTGAGGACGACTCGTTCAGAAACGACATCGTAGATATCCGCCCTCTGCTTGACTTCTTCTATAGTATCAGGATGGATGCGGGGAGTTGACATGGATGCTTGACAATAACCCTTAACTTTGCCCAGAGATAGTAAAGCTTATTGTGGCATATTTCTTCAAATTTTGCGAGAGATAGACTGAAACCTTAACAATTAACGAGGAAAAATCGCCTGATCTTCTACAATCATCTTCACAGACTCCGACTCAGCCAAGGCATACACGCCAGCCACGGTAATATTCACCCCAATAGAACCGAAAATATTCGGATGGGGGTTGAGAAATTCGCCTTGATATTTTGTGACAATTGGGCGAAGATTATCCAGTCTATTTTCTACAATTTGTTGAATTTCCTGGGGAGATTTTTTTGTTCCCTGAGTTTCAGTTTTCAAAAAAACAATAACTCGAATCATTTCCCCTGATTTCATCCGAGATAACCGGGCTGCAAATTCTGAACTAATTTTCATAGAATTGAGTACATGAATTTCACCTGTCATTGTATTCGGTAACTCAGAAAATTGAATCAACCAAACGAAAGGAAGCATTGCAGAATTCAATAAAAACACTGTAGGGACGCTGCGGTTTGCGCCCTCAACTCACTCTAAATTAACAGAAAAAAAAGGAAGGGCGGGTTTATAAAGTTATCTGTTACCAGTGAACCCACCCTGACACGGATGCCTAATTATTTCAGCGCTTCTAAGGCTTTTACCGGTTGAATTCGACCCCAACCCCAACGGTTATCGGGACGCATTTCTTCACCACCGGGATGGTCAGCAGTTTCTTTGAGGGCTTGAATAATAGAACTCAAAGAGGCTTTCGGACAAGCTGACATCAACAACGCCACAACTCCAGCCACATGAGGCGTCGCCATTGAAGTTCCATCCATGTAAGTATATTGATAAATTCCATTCGGTTGTTGAACCGGAGGAATACAAGAATAAACCTGAGTTCCAGGTGCAGAAACATCGGGTTTTGTCACCCAACTATTTGGCGCATCTTCCGGGAAAACTAAACTCGCCCCACTACTAAAAAAGGCAATTCCTAATTCATCATTAGGATACTTTTCTAACGCCCCAATTGAAAACGCATTATGAGCGCTTCCGGGTGAACTGGTATTGCCGTGATTTTCGTTGCCAATAGCAACAACAGGTAACACATCAAATTGATTGATAAGCATATCAAAAACTTCAGCAAACAAGGGTTCATAATAAGTCAAACCCAATGACATATTAATCACGCTAGCGCCTTTTTCAATCGCCCAAGCCATCCCTTCAATTAAGGTTTGTAAGGTCGCATCTCCAATAAAAACCCCCCCCGCCAATAAATCTACTTCTGGTGCAACGCCAATTGAGACTCCTTTATCTGTTTTTCCGCCTCCAATCGTTCCACAAACATGAGTACCATGTTGTCCAGCATCAAAATAAGGTGTCGCTGTAATTCGTCGTCCATTTGGATCTACAATAATAAAGTCTTTGACTCGATCTTTTAGCGCCGGATGATCACTATAAACACCTGTATCTAATACCGCAACTTTAACGCCTTTTCCTTTGGTGGTTTCCCACATTTTTGCAATGTCTAAAACTTGCAAACCCCAAGTCATTTTTTGCTTTTCTTCTTGAGCCATCAAATCAGAATATTCGATTTGTTGGGGTTTAATTAGTTTAATTTTTTGGTTGGGGATAACTGCAACAATTTCCGGTTGTTCCGCGAGGGCGGGAAGGGTATTACGAGTCACTTCTACCGTCGCGATAGGTAATGCACCAGAACCCACTTTTGTCGCGTGTAATGACTGACCTGTGGCATTTTGATAATTCGTCGCCATTCTAGCAACAACGTCTGTATTTTGTTGGCTTTGTTGTTGCATCACTTGAAAACGTCGTTCATCACCCCGAGAAGGCATTTCTTCGGGTGGACGTTCGCTTCTGTAAATAACAATCGCATCTTGTTTACAGTTGGGATCACTACTCCCTAAAACGGGAAAAAATGCGGGGGAAATTTTGGGGGTATTCATCGGGTTTCACTCCTAAATAAATGGATTGAGTTTATAGATTTGAAAGGTCATGCTCAATGCAATTTAGTATCCTAGTGTCATCTTGAATAAAATGAAGTCTCTGGTAGATTCTTCGCTACGCTGATAATGACAAGATTAATTTGACTCTCATGCTGACCTGATCAGATTGTTTGTTGTTTCGGGTGGGTTGGGAGAATTTCCGGACATTTTGCAATTTATGAAGGGTTGTCTAACATTGCAATACAATCAATTTCGACTAACACATCTTTGGGTAAACGAGACACTTCTACGCAAGCCCGAGCGGGAGCATTTTCGGTGTCAAAAGACTGCCCATATACCGTATTCACCGCCGCAAAATCGTTCATATCTTTGAGGAAAATAGTGGTTTTGACAACATCTGACCAACTGGCTCCGGCTGCGCTTAAAACGGCTTCTAAGTTAGCCATAATTTGTTCGGTTTGTTTAGCAACATCTTGGAGATGAACAATTTGATTTGTTGTGGGATCGATAGAAATTTGCCCGGCGACAAAGACCATCCCATTCGCAATTACTGCTTGATTGTAGGGGCCAACAGGAGCAGGGGCTTTATCTGTCCGAATAATTTGACGTGTCATCGCTTTAATTTGGGTGAGTTGAGTTAAGCTTGTATCAATTTCACAGATTTCTCCATCGGGCATAACAGCCCCCAAAAATTCAGCATTTTCGAGGTTCGCTCCGTAGAGGTTCGCATCGGTTAAATCTGCTCCAATTAAACTTGCTCTACTCAGATTAGCACGAATTAAATTCGCTTGATTAAGATTAACAATTCTTAGGTTTGCACCCTCAAAACACGTTTCTCGAAGATTGGCATTTTTGAGGTTTGCACGATTAAGATTTACTCTCGCTAGATTTAATTTGGACAAATTAATCCCGGTTAAGTTGGCTTGTTGGAGTTTGGCACCTTCTAAGTTGGCATCTTGGAGTCGAGCATTACTCAGTTCTGCTAAACTTAAATCAGATTCTAATAAAATTGTCCGAATTAAATTAGCGTCTTGTAAGTTGGCTTTGTTTAAATTTGCTCGGGTTAAATTGGTTTCGAGTAGATTGGCACCACATAAATTTGCTTCTGATAAGTTCGCCTCGGTTAAATCCGCTCGACTTAAATTCGCAACGACTTAAGTCTGCACCTCTCAAATTTGCACTAATTAAATTCACGGCATCTAAGTCGGCATTGTGAAAG
This sequence comes from uncultured Lyngbya sp., assembly GCA_964571155.1. Classification (GTDB taxonomy): domain Bacteria; phylum Cyanobacteriota; class Cyanobacteriia; order Cyanobacteriales; family Microcoleaceae; genus Capilliphycus. Next base: position 3,065 of record CAZNCM010000061.1, on the reverse strand, counting down.
TTTGCTTGTTGTAAATTCGCATGGTTTAGACTCGCTCCCGTTAAGTTTGCTCCCGTTAAATTCGCACCCGTTAAATCAACTCCATGTAGCTTTGCTCGTCCTAAATCAGCCTCGTTTAAAGTTGCATGAGAAAGGATAGCTTGACGCAAATCTCCCCGTAAATTTGCAGAAGTTAAGTTAGCATGAGAAAGATTTGCTCGCATTAACTTTGTTTCGTTGAGATTGGCGTCAGTCAGATCAGCATTTTGCAGGTTGATATCACTTAAATCGAGGCGATCTAAACTGGCTCCTACAAGTTCAACGCCTTCAAAATCTCGTTCTCCTTTGGTGTATCGTTCCAAAAGTTCAGTCGCATACATTATCGGTGTCTCCATCACCCAATGAGTTTTAGTTTACTGCCAAACTGTAAATTTTCTTACCTTTTTATTTTATATTAAGATTTATGATCTTATCCCTGAACTCTCTCTGGGAAGGATACTGTGTATAGATAAATCTTTTGTTGATAACTTTCGCCCCTTAAATCCATTGCCCCCTAAATCCCCCAATAATGCAGGGCTGTTTTAAAGTCGAACTCAAATTGTGTTTTGACCTCTCCCCCAACCCCTCTCCTACGAGGCGAGGGGAGTATTTTTTTTGATTATTAAATATCTAAAACAATTAATGAATCTTCCTTTTAACTCAAATCTTTATTTCAGTTCCCTCCCCTCAAAGGAGATGGCTAGGGAGGGGTCATAAATAAAATCATTTTATCTAACGACTCAACGCCACACACTCAATTTGAACGAGGGCGTTTTGGGGAAGTTGAGACACTGCAACGCTAGCACAAATCGGGGCAATTTCTGCATCAAAATAGTTCGCATAAATAGCGTTCATTGCTGCAAAATCACTCATATTTTTTAAGAATATCGTTGTTTTAACGACATCCGCCCAAGTTGCCCCCGCTTCGGCTAATATTATCTCTAAATTTGCCATAATTTGTTCGGTTTGTTTGCTGACATCTTCTACATCTAAAATACTATTCAGTCGCGGATCAATACCAATTTGTCCGGCTACAAATATCATCCCATTGACAATAACGGCTTGATTTCGAGAGTTAGGCGGTTCGGGTGCTTTGTCTGTATGAATTACTTTTTGTTGTTGACTTCCTGGTGTTCTGACTATTATTTTATAGCTATCGATTTCATACATTTCTCCGTCAGGCATAATTGCACCTAAAATTTCCGCTTGTTCAATATTAGCTCGGTAAAGATTAGCATAAGTTAAGTCAGCACCCACAAAACTAGCTCCATTTACATTCACTCCAATTAAGTCAGATTCGGTAAGATTTGCACGTTGAAAATTACATTGTTCTAAAGAAGCTTCTCTTAGTTTTACTTTTTTAAGATTTGCCATTCTGAAGTCAGCATTTTTAAAAATCAGCCTTGTCAAATCAGTATTTTCCAAGTTTACTTTGTATAGCTTTACTTCCTGAATCTCTGCTCCCTGCAATATTATTCTACTTAAATTTGCTTGACTAAGATCTGCATTATTAAGACAAGCCTCACTTAAATTGGCATTGCTTAGATTTGCTAGACTCAAGTTAGCATTTTCTAAATTGGTATTCATCAACTGTGCAGAGCTTAGTTTAGCTCCACTTAAGTTTGCATTACTCAAATCTGCGTTGATAATACGCAATTCGTGGGCTTGTATATTGCTTAAATCTGCTTCCGTTAAATCAGCCGCACCCAGATTAGCATAGTATCCCCCACGACGAGTAGATAAATCAGCTCCACTCAAGTCAGCTTTACTTAAATTTGCATATAGTAACTGAGTAGAAATAAGTTCTGTATACTGTAAGTTTGCTGAACTCAAATTTGCATTTTTTAAGGTAGCATCAGTTAGGTTTACTTCACTTAAGTTAGCTTCTGTCAAATCCGCGCTATTAAGATTGATTCCACTTAAATCAGCATTCTGTAGATCAGCTCCTTTGAGTTCAACTCCCTGAAAGTCCCGTTCGCCTTGAGCATATTTCTCTAACAGTTCTTTGGCATCCATCTTATTTTCTCCAAATCATTCCCAAATTATAAACCCAAACGTTACGCTTAAAACCTTCAAATTTAACCCGAATACTTAACAGCATCACTGAAAAAGATATCAATAAAAATTGTTGTAGGTTGGGTAGAGGAACGAAACCCAACAATAAATTATCAAGAAAAACAGAAAACCTTACAAAAATTATGGGAGTGTTGGATTGCGCTTTCGCTTAACCCAACCTACTTTTTTTAGATTAACTTAAGAATTAAATGCGATCGCTATCTGAAAAAATATAGTTTCGTAACAAGTTATGATAGAACATTAAACTTGAACTTCTACAGGAAATCCTAAATATGGCTCAAAATGAAACCCGTAACGAAGCCGAAGTCCGTTCTCGAAAAGTAGACGACTTGCGATCGCTGGGAATAGACCCCTACCCCAGTCAGTCCTTTGCGCGATCGCACACCGCCCAAGCCATCAAAGATCGATTCTCCCAGCCCGAAAATGAACTCCAAGATGGCGAAGTAGACCCCAACGAAGTCCCCCTCAAAGTCTGCGGACGCATCACCTT
>CAZNCM010000061.1:0-471 GCA_964571155.1 uncultured Lyngbya sp. | reverse complement strand
GCGATAGTGGGAGTATTGGCTTCATTGGGTTAACCGATACGTCGGGAACCATTCAACTCAAAATCGAGAAAAAACTCGTCACGGGAGAATCGGGTGGATTATCTTTTAATCAAATCAAAAAATTATTAGATACCGGAGATTTTATCAGCGCTGAAGGAATAGGTTGTCGCACAAACCGAGGCGAACTTTCCGTACAAGTTCAACGGTTAGATGTCCTTTCAAAAGCAACCATTCCCTTTCCTGACTCCTATTATGGCGTCAACGATCCCGAAATTTGTCGGCGTCATCGCGAGTTAGGATTAGTTAGTAACCCCGAATCTTTTGCCACCTTTAAACTTCGCAGTCGGATTATTAAAAGTATGCGAACTTATCTGTGGAATGCAGATTTTGATGAAATCGAAACTCCGGTTTTACAAGCGATTTACGGGGGTGCGGCGGCGCGTCCATTTATTACTCATCACAACGCTTTAG
>CAZNCM010000060.1:1881-21882 GCA_964571155.1 uncultured Lyngbya sp. | reverse complement strand
CTGAGTGGTTAATGTACAAATCAATTCCATTCCGAGAGACTCCACATTTTGAAAATCAATATTCTCGGGAAAACCAATACCATTATCTTTAACAGTCAGTGTGACTAAACCTTCAGAATTTTGACTCAGCTTTAACTCAACCTCACCCGTCATTCCATCGGGAAAAGCGTGTTTAAAGACATTGGAGACTAACTCATTGACAATTAACCCGCAGGGATGAGCCGTTTCAATATTTAAGAAAATTGGGTCGATTTCCGGTACAAATTTAACCCGATCATAAATTCCACAATAAGATTCTAACAGATGTTCGATTAATTGTTCTAGGTATTCTCCAAAATTAATCCGGTCTAAATTGATTGATTTATAGAGTTTTTCATGGATTAACGCCATTGAAAAGACTCGGTTTTTGCTGTCTTCTAAGGCTTGGACGAGTTTGGGGTCGTCAAAGTAATCCGATTGAAACTCTAACAAATTGGCGACAACAAATAAATTGTTTTTGACCCGATGATGAATTTCTTTGAGCAAAACTTCTTTTTCTTTGAGAGAGTTCTTTAATTGTAATTCTGCTTGCTTACGATTGCTAATATCTCGATATATCCATAGATGTCCTTGAGATTGTTGATCAATTTTTATCGGAACATAATCTCGTTCAAATGTTTGTTCTTCTGAGCGTTGTAATTCTTCATTGATGACAATTTCTCCTTGATTAATAATCTCTTGATATTGTTGAATAAATTGGAATTTATCGGAAAATAAATATTGAGAGTCCTCAGTCAAGTTAGAAAAATTATGTCCGATCAGAGTTTTAGGATTCTCTTTTATTTTTAACAAATCACAGAAGGTTTGATTTGCTAAAACAATTTGCTGATTTTCATCTTCTACCAAAACTCCCAACTGTAAATTTTCAATCAGGGTGCTGAGGCGAGAAGTGGTTGCTTGCAGTTGTTCTTCTATTTGTTTGTGTTCAGTAATGTCAATTCCCACTAAAATTGCTGCTCTATCTTGATTATATTTCTGAGCAATTAGTAAATAAAATCGGTTTTCATTCTTAACTTTGACTTCTAAAACTCGTTGACGATTGTAACTATTCCGATCTTTGAAAAACTGAATAAAGAATTGGCTAAACGTAGACGAATAAGAATCTAAAAATCCAATTTTTTGACCGATAAAATCTTCCGGAGATAACTTCATCGCTCTTGCGAGTTGGCGGTTCACTCCCAAATAATGAAGATCGGAACTGACCCAAGAAACAAACCCCGGAACGGCATCGAGAACCGCTTGTAATTGTTCGTTTGTCGCTTTTAGCTGTTGTTCGGCTTGTTTGCGATCGCTGATGTCGTAGTTAATCCCCGTCATCCGTACAGCTTCGCCTGCTTGATTGCGTAGAATAATAGCATCGGCTTTGAGGTAGCAAGTCGAACCATCAGGACGTCGAACTCGAAATTCAATATCATAGTCCTTTTGCCCTCGCAATGCTTGTTGAATCGCAAAATCTGCTCGATCTCGATCCTCAGAATGCACTCTCTGTATCCAACCTTCATAAACATTCTCGAACTCTGAGGGTTTCATCCCATAAAGTTCATACATCCGCTCATCCCAAGTTAAGACATTGTTGGCAATATCCCATTCCCAAATTCCAATGTTTCCAGCTTTAAGCGCTACTTGCAAGCGTTCAGAAAGCTTAATTAGTTGTTTTTCTGCTTGTTTGCGATCGCTAATATCAATCCAATACCCAATAATTTCTAAAGGTTTACCCGCAGCATCTCGGATTAATTTCATTTGATCATAAATCCAACGATACGTCCCGTCACCATGTAAAAAACGATATTCGTGGCTGTAATATCCTTGCTCAAATAAAGGAGCTAATCCGATGCTTGAAATGCTAGAAGTATCATCAGGATGAATATGCTCAAACCAGAATTGATCACTGATAATTTCGGTTTTATGATAACCTAAAATCCGGGAAACATTCTCACTGACAAACGTCGTGCGGTAATCTCCTTTTGCTTCAATACTGTAAAGAATACCCGGACTCGAAGACAGCAAATATTGTAATCGTTCCTGACTCATTGACAAAGCTTCTTCTGCTTCTTGGCGCTCTTGTAATTCGATTTGTAGCTGTTTGTAGAGTTTAGATTGTTTGATCGCAATTGCCAGTTGACTGGCGAGTTGTTTGAGTAAATCAATGTCTTTTAATAACCATTTTCTCGGACTCGAACACTGATGAACAATCAACAACCCCCAGAGTTTATTTTTCAAAACAATTGGAACCACAACTTTTGCTTTCACTTTAAATTGCTGGACAAATTCTACCAAACAAGGTGAAACATTCTCCGTGTCTACATTAGAAATAATCCCCACTTTACCCCGAATATAATCGTCATAGATTTCTGCGGGAAACGTTTCTGCGGGGAAGGTTTGATCGAGGATAGCAGTCAAATCAGGATTAACCGCTTCTGCGATCACTTTTCCGGTTTCATCTGAATAAATCTGATACATTAAAGCACGATCCGTTTCTAATACTTGCTTAACTTCTCTGACGGTTGTATTCAGAATTTCATTGAGATCTAAAGATTCTCGAATCCGTTGAGTTACGGCTTTGATGAGTTGTTCTCGTTCAACTTGTTTTCGCAGTCGTTCTTCGGCGAGTTTGGAGTCGGTAACATCATTTTGAAGCCCTAAATAATGGGTTAAATTTCCCTGTTTATCATAAATTGGCGAAAGGTTTAATTCATTCCAAAATAAACTCCCATCTTTGCGATAATTGCGAAGAACAACCGTACAGCTTTCTTGATTTTTGAGTGCTGTTCGCAACCGCTCTAGTTCGGGTTGATTGTAATCCGAACCTTGCAGAAAACGGAGGTTTTTTCCAATGATTTCTGAGGCAGAATATCCAGTAACTTTTTCAAAAGCGGGATTAATAAAAATAATCGGATGATCTTCTAAACGAGCATCGGCTAAAACAATCCCATTGTTACTGGCGGCGATCGCTTTTTCGCTCAACCGTAATTGTTCTTCTGTTTGTTTGCGATCGGTAATATCCGATGCAGCACCGAGGGTTTGTTTGGGTTTTCCGTCTGGGGTGCGAGCAAATACGGTATCTCGACTGAGTAACCAATGCCAATTTCCCTGAACATCTCGCACTCGATACTCAATTTCGATAATTTCATTGTCTTTGGCGGTGTCAAATTTGAGGTGATGTTCGGGAAATTTAGCTAAATCTTCGGGATGAATAATCGTGGCAAACAGTTGATCGCCCATGTCTTTAATTTGTTGGCGAGAATAGTCTAAGATAATCTCGATTTCCCGATTAACATAAATATTCCGTTGCTCGATAAGATCGTAAATATAAATAATATTTGGTGTCGCATCAGCAACACTTTGGATAAAGTGCTGACTTTGTTGAAGTTCGGCTTCGGTTCGTCGGTGTTGTCGAACTTCTTGTAAGAGTTGCTGATTAATTTTTCGTAATTGAGCGGTGCGTTGTTCTATCCTTTCTTCTAATTGTTGATTAAGCTTTTGTAGGGCGAGTTCGGCTTGTTTGCGATCGCTAATATTGGTAACTGTCCCCACATAACCAATAATCACTCCCTTGGAGTCCCGTTCGGGTCTAGCTTCACTATAGATCCAAACTATAGTCCCATCAGGACGTTGAAGGCGATATTCGCACTGAAACATTTTCTGTTGTTGAACTGTTTCAGTGCATTGCTGAAACACTCGCTCTCGATCTTCACAATGAATGACTCGATGCCAACCTGTCCCCAGTGCTTCTTCTGGACTTAGCCCAGTCATCTCACACCACCGTTGGTTTACATAGAAAAATTCTTTTTGAGTATTACCATGAAAAATCCCCACAGGAGAGACTTCGGCGAGGGTGGCGTAGCGTTTTTGGCTGGTTTGTAGCTGTTGTTCAAACTGTTTGCGATCGGTAATATCACGGGCGACAGCATAGACAACGCCTTCTTCAAGCGGTGTTGAAGTCCAAGATAACCAACGATAGGAACCGTCTTTACATCGGTAGCGATTTTCAAAATTTCGAGAGGGAATTCCTTGGGTTAAGGTTTCTAATTCGGATTGGGTTTTATCTCGATCTTCGGGGTGAACGAAGTTAGATAAGGGTTGAGACAACAGTTCCGCTTCGCTATAACCCAATAAGGCGGGAAATTGGGGGTTGATGCGTTTAAAATAACCATCTGCTCCGGCTATACAAAATAAATCGACAGACAGATTAAAAAATTGATTGAATTCTTGTTCCGTGTCTAATCGTGTGACGGTAGAGGCGATAATATTGGCGATCGCTTGTAAAAAGTTGATGTCGTCGGGGGAGAAACTTCGCGCTTGGGGGGAGTGAACGCCTAAAACTCCAAAGGCGCGTTCTTTTCCTGCAATAATTACTGTTGCCCCACTGATAATCCCGACATTGTGAAGCAGAGGAGTGCCTCGAAAGCGGGTTTCTACTCGTAAATCTTCAACGATCACGGGTTTACCTTGGTTGAGGGTGTAGCCCGCCATCGTTTGGGAACTGGCGGAGATCGTTGCTTGTTTGATTACATCAGGAAACCAACCCACTCCGCTTCTGAGTAACAATGTTGCTTCGTTGGGGAGGAGTTCAAAAATTTCGCTGTATTGAATGTTTAGGGTTTGAGCGACTAGAGTAACGGCTTCGGTGAGTAAAGGATCGAGTTGAGTTTGACAAATGGCTTGTTGACTCAGTTGGGCGATCGCTTCTTGTTGTTGGGCGCGAATTTTCAGTTCGGTTTCGACTTGTTGCTGTTTGAGAAATTGTTGTTTTTCTGTTTCGAGTTGACCGATTTTGTCTTGTAAAATTTCGACTATCGTATAGAGTTCAGCGGGGTTGAGGAGTTCGAGAAAATTACTCTGAGTCACTAACCCCACCAGTTCGCCCCGTTCTCCGGTTACGACTAACCGACGAATTTTATGTTGTTGCATTTGTTGATGAGCGCTCAACAGACTATCGCTGCTTTTGACACTAAAAAGCGGCGTACTCATCACCTCTTGGGCTAGGAGGCGATCGCAATTTAAACCTAAAATCTGAAACTGAACAATATTTCGCTCTGTGATCATCCCAACTGGAATTTTGATGACTTTGTGATCCTCAGCACAAGTTTGGGTTTCGGTGATCACAATACAACTCACTTGGTGTTGAGTCATTATTTGAACAATTTCTAATATTGAGGCGGTGCAGGGGGCGTCAATTACTTGAGCGTTCATCACCTCAGCCACAGTAAGCAATTTTAACAGGTTGGCAGGTTTGAGAGCTTTGTTGAGGCTTTGTTGTGTGATCACACCCAATAATTGATCTCGATCATTTACAACGGGAAGATGACGAATTTGATGGGTTTTAAATTGTAATAAAACTGTGAAAATTCCCTGGTATTCGGCCTCATGTAAAACCTGAACCTGTGGACTCATCACTTCCCCCACAGAAGCTTGAGAAAGGGTTTTTCCAAAAGCAGTTAGCCTAACTACATCTCGTTCTGTTAAAATACCCATTAACCGATTGTTTTCCATAACCAAAACATAGCTATGGTTTTCTGTCGGCTGGACAGAAATATTCTGATAGGGTTGAATTGAGTAAGGATCTTCACTCTGATTCATGCTCGCCAAAGCCTCTAAGACCGGAGTCTCTGGCGCAACCACAAGGGGATGACTATCTAAAATTTCTACCAAATTATCCCAATTTAGGGAACAGATCGATACGGGGTCGGGCTGTATAACCATTGTTATTTGTAGAATATCGGTAAGTTAGAGTTGAGGGTATATTATTTGATATAGTTTAATCTTAACTTGAGCCAACAGATTCAGGCTACCGATTAACTCGGGGAGGTTACAAATTTTAAATTTAATTTCAAGCAGTTGAACTAGAATAGAAACTAGAGTTTGAGATCGTCCCTTGAGATCAATTGAGTGATCAACCGAACAAACGTTATATTTTATACGAGAGTACCACTCAATCTCTACTCATTGGGTTATATTCAAGGAAAACTGTAGTTTACATCGATAAAAATCTATCAATTCGATTAAAGTTTATCTTTCCTTTAGCTCAAAATAATCAGTATTACATTCAAAGCCAACTCTATAGATGAATTGTCAGTCTGATCTCAAAAAATAAACCTGAATTAACTTGAAATTTATGATGCCAGATAAATCCTATATTGATCAAAATAAAAGCTCCTCGGTAGCGGGAGAAGATCTCCACCAAAAGATTAATCAACTCGAAACAGAAAAACAACAGCTAATCGAACAACATCATCAGCAAATGAAACAGCTCGAACAGGAATTAAATGATCTAAAATCGCGTTTTATTACTACAGTTTCTCATGAATTTAGGACTCCGCTCACGACGATTTCATTTTCAGCCGGAATGCTCGAAAACTACAGCAATAAAATTTCGGACAACAAAAAACAGACCCATTTTCAGCGGATTAAACAGGGAATTGAGCACATGACCAGTTTATTAGAAGATATTTTAATTGTCGGTAAACTGGAGTCGGGTCATTTAGAGATCACCTTAACCCCACTAAACCTAAATGTATTTTGTCGCACTCTCGTCGAAAAAATGCAACAGAAAACCGATAAGCATTCCATCCTTTTCAGCTATAAAGGTTCAAGTGATGAGGGAGTCTTCGATGAAAATATTCTCAGACAATTGATCAATAACCTGCTATCCAATGCGATTAAATATTCTCCCGCAGGTGGAGAGATTAAATTTCAGCTCATTTGTGAAAATGATCAAGCAATCTTCAAAATTAAAGATAGTGGAATCGGCATTCCGCAAAAAGATCGGGAGCGATTGTTTACAAACTTTTATCGAGGCACAAATACTAGCACAATATCAGGAACGGGTTTAGGATTATCTTTGGTCAAAAAAATAGTCGATTTACATCAGGGTGAAATTCTCATTGAGAGTGAGGAAAATGTCGGCACAGAAGTGCAAGTAACTTTACCCTTAAAAACAGCTAAACTGAAAAATTTTTTTAACTGTAGTTGAGTCCAAAAGCCTTTGAAGTCCGTCAAAATATTGCCTCTGCTTTCTGTAATTTTATTTATCTAAAATCGAAAAAATGAGAAAAATTTTAATTATAGAAGACGAAGAACTAATTAGAGTTAATATAAAAGAGTTGCTCGAAGTCGAAGACTTTGAGGTGTGGGAAGCCGAAAATGGCGCAGTTGGAATTAATCTGGCTCAAAAACAGCAACCTGATTTGATTTTATGCGATGTAATGATGCCGATTGTAAACGGATATGAAGTGTTAGAACAATTGCGTCTTCATCCCAGAACAGCGACAATTCCATTTATATTTATGACTGCGTTATCAGATCGAGCGAATACCCGAAAAGGAATGGAACTTGGGGCTGATGACTATATTAGTAAACCCTGTACCGCCACCGAACTTCTCAAAGCGATTACAGTGCGACTGGAAAAACATTTACTGGTCAAACAGCACTATGAAAGTCAGGTACAGAAAGTTCAAGAAGAACTTCATCAATTAATTTATATTGATCCCATTACAAATTTACCCAATCGTTTAGCAATTCGAGAAAAGTTTGAGGAAACTAAACAAGCTGTAAATGATGCAAAACGTCAACTTATAGGCGTGATTGCTATCAACATAGATCGCTTTAGACGAATTAATGAAGCTTGGGGATATGAAGCCAGTAATTGTCTTTTAAAAGCCGTCGGGGAACGCTTGACTGATCAGTTAGGTTCAAAGGCAAAAATCGCCTACTTAAATGAAGAAAAATTCATTCTTATTTTAGAACCGATGACGGATGAAAATCAAGTCCTTAATCTTGCCAATAATCTCTTTAAAAACTTGTCTTTACCCTTTTTTATTTCTGATAAAGAGATTGCAATAAGCTTCAGTATGGGTATTGCTTTTTATCCTCGGGATGGAGATGAAATTGATCAACTCTTACATCGCAGTCAAGTCGCCGTACATTACTCTCAGCAAAAAGGTGGAAATCGCTATGAATACTATCAGGAAATATGGCACACGAAAGATGATGAGCAAATTGCTTTAGAAAATGACCTCAGACGAGCATTAGAACAAAATGAATTTCAGCTTTACTATCAGCCTAAAGTAAATCTGAAAACCGGTAAAATCATGGGTGCAGAAGCTTTAATTCGGTGGATACATAGTAAACGAGGATTTATTTCTCCGGCGGTTTTTATTCCCTTAGCTGAGGAAATAGGCTTAATTGAACCGATAGGAGAATGGGTGCTGAGAACGGCTTGTAGACAAACCAAAGCCTGGCATAAACTTGGCTTAGAAATTCTCCAAATCGCTGTGAATTTATCTGGGCGTCAGTTCAATCTTCCTGATATTCGCCAAAAAGTTTTAGAAATTTTACTCAGTGAAGGTTTACCTCCGTCCTGTTTAGAGTTAGAATTAACCGAAAGTTTTTTAGTTGAGCATGAAGACAGTTCGATCCAAAAATTGAATCGTCTTAAGGCTTTAGGTTTACAAGTTGCCATTGATGACTTTGGGACTGGGTATTCTTCTCTCAGCTACTTACAACAATTTCCCTTTGATGTGTTGAAGTTAGATCGCTGCTTCATTCAAAATATCGATCAAAATCCGAAAAATCAAATCATCGTTGAAGCGGTAATTAAAATGGCTCATCAGCTTAACTTACAGGTAGTCGCTGAAGGGATAGAAACGACCGCCGAATTAAATGTATTGCGACAATATCAGTGTGATATTATTCAAGGTTATTTATTCAGTCGTCCTCTACCTTCTCAGGAGTTTCAAGTTTTAGTAGAAAGCAATAAAAGCTTAACCTTTTAATCACAATAATGCTTAAAGTTTCAAGGAACCAAACAAAATGACTAAAGTTTTAATTATAGAAGACGAAGATTTGATCCGAGAAAATATTGCCGAACTGTTAGAGATTGAAGACTTTGAAGTTGAGACAGCGATCAACGGAATGCAGGGATTACAACAGGCAAAAAAGAACATTCCTGACTTGATTTTATGTGATGTAATGATGCCGAAACTCGATGGCTATCAAGTCTTAACGGAGTTACGAAAACAGCCAGAAACTGCTAATATTCCCTTTATTTTCCTCACGGCTAAAGCAGAACGAACGGATTTACGACAGGGGATGAATTTGGGTGCAGATGATTATTTAACTAAACCTTGTAGTAGTGAGGAATTATTAGAAGCAATCGCGGCTCGACTACAACGAAATGCTCAACAACAAGAACAAATTAAACAATTAGAACGTTATGATAAACTCACGGGTTTACCCAACCTCCAGGCTTTAGAAACCGAAGGTTATTTACAACAAGCGATCGCCAAACGAGACAAACAGAAAAATCTAGTTCCATTTTTCTTACTCGGATTGGATAGATTTCAACGGGTTAATGAAGCGATTGGTTATCCCAATGGAGACTTGATTATTCAACAGTTAGCCCAACGATTTAATCAGTTTATTCAACCCATCGAAGGTGCTGTGATTGCTCGTTTAAATGGGGATGAATTTGGGATAATTTTCTCCCCAGTTACTCAGACTTCTGAAGTCGAAGATCTGACTCAATCCTTACTCAATTTAGTCAGTGAACCCTTTAATATTAATGGACAACGGATTCCTGTTACCACAACAATTGGAGTTGCTTTTTATCCTTATGCTTCCACCTTAGAAGAATTACGGCGACAGGCGGGTATGGCGATGGGAGAAGCAAAGAAACTGGGTGGAAACCGCTCTCAAATTTATAGTCGTCCCCTGTTTGGTTCTGATCGATCTCAACAATTTCAATTAATATCAGATTTCCGTCAAGCTTGGGAACATCAGCAATTAAAAGTTTATTATCAACCGAGAATTGATCTTCGTAGACGAAAAATAGTCGGGGTGGGAACTGCTATTTATTGGTATCATCCCCAATTGGGAGTGATTTCTCAAGCTCAAATTTCAGATTTAATGGCTGAATCAGGTTTAACACTAACCCTGAGTGAATGGATGCTTAAAACCGCAGTTAAACAAGCTCAAATGTGGCAAAATTCCCGACTATCTTTAGAGGTTGCAGTGCCGTTTCCAGAATCATTATTCACGGATCAAAATATCATTCAAAAACTCATTTATATTGGTCAAGAATTTGGGGGAAATCCATCTAGTTTAGAATTAGAGATTGATGCTGATCTGATTGCCCGTGCTAAAAATTTGAATGCACTCGCAGCTCAATTGCTCAATATAAAACAAATGAAAATTAAAATAATCATCAGTCAGTTTAATTTAGAACATACGACGATTAGTTATTTAGGAGAACTCTCTATCGATAGCATCAAACTTGATTCTAGGTTGCTACAAACCCTCTCACCCAAATCAACTGTAATTGATATGATTGCTTCTATTGCTAAACGTTTAAAGCTGAAAGTCATAGCAGATGGAGTCGAAACCGACGAACAACTAATCTTGTTGAAAAAGCAAAAATGTGATCAGGCACAACAAGTCTCATTAGTATCCGCTTCAGAGATTAAGCAGTTCGTGAAAAGAAACTCAATATTATAATTAATTTTAATCGTTTTTTTTCCTCATATATTATACAATATATATATCTATCAACATTTTGTTAAGCCAAGCGCAAAGATTAACTATGAGCGAAGTTAAAGTTTTAATTGTTGAAGATGAACTATTAATTGCTAAAGGATTAGCTCGAAAATTACAAAAGCTAGGATATACAGTGGTTGGTATTGTGTCTTTCGGTGACAAAGCCTTAGAGCAAGTTAGAGAAACTCAACCCGATTTAGTCTTAATGGATATTGTCATTAAAGGCGAAATGGATGGAATTGAGACCGCAGAAAAAATTAATGAATGCTTCAATATTCCGGTGATCTATGTCACGGCTTATGCGGATGATAGTACCCTAGAAAGAGCCGAACAAACAGGGTCTTATGGCTATATATTAAAACCCTACAAAGATCGGGAACTTCATGCGACTATCAAGCTAGCATTGCGAAAACATCAAGCCCAACTCGAGATGCAAAAAAATCTAGAAAATGTGCAGTTAAGCAAAGATGAAAAATCTCGACTCTTATCAATAGCATCTCACGACTTACGAACCCCATTATCAGCAATTCAGATGTCGTCTGACCTCTTAGAAAATTATGATCAAAAACTGACAAGTGAAAAAAAAATAAAACACTTTCAACGCATTAAATCCGCGATCAAAAATATGAATCAGTTACTCGAAGATGTGCTGATGTTGAGTCTCACAGAGTCAGGTAAAATGGTTTTCAAACCTGTACCTTTAAATTTGACACAGTATTGCTCAAATTTAATCGACAGTTTCCAAGTGTTACTCACTAACAAACATACTTTGGAGTTTAATTGTAACTGTGATCCAGAGATAGAATTAATGTTAGATGAAAAGCTTCTCAATCATATCTTGGGGAACTTACTTTCAAATGCGATTAAATATTCTCCCGAGGGGGGTACCGTTCACTTTGATGTAATTCAAGAGTCCCAAAAACTTGTCTTTCGAGTTCAAGATCAAGGAATTGGACTTCCCCCTGAATACAAAGCAAAACTCTTTCAAACCTTTGAACGGGCGGCTAATGTGGGTGATATCAAAGGAACGGGACTGGGTTTGTCCATTGTCAAACAAGCGGTAGAGTTGCATGGAGGTGAAATTAGCGTTGACAGTGAAGTGGGAAAGGGGACAACCTTTACTGTAACGATTCCGGTGCTTGAATCTTCAGAAAATCTGAGTTAAAGTGGTGATATCATAGAACTCGTATAAACTTATTTATTCATTGTATACAACTTTTAATTTAATCCTTGATATTTAGTTTAAACAAAACTTAAAATTTATGAGTAAGATTTTAGTCATTGAAGATGAGTTTGCCATTCGAGATAACATTATTGAACTGTTAGAAATTGAAGATTTTGAAGTCCTGGGTGCTGAGAATGGCCGCATCGGATTTCAAAAAGCGAGCGAATATTTACCGGATTTAATCTTATGTGATGTGATGATGCCTGATCTCGATGGATATGGGGTTTTGAGTGCCTTACGTTCCAACCCAACAACTGCAACAATTCCTTTTATTTTCCTCACGGCTAAAGCAGAACATACCGATATACGCCAAGGAATGGGATTAGGAGCAGATGACTATTTAACCAAACCTTGCACCGCAGAAGAATTATTAGAGGCAGTCAAAACTCGCCTAAAAAAGCAGGAAATCTTTGAGAAGCAATCTCAACTCAAACTCGATGAATTGCGGCGCAGTATTACCCATTCTCTACCCCACGAACTGCGAACACCTTTGAATGGAATTCTCGGAAATACCGAATTATTATTGTTAGAATTAGAAGATCTCGATGTCGATGAGATGCGAAAAATGTTGGCAGATATTCGCACTTCTGGTCAACGCCTCAATCGTCTGATTATCAACTTTTTACTCTATGCTGACTTAGAACTAATTTCCACGAACAACCAAAGAATTCAAGCTTTACAAAAGAGTTCGGTAAGTTCTGTTGATACGCTCATTTCTGATGCAGCTAAAGAACAAGCCAGACTATTTAATCGAGAAACAGATTTACAACTCAAACTGCAAGACTCCCCGGTGCAAATCGCCGCCACCCGACTCGCTAAATTAGTCGAAGAATTGGTAAATAATGCTTTTAAATTTTCTGAACCCGGTACACCTGTTTTAGTCAAAACTGAAGTCAAGGATAACAGATTTGTTATTTTTGTCAGCGATAAAGGACGAGGACTGACACCGGAACAGATTGAAAAAATTGGTACTCATTTACAATTTGAACGCAAACTTTATGAACAACAAGGTTCTGGAATGGGTTTGAGTATTGTCAAGCGTTTAGTCGAGTTACATAACGGGAAACTAATCATTGAAAGCAGACCCAATCAACAAACAACTGTACGAGTTGATCTGGCGATCGCTGAAAAGCTTTGAAGATTTTAAGTGGGAATGCGAGGGCGATATTTAAGTTCATAAAATCTCAGAGTGAACAACGTTCCCTTTCTCCGTTTCATCTCAATTTTCCCCTCTAATTGTTGAGTGAGGGTACTGATCAATTCCATACCTAAAGAATTCACCTGGCGAAAATCAACGCCTTCTGGAAAACCTACACCATTATCTTTCATACTCAAAATAATTTCACCCGAAGATTTTTGGTGAAGTCCTAACCAGACTTGACTCAAACGACCATCAGGAAAAGCGTGTTTAAATACATTCGAGATTAATTCATTCACAATTAAACCACAAGGATTAGCCGTTTCTACGTTCAGAAAAATCGGTTCCAGTTTTAGATGAAATTTAACTTGATTAGTGTCACTATTATAAGAGTCAACAAGATTCTCAATTAATTCTTCTAGGTAGCTGGAAAAGTTAATTTCATGAAGATTAGTAGAACGGTATAACTGCTGATGAATAATAGCCATTGAATAAATGCGATTTCGACTATCTTCTAAGGCTTGAGTCAGTCTTTCATCATCAAAATAATCAGCCTGAAAATCTAGTAGATTAGAAACAACAAATAAATTATTTTTGACTCGATGGTGAATTTCCTTCAGCAACGTTTCTTTTTCTCTGAGGTAAATCTTAAGTTGTTTTTCAATTTTCTCTCGTTCTTCAATCTGTTGATTGAGTTCTTGATTTAAACGCAGTTGAGTTTGAGTATTTGTCACCTCTTGATCAAATGCTGCTGCAATCCCATCCGCCATACGATTAAACAGGATAGTAAGTTGACCAATTTCATCATTTGCTCCTTCTTTCGCTCTCACTTGAAAATTTCCTTTAGAAAATTCTTGTGTTGTTTGTTGCAAAATTTTAAGCGGTTTAGTAATAATTTGCATCAGGAAGATTAAAATAGCTAAACTCAGTAAAGTAATGAGTAAAAAAAGTAAAAGTTGTCGTTCTCTTGAGCTATTAAGTAGACCAAAAATTTCAACTTCCGGTGTTCCTCGGACTAAGATTGTCGTCGTTTTATCTTGAGTATTGTTTATGATTTTCGCCGCCACTGTATACTGACTTCCCTCGATAGCCATTCGTTGAGTGATAGTTTGATTCTCCGCAGTAATGACTTCTGTTAAAATACGAGTATCGGGAAGGGGAACATTGCTTAGGTGATTTTGGGGATTGTGATCATGATGTTGACCAAATATATGACTTTCTGTGTCGAGTAGAGAAGCAGCAAGAATCAGTTTTCCGTCAGGCTTTTGCAGATAAATGGCGTGATATCCTCCTCCAATTGTAAACATACTTCTATCTAAAATTGAATCTTTCCCCGTGACTAATTTTACATAGACTAAAACGCCCACAACTTCTTGGCTTTCCCAAGTTTTTACCGGAGTGAATGTATACTGAACGAGAATAGTTTCTGAGGGAGATAATGAGGAAATATTTTCAAATCTATTCTGAATTTCTTCCCCTCGCATCACTTGATTAACAGTGATTTGTTGGGAATTAGATAAAACCGAACTAACAAGACTATTGGGATTGAAAACTTTACCGATCAGTTGAGGTTCTCTACTGGCAATGATTTTTAAGTCTTGACGACTCACTAAAAAAGTTTTCTTGATGATGGGGGAGTGTACTTCTATATCTGCTAGAATTTGATAGACTCGCTCTTGTAACTCAGGATCAATTTCTCCACTATTATTGTATTGTTGGGCTATATTAATAATTGCTATATTATTGGCGTTGGCTTGACAAACAGATTGTGATCGCTCCACATGACTACGATAAATATTTTCAACGGTAGCGAGTTCAGCTTTAGCTTGATCCCGGAGTACATTTCCTGCTTGATCTCGCTCGATAGAAACTTCGATCCCTGTAAAGACTATAAAAATAAAAATATCAAGAGTTAACAATACTGTCATTAACTTGTAGAGAATGGGCAAATTTTCAAACCATTGCAGCCCAAATTTTAGTAAACGAAAGGATGAATTGTTCATTTTTTTATCTCAGGTTGACTCCTGTTTTTTCTCTTTTTTCTAAGGTAACATAAGCTGTTGTGCATTTAAACTGCATTAGTTGATTGTGAACTTTCTGTGAACTTATATTGAAAAACTCGACATTTGAAGATAATGTGCTAAATTTTGTAAGTCTGGGATCACTGACTTGACGATACTAAATCAGGAGATTACAATGAGCGATAAAAAAATCACTACAAAAGCTGTTAGTTTAGCATTGTTATTAGGTTTGATGAGTCCGTTAGCGGGTTGTGAAGTCGGTGGCGACACCGGAGGAGAAGGCGGCGAAGGTGGCGAAGAAGGAGAAACCACCGAAGAAGTCATCCCAACTCCTGCTGACGAAGGCGGTGAAGGCGGTGAAGGCGGTGAAGACGGTGAAGAAGGTGAAGAAGGTGAAGAAGGAGGTGAAGGCGGTGAAGGTTAAAGACTTTCTCCTTTCAAATAAGTCTGTTTAAGAGATCAAAATTATGGCTATCAATGCAACTCTATTGAGAAAATTTCATCGTTCTTTAGCCCCTATTATGCTCTTACCGATTTTGTTAACCGTGATCACAGGAGTTGGTTTTCAAATTGCTGAATTAGGAGGTTTTGAAGATAAATTCCGCTGGATGATTCGTTGGCATAAAGGTGATTTTGGCTACATTGATTTTCAAAAAAGCTATCCCTTTCTTAATGCTGCGGGCTTGTTGTTTTTAGCCATTACTGGAATATCCATGTGGTGGAAAATGCGACGGCGAAAAATAGCTCAAACGAACGATTAATCTGAAGTTAGTTTGTCGGATGGGTTGGCGTAGTGTCACCCATCACCCGTTAAGCCCTAACTTTTTTGAATGAATTAATATCGTTGACGATACTGCAATTCTTTAAAAGTCAGAGAAAATGTTGTCCCCTGATCTCGAATTAATTCAATACTACCTTCAAGTTGATTAATTAACGTACAAACCAATTCCATTCCTAAAGAATCAACCTGACGAAAATCAATATTTTGAGGAAAACCAATGCCATTATCACGAACCGTTAAAGTAACAATCAGATCCGAACTTTGATGCAATGTTACCCAAATCTTACCGGAACGATGATCAGGAAAAGCGTGTTCAAAAGCATTAGAAACCAACTCATTTATAATTAAACCACAGGGATGAGCCGTTTCCAAGTTTAAAGCTATTCCTTCCACATCAAGTTCTAACTCAATTAATTGTGAATTAAAATCATAGGATTCCCTAAGTTGAGTCACGAGATCCTGAAGATAATCTCCAAAATCAATTTTATCTAATCCTGTTGATTCATAAAGCTTTTCGTGAATCAACGCCATTGACTCTATCCGTCTCTGACTTTCTTGAAGAATTTTAATCACTTCGGGATTTTCTGTATAATCTGTTTGAAACTCCAGAATATTAGAAACAACTAACAAATTATTTTTAACGCGATGGTGAATTTCTTTGAGTAAAACTTCTTTTTGTTGGAGAGAAGTCTTAAGCTGAATCTCGGTTTCGTTCCGTTCAATCGCTGTTGCTAAAATATGGGCAACACTTTGGAGAAAATAAACATCATCTTGGGTAAAAACCCGTTGTTGACGGGTATAAGCACTCAAAATACCCAAACAAGTTGTCCGACTCTCAATCGCAATACTCAACCCATAAAGATTAGAATTACTATCCATCTGAGGAAAAGAAATCGCCTGTTCAACAAAGTCGATCTTAGGATTTTCTGATGGGGTCTGGTTTGAAACGTCTGAGGGGTTGAGTTGATCATTATTGGGCTGTGTTTCAGTGAATAATTTCAGTAAACTTGGATCTTGAATGGGAACATTTAGCACCTGAGCCGACTCAACACGAAGACAATGAGAAACTCGATCTACCACCTGTTGAATTAGCTGATTGTAATCTATTCCTGAAAGTGCTTTTTGTCCGAGATCGGCAATAATCGCCTGTTGATCAGCTTTTGCTGCTATTTGATCTTGAACTTGCTGACGTTGCTGAATTTCATGGTGTAGTTTTTTGTTGGTTTGTTGGAGTTGGGCGGTACGCTGTTCAACCATCGCCTCTAACTTTTGATTAAGCTGTTGAAGTTCTGTCTCGATTTGCTTACGTTCGCTAATATCGATCAACGTTCCTACAAAACCCTTGACGATACCCCAATCATCAAAATCGGAAATCATCTGTCCAAACACCCAAGTGATCATCCCATCGGAACGATTAATTTTATATTCCAACTCTAGGGGTTGATAGTGGTTGCGAGTCATTATCCAAGCATCCTCAACGTATTGGCGATCACTCGGATGAACCATCAACATCCAATGCTGTCCCATAAACTCCCGAAAAGGCTGTCCGACAATTTCGCTTGTGCGTTCGTTCACATAGAGATAATGACCTGCAATATCAGTGCGAAAAATCCCCACCGGGGAGATATCCGCCAACGTCGCCAACTGTCCCTCACGTTCTTGTAACGCCTTCTCAACTCGTCTGCGTTCAGTTACATCTTCGGCTAAACCGACAATTCGATAAACGATTCCCGACTCATTTTCGACGGGAAAACTGCGGGTTAAAATCCAGCGAATCTCTCCATCTGGGCGAATAATCCGAAATTCTTGATCAAAGTTTCCTCGAGAAAATTCTGCTAAGAGCGTGTCTTCAATGTGTTTTTGATCCTCGGGATGAATCATCTCGATCCACAACCGGGGATTTTCATACAAACTTACGGGAGACATTCCCCAAATCTGTTCAAAAGCGGGACTCACATAAAGCAATTCAAACGCATTCAGTGACCAAATAAAAAAGACTTCCCGAATACTTTCAGCTAACTGACGAAACTTTTGTTCACTGTCGCGGAGTTGTTGGGCTGCGAGTTCTCGTTCATGTAATACTTGTCTGAGATCCGTATTAACCTTCTGAAGTTCGTTAGTGCGTTCAACAACACGAGATTCGAGAACGTTTGTTAGTTGTTGTAGGGCAAGTTCTGCTTGTTTGCGTTCGGTAATATCTTGAGCCACCCAAATTACACTATTATCAGACAAAGGGGAAATCTTTGCACTAAACCAAAATATCCCGTCTGAGGTGTTTAAGTTATACTCAAAACTCACCACTTCTTGAGACTTTAGCGCTTGTTGTATTGGATGAATGAAACGTTCGCTCAGAGAATGTTGAGACAATTGTTGGATTGTTTCTGTAATAATCTCAGGATTCGTCGAACAAAATTTGTTTTGTGGTGTATCTTGAATTTCTACTGTATTTTCTCGCAGATGAACGATTAAAATAAAATCGGTTAAAGCCGCAAGAAAAGCTCGGATTTCTTGTTGGGAAGATCGCAGTTTATGATCGATACGTTGGATGAGTTGACGTTGATTAATCGCTTGTTGGATGCGTTGATTTGCGGTGTTGAGTTGGGTTTTGTATTCAGCGAGTTGAATTTTTAACTCGTTTTCAGAACTGTTTTCTACACTGGGTTTTTGTTCTGCAACCGATAACATTCCGGTTTCTGTTGGGTTCGGGCAATGAATCGGTTTGAGATGCTGTAAAATACAATTAGCTGTAATAATACCTCGAATTTTGCCTTGAGCGTTTAAAACCGGGAGTTGATCGAGTTGATGTTGTTGCAGAAGGGATAATATTGTCTGAAGATTATGACTGAGATCATCCTCTAAATTTAAACTTATTTTGGGGGGTGTCATCACCTCCGCCACACTCAAACTTGCTAAATTTTTTCCCGAGGCGATCGCTTGGATAATGTGATGTTCTTCCAAAATCCCCACACACTGCTCCGCTTCTATCACCAGTATACACCGATGCCGCAACCCGGTATTACCCTGCTGATTTTCCCCAGGTTCATCTGATGATCCGGTTGTCGAGTTTCTCATCTGAGCGATCAATTTCACGGCGTCGAGAACCGTTTGACTGGGGGTGAGGCTTAATGATACCGGAACAATAATTTGATCAAGGCTGGGGACTTCAAAAGAAAGAGGATTAAATGACATCAGTTTGGGGAAATGACCTCAGCAGAATTTTTAAAATTGTGGGAGCTTTATTCTGTGGATTCTTCACAGGATCACTACCTATAAATTTTATCCCTTTACTGTCTGGATCATATCAAAATTTTGCCCAAAGCAATAGCAGGTCAGATCACAGCTTTACCCTCTGTACCCAACCTGCTAATGTAGAGCTTAGGTTCAGTCTCGCCTAACGCTCTAGTTTTGTCTCAAAATTAATTAATTGTGAATCTTTTCAACATAACCCCACAGACTATAATCTCGACTCAACCAGCCGTGAAAAAATGCCATTTGACTGGGATTTTCTT
This sequence comes from uncultured Lyngbya sp., assembly GCA_964571155.1. Lineage (GTDB taxonomy): Bacteria > Cyanobacteriota > Cyanobacteriia > Cyanobacteriales > Microcoleaceae > Capilliphycus. The sequence continues at coordinate 2,636 of CAZNCM010000060.1, read as the reverse complement.
GCACCCGTTTGTAACGATAGAGAATGCGTTCATTCACCATTTGTAAAGCCGTATATTTATTATTACCGCGTCTGAGCGCTTCTATTGTCAAGCCATCAAATACACCCGTTTGCGGTAAACCTAAAGCTTGTTGAAGAAAAGTAATCGAGTTTTGAGGTCCAAAATTCACCGCAGTATCAAACATCACAATTGCTAAAGCCGGGTGCATTTTACCCGATTGGGAAGCATCCCAATATCCCTGATAAATTTCTAACAGTTCAACTTCCGACATTTGCGTAACATCCAGCGGCGGTAAACCCCGTCTTGATCGATAAGCATTATATTCGGTTTGCAGAATTCCTCGATAGGTTCGACCCCCGATATCAGCGGGATGATCACTAAACCCACCTTCAAAATACAGCGTAAACCCTAAAGCTGCATCAAATAAGCGTTTTTCATAGTTGTTTTGAGCTTGTGCTACCCCCAAGCGACCCAGAGGCACAGCTAAGGTTAAGCTTAACAACACGATAGCACGAATTAGTTTCGATTTAAGCGGTTTTCGACCGTTGGTTTTGATCCAGTTCATAGCAACTCTTTGGGCTTCAATGGGTAAAGTGTTGGGCGTTGGCGTTTATCCAACCGGATAATGGGCTGGTACAGGCGACAATACCTGTGAAACTCTCGCCTAACATAACAGAAGACGAGACATTTGACTATATATGTGACTACTCCCACATCATAATCTCTGATTTGATGTGGGAGTAGTCAAACTCACG
>CAZNCM010000060.1:0-1871 GCA_964571155.1 uncultured Lyngbya sp. | reverse complement strand
ACTGTTCCAGTCCCGGTCAATCGAAACACCACAACTGGAACAGTTTTGGGGGTTCTACGGGGAAAATACAGGAAACTTGAATAATGACTTTCAAATCAGATCTGGTCAGGTGAACCCAATTCCAGTTAAACTTCTTTTTGACCCCTGATCCAGACTGTATTGATGTCTCCTGATTTCAGTTCCTCGTCGGCTGACTCTGATTCTAATACCCCTGAAGCCTTGACTTTACAGGCTGAAATTAGTTATGCTCAAGGGCAGTTTGCGACTGCGATCGCGAGTTGTGAGCAAGCGATTTTGTTACAACCCACTTGGGCGCCGGCTTATGTGACATTGGGGAATGTTCGACAAGCTCAAGGTTTGCTCGATGCGGCGATTCGTTCCTACACCCAGGCGTTAGAACTTGACCCCAATTTACCTCAAGCTCATGCCAATTTAGGGAGTATGTTCTACAAGCAAGGGTTGCTCGATCAGGCGATGACTTGTTATCGTCAAGCCCTGTCTCTGAAGCCCGATTTTGCTGAGGTGTATTGGAATTTAGCCCAAGCGCTACGAAAGCAAGGAAACGAAGCAGAAGCCCAAATTTGTGAACAAAAAGCAGTTGAATACCAACCTCAACTCGCCAGCGCCAATTTTTTGTTTAATCAAGGTAATAAGTTCGCCCAGAGCGGAAAATTAGATCAGGCGATGAAATCTTGGCAAAATGCGATCGCTATTGATCCTAATCTCGCTGAAGCTTACTGTCAGATTGGGATGATTTTACGCTATCGAGGTGAACCCAAGCAAGCCATTTCCTACTTTGAAAAGGCTTTGGAACTCCAACCGAAATTAGTACCGGCTCATCAGCATTTGTGTGGAATTTTTCGCGATTCTTCTAACTTAGCAGCCGCTCGTCAGGCTGTCAATCACTATCGCCAAATGTGTAGTGAGACTGATCCGATTATGACTGCAATTTATTCGATCAGTACCCATCAAGTCTCGGGCTTAAATCAAATCGCTAAAGATCAATTTTTACAGTTAGAATCTCAACTCGATCAGCCTCTCAACCGCACCACAGAAATCGAAATTCGTTCACTGTATTCTAATCTCTTATTTAGTTTACCCTATTTGCGCGATAATATTACCCAAAATTATCGTTTAATTCAAACCATTTCTCAACGGTATATTGAACAGATTCTGCAAGCCAACCGCAGCCTTTACTTTCTTGAATATTCTCAATATATCCCTCAACAACACTTAAAAATTGGAATAATTTCCAGTCATTTTAATCGTCATGCGGTCGGTTGGTGTAGTTTGGATATTATTCGGGCATTATCTGAGATTACACCGGAGATTTATCTTTATTTTACAGATCGACCTAAAGTTGACGATCGCACCGCCCTTTTTCAACAGATTGCGCGTAAACTCTACGAACCCAAACGCTATCCCAACGGCTTACCCGAAGCCAATGAAATCACCCAAGAAATTCGACAAGATGAGATTGATATCTTAATCGATTTAGATGCGATTAGTATGCCTATTCATACTGAAATATTATATACTCAACCCGCTCCCGTTTGTTTGTCTTGGCTAGGATTTGATGCGCCTTATCTAGCCGAAAAAAATTACTTTTTGTGTGATTGGCATACTCACCCCGAAGGACGCGAACAGTATTATACTGAACAGTTAGTGAGAATGCCGGATAGTTTTGTCGCTGTTTCTGGATTTGAGAGAATGGCGGTAAATCCTGAACAGTTTCGCAAAGCTTATCGCATTGGTTTAGATCAAGTTATTTATCTGAGTGTCGCACCGGGGCGCAAATTTAACCGCGAATTAGTAGAGGCACAAGTTAGCATTCTCAAACAAGTTCCTAATAGTATTTTAATTCATAAAGC
>CAZNCM010000059.1:18098-21903 GCA_964571155.1 uncultured Lyngbya sp. | reverse complement strand
CTGCGAACAGTTAGGCGTTCCCCATCATATCGTGGACAGTCGAGAGTTGTTTCAAACTCATATTGTCGATTATTTGGTTGAAGGGTATAGTGCCGGGATTACCCCCCTACCCTGTTCTCAATGTAATAAAGCCGTAAAATTTGGCCCGATGTTGCGGTATGCCAAAGAAGAATTGGGAATTGATTTGATTGCCACAGGTCATTATGCCAGAATTCGGTATGATGAACAAAATAACCGTTATCAATTGTTAAGAGCGGTTGACCGCAGTAAAGATCAGTCCTATTTCTTGTATGATTTAACTCAAGATTTACTGGCGGGTGTAGTGTTTCCCTTGGGGGAAGTTCTCAAAAGTGAAACCCGACGTATTGCGGCACAATATAATCTAAAAACGGCAGACAAACCGGAAAGTCAAGACCTGTGTTTGGTTGAAGCCAACGGTTCAATGCGGGCGTTTTTGGATAAATATATTACTGGGAAAACAGGCGATATTGTTGATGAAAATGGTAAAGTGTTGGGTCAACATGAAGGGATTCATCACTACACCATCGGACAGCGAAAAGGCTTAGGAATTGCCGCACCCAACCCGTTATATGTGATTGGAATTGATGCCGGACGAAATCAAGTTATCGTTGGCGATCGCGAAAATGCAACTCAAACTGAGTGTACCATTAAACGGGTGAATTGGGTATCAATGGCACCGCCGACTTCTCCTGTTCGCGCCGAAGTGCAAATTCGATATCGCGCCAAACCTCAACCTGTTACCGTTGTACCGTTAAATTCCGCAGAAGGCGAAGAAGTCAAACTAATTTTTGATGAACCCATCTTCGGAATTACACCCGGTCAAGCCGCCGTTTGGTACACCGGAGAAATTGTCTTAGGTGGCGGAATAATTTGTAGTTAATAATCAAAACAAGTAGGCGCTACTCTCTTAAAAATCCCTCTTTTCAAGGGGGGATTAAGAGGGTTATTTTTTAGATTTAAAAGATAGATTTAGAGGATTTATTTTAAAGTTTAAATAAAATTTAGGGTGCTTAATTATCAGTATTAGTTAAAGTCATAAAAATGTTCTCTATTTGAGTTCTTCTGCGATCTACTGTTGATTCGTTATGTCCCCAAGATTGCCCCAGTTGAAAGTAAGTTCTATACTCTCGCAAATATTTTAGAGTTATTCAAACTTAATGTTCTAGACTTAATGTGGAGGGTCGCCCTGTTTTCTTCTTGAATTCCTCATGATTTTCTACAAACTTAACCCTCGGGTCAAAAGTCTCTAGTTTGACTCGGGAATCGAGTCCGAAGCAGGCATCGTCTTTTCAAGGCGGTGTACCGATGACTTCACACAAATGTTTGAACTCTTCTGGTTTCAAGTTTTTTACGGTTTCGTAGACCCTCTTTTTCTAACTATAGTAGCTGGCGATGACGTTATATATCAGACTTTTGTAAGAGGTCTAATGAACCGATGATCAGCTTAACGTCTCTTAAAATAAGGAAGAAAACCCCGTAAAGGTCAGGGAATACAGAGGAAAGCCTCAGCAAATTTCAACCCCAATCTCTGCTCAAGTTGCAAACATCCTTTTAAAATAAACAGTGAGGGTACATAAAAAAGGTGAATACGAGTAATGAGACTATTACACACCATGTTGCGAGTCGGCAACCTAGAAGAATCTAAAAAGTTTTACTGTGATATTCTCGGAATGAAGCTCCTACGCCAGAAAGACTATCCCGGCGGAGAATTTACGCTGGCATTCGTTGGTTATGGTGATGAAGCCGATCACTCCGTCATTGAGTTAACCTACAACTGGGGCACCGATCATTATGACATCGGGGATGGATACGGCCATATTGCTTTAGGAGTAGACGATATCTACGGCACCTGTGACCAAATTAAAGCCGCAGGGGGTAAAGTAACCCGTGAACCCGGCCCAATGAAACATGGTTCTATAAGATAGAACTGATTCAACTCAGCACCCACAGCAGCACCCAAGAAAAAGAAACCGCAACTGCTGCAACCTAACAAAAAATGATAGAAGTAGGAGAACAAACAGGAGTAAGCCCTAACGCCATCTGAACCAGCAGTCAATTCTGAAATTGTCCTGCTTCTATCCCAAACATTCCTTTTTCAATTCCAAACCCCCAATTTAAAATCGCAAGATGCAACCGACTGATCCGAGCAAATTTACAGATAAAGCCTGGGAAGCGATCGTTAAATCCCAGGATGTGGCTCGTCGTTTTCAAAATCAGCAACTCGAAGTCGAACATTTAATTATTGCTCTACTCGAACAAAATGGACTCGCGACAAACATCCTAGAGCGAGCGGGAATAGACCCAGAAAATATAACCCAACAACTCGAAGCCCATACCAAGCGTCAGCCCAGAGTCGGTAAAATCGATCATCTCTATCTGGGTCGTGGGTTAGATGTATTACTCGACATCGCCGAACAAACCCGAGAAACTTGGGAAGATGAATTTATCTCCGTCGAACACCTTTTGCTGGCTTTTGCAGACGATGAACGAATTGGGCGTCGTCTTCTCGGAGACGGAGGACAACAACAACCCCCCACGCGCCCGGGTCGCCCAGGAATGCAGCAACGCACATCCGCTCGTCCTCAAGCCGTTAACAGTCGTAAAAAGCTAGAAGACGCCATCAAAGCCACGCGGGGCAGTGCCAAAGTCGAAACACAGAACCCCGAAACCGGTTATGATGCCCTCAAACGTTATGGGCGCGACCTCACCGAACAAGCCAAAGCCGGAAAACTCGACCCCGTTATTGGTCGAGATGAAGAAATTCGTCGAGTGGTCAGTTGTCTGTCTCGGCGCACCAAAAATAACCCTGTACTAATTGGAGAACCCGGAGTCGGAAAAACGGCGATCGCAGAGGGACTCGCCCAACGAATTGTTAACGGAGACGTTCCCGAATCTCTCAAAAATCGTCAATTAATTTCCCTGGATATGGGGAGTTTAATCGCCGGGGCTAAATATCGAGGCGAATTTGAAGAACGATTACGCTCAGTCTTACGAGAAGTCACCCACTCCGACGGACAAATTGTCCTCTTTATCGACGAACTGCATACCGTTGTCGGTGCTGGTGCTGGAGGCAGTACCGGAGGATCGGGGACGGATGCCGGAAATTTACTCAAACCGATGTTAGCACGGGGCGAATTGCGCTGTATCGGGGCAACGACCCTCGATGAATATCGCAAACATATCGAAAAAGATGCGGCTTTAGAACGACGCTTCCAACAAGTTTACGTCGATCAGCCTTCCCCGGAAGATACGATTTCTATTCTGCGAGGACTCAAAGACCGCTATGAACGTCATCATGGTGTTAAGATTACTGACTCTGCTTTAGTCGCAGCCGCGATGCTTTCGAGTCGTTATATTAGCGATCGCTTTCTACCCGATAAAGCCATTGATTTAGTCGATGAAGCCGCAGCCCAACTCAAAATGGAGATTACCTCCAAACCGGTCGAATTAGAACAAATAGATCGGCGGATCATGCAGCTGGAAATGGAAAAACTCTCCATTGAAGGTGAAAGTGATGCTAAAAATGGAGATGCACTCAACAAAGCCGATGTGGGCGTGAGTGTCCGCTTAGAACGGATTAAACAAGAAATTGAAAACCTCAAACTCAAGCAAGAAAAATTATCCTCCCAATGGAAATCGGAAAAAGAGTTACTCGACGGAATTAATACCCTCAAAGAAGAAGAAGAAAAGCTGCGCGTTCAAATCGAACAAGCTGAACGAGATTATGATCTCAATAAAGCCGCACAGTTAAAATATGGCAGGTTAGAAGCCGTTCATCGCGATC
>CAZNCM010000059.1:17593-18088 GCA_964571155.1 uncultured Lyngbya sp. | reverse complement strand
AGTCTCAAGGGTCAACCCTGCTGCGAGAACAAGTCACCGAAGCCGACATCGCCGCAATTGTTGCCAAGTGGACTGGAATTCCTGTTAACCGATTGTTAGAGTCTGAACGCCAAAAACTCCTGCAACTCGAAAGCCATCTGCATCAACGAGTCATCGGACAAAAAGAAGCCGTAGCCGCCGTTTCTGCCGCAATTAGACGGGCGAGAGCCGGAATGAAAGATCCCAGCCGTCCCATCGGTTCGTTCCTGTTTATGGGGCCGACACGCCGTTTCCCGGTTAGTCGGGGCGCCTCCAGGGTATATTGGCTACGATGAAGGCGGTCAACTTTCCGAAGCCGTGCGCCGTCATCCTTACTCGGTGATTCTGTTTGATGAGGTGGAAAAAGCCCATCCTGATGTCTTTAATATCCTCTTACAAGTATTAGATGATGGCCGAATTACCGACTCTCACGGCCGGAAAGTGGATTTCCGCAATACAGTGATTGTGATGACGAGT
>CAZNCM010000059.1:13238-17583 GCA_964571155.1 uncultured Lyngbya sp. | reverse complement strand
AATACATTCTTGATGTGGCTGGAGATGACTCTCGCTATGAAGAAATGTACCGTCGGGTGATAGGTGCTTTGCGATCGCATTTCCGCCCAGAATTTCTCAATCGAGTCGATGAAACCATTCTATTCCATGCTTTGAATAAATCAGAATTGCGTCATATTGTCGGGATTCAAGTCAAGCGACTGATGCGGTTATTAGTCGATCAAAAAATTAGTTTGGTGTTGTCTCCAGAGGCAATGAATTATATTGCAGAAGTGGGGTACGATCCAGTCTATGGGGCGAGACCGTTAAAACGAGCCATTCAACGGGAGTTAGAAAATCCGATTGCGAATTTATTATTAGAACAAAAGTTCGTCGCCGGAGATACGATTTATATTGAGCGTTCCGAGGAAGGTTTATCTTTTACCAGCAAACCCGCAACTTCCGAAAAAGAAGAAAAACGTCCCTCTCAGTTAACGGCAATTACCACAACAATTCAACCCGAAGCGTGAGTTGTTGAAATCCACCTGGAACGGAGGGGAAAATCCCGATCGGAAGGTAGAATGGAGTTATATTGAAAGTGGAGTTTCATCTGGTATCGTTCTTTCTCGATAAAGAGCCAATAATTAGGTGAAAACGGATCACTTCAAAACCCCACAAATAAACGGTTATGGTGGATTTCACAGTCGCGATCCCAACCTACAACGGCGCTAAACGTTTACCCCAGGTACTCGACAAGTTGCGATCGCAAACCGATGTCGAGGAGATTTCCTGGGAAGTCATAGTTGTTGACAACAACAGCACCGATAACACAGCAGAAGTGGTTAACCAGTATCAGCAAAATTGGTTATCAAACGTTCCATTACGATACTTTTTTGAAGCCCAACAAGGTTTAGCTTTTGCTCGACAACGGGGTATAACAGAAGCATTAGGTGAATGGGTTGGCTTTCTTGATGATGATAATTATCCCGAACCTCAATGGTTAACCGCAGCCGATAAATTCACCCAAACTCACCCCCAAGTGGGTGCATTTGGAAGCCGAGTTCTGGGAAAGTTTGAAGTCACTCCTCCGGAAAACTTTGAACGCATTGCCTCATTTCTGGCTTTAACAGAACGGGGGAACCAGCCCTCTCTTTATGAACCTGGAAAAAAGATACTACCACCGGGAGCGGGTTTAGTTGTTCGTAGAGAAGCCTGGTTAAAAAATGTTCCCTCACAGTTAGTTCTTGCGGGTCGAGTTGGGGGTAAAATGTTAGCCAGTGAAGACTTAGAAGCATTACGATATATTCAGCAAGCCGGATGGGAAATTTGGTATTGTTCAGAAATGGTTGTTTATCATTGTATTCCTCGCCAACGCTTAGAAAAAGACTATTTAATGAAATTGTGTTTTGGAGTCGGGTTGAGTAGTCACGCTATCCGAATGTTAAAATTCCCTCAGTGGCAACAGCCATTAATAGCCGTTGCTTACTTACTCAACGATCTCCGCAAGATTATTTTACATTTGTTTAAATATAAAATTGCTATTCGTACTGAGGTTGTGGCAGCCAGTGAAATGCAGTTTCTAATCGGTAGATTACTCAGTCCATTTTACTTTTTTCTCAAGCTACAGCAAACCAGTTAACCAATTTATGTTAGGCGAGGCGTATAAAAATGCAAGAGTCAAAAGGTCGTCTTGTAGACTTAACCGTTGCTATTTGCACTTATAACGGTGAAGGTCGAATTCCGGAAGTTTTAGATGCTCTACTTCAACAACAAAAAACTGAAGGGATTGCCTGGGAAGTTTTAGTTATTGATAATAATAGCACTGATGATACTGCTAGAGTGGTTTCAGAATTTGCAAAAAGTTGGCGTTCTGACTCTCAGCTTCAGTATGTTCGAGAAGAACGAAAGGGATTAGCTTATGCCAGAATACGGGCGATACAAGCGGCAAAAAGTCAGGATTTAGTGGCTTTTTTAGATGATGATAATATTCCGGCTCTCAATTGGGTTGCCGAGGCGTATAATTTTGCCATAGAACATCCTCAAGTCGGAGCTTTTGGGGGAAATATTAACTTTAAACTCGATTCTCCTCCTCCAGAGTATTTTAATCAAATCAAAATTTATTTAACAATTTATAATCGAGGTTCAGAAGCCTTTTGCTATAGCCGTTCTGCAAAAGCACGTAAAGTTCCAGCCGGTGCCGGGTGTGTCTTCCGAAAACAAGCTTGGAACCAAGTTGTTCCCCCTGTAGATAAACTTCTCATTAGTGGACGTGATCCTAAAACACTAGCAGCCGGAGAAGATGCAGAAGTTTTATATTATTTACAAAATACAGATTGGGAAATTTGGCATAACCCTAAGATGGAAATTTGGCATCACATTTATCCAGAACGTTTAGAAAAAGCGTATTTGCTAAAACTAGCACGAGGTTATGGTTTATCTCAACATCCGGTTCGCATCGCCCGATATTATCGTTGGCAACGACCTTTCGTAACTTTATTAACACCTCTCCTGAATTTACGGGAAGGAATACGAGTGTTGAATTTTTATCTCAAAAACCGTCAAGAAATACCTAAAAATTTTGGAAAAGCCTGTGAACTGGAAGCTAAACTAGGTCAATTTTATAGTCCTTGGTTTAGGTGAATTTTTCGATCATCAAACTATAATTAACTCATCAATTTATCTACTACTTTTATGCCGATAGTTTCTGTAATTATTCCTGCTTACAATGCAGAAAAAACAATTCAAAAAACAATTAAATCTGTTTTAGATCAAACTTTTTCAGATTGGGAATTAATCATTGTAGATGATGGTTCAACGGATAGTACAAAAGAAGTCGTTGCCGAAATAAAAGATAATCGCATCTCCCTTTTTTCTTTTCCAAATGCAGGCGTTTCAGCCGCACGAAATCGAGGCGTTAACAAATCTTCGGGTGAGTTTTTAGCCTTTATTGATGCGGATGATCTGTGGACTCCTGATAAATTAGAATTGCAATATAAGGCTTTACAGGAATATCCAAACGCAGCGGTTGCTTATAGCTCGACAGATTATATCGATGAGTCCGATCAAATCATTTATTCGGGTAGACATATTACATTAAATGGAAATATTTATGAAAAACTATTAGTTCGATATGCTTTAGAAAATGGTTCCAATTTTTTAATTCGTAAAGATGCTTACCTCAAAGTTGGAGGGTTTGATGAGTCAATTAGTGGCGGAGAAGATTGGGAACTGTGCATTCGGCTTTCAAAATATTATGAGTTTGTCAACATTCCGAAAACCCAAATTCTCTATCGAGTTTCTCCTCATTCGAGTACAACCAACGTTCGCAAACTCGAACTTGAAAGCTTGAGAGTTTTAGAAAAATCCTATCATCAAGCACCCCAATCACTTCAATATCTCAAAAAAGAGAGTTTGGCGGATCTTTATAAGTATTTACTCTGGAAAACTCTTGCCGGATCAAAACAACACAAAGGCTTAGAAGCCGTTCGTTATCTTTGGAATTATACTCAAAATGAATCTAATCTTTTATCTCAATTTCCTTTTGTACTCAAAATGTCTATTAAAAGTTTGTTAGCGATCATCTAAGCGTGCATATCCAGATAACGTTGTTGTATTAAATACCCGTTCAAACCGAGTAAAACAAGCTTGGGCTAATGAAGAAGGTAACACTGCCATTGCTGTAATTTTAAGTAGCACTTTGTAGAAAGTTCGAGTTTTGACTATAGATGAATCATAACTAATTGTCTTCCAAAATAGAGAAGCCGCTTTCAAAGCGCGAAGCCGTTCAGGTTTGGCTTCTAGCGCCATCGTTGTTAAACCTTTATAACGATTTCCTAAACAAGTCGCTTTCAGAGATTGAATAGATTCTGGAGCCTCAGCAAATGCTTGTTCTAAAATTTGTAAACTGGCTGCTTCCATTCCCCAAACATTATAAGACATAGAATAGGCATATTTTCGATAAAAAACTTGAACAAATGGCACAACGATAAATGAATAACGCGCCGCTAAACGTAACCACATTTCCCAATCTTCTACATAACGAAGGGATTCATTAAATGTTCCCACTTCAGAAAACACTTGAGTCCGAATCATCGGATTAGAGCCACTTCCAATAAAATCTGCTAATAATAACTTGGAATAAACATTACCGCTAAAATTACAATGAGGGCCACGACGAAGAAATTGACCCGTTTCATCAATATAATCTGTCCAACTATAAGCAACAGCCGCTTCTATATTCGCTTCTAAAGCCTGATATTGAGCCTCAAGTTTATCCGGTTTCCATAAATCATCCGCATCAATAAAAGCAATATATTTACCTGATGCGCGATCAATTCCCCGATTTCGACTGGTAGATAATCCAGCATTCGGGAAAGAAAATATCTTG
>CAZNCM010000059.1:10104-13195 GCA_964571155.1 uncultured Lyngbya sp. | reverse complement strand
ATCGGAAATATTTTCTAAAATTTCAGGGGTTTTATCTGCTGAACCGTCATTAATAATAATCAATTCAAAATCGGTAAAAGTCTGATTTAAAACGGATGTAATTGTTTCTCGAATTGTCTTTTCACCGTTGTATACTGGAATAATAACAGAAACTTGTGGCATCTCCAATTTGCTCCGGGTTTCAATAACATTTAGCTTGGTGCTAGAAATGAGAGTACAGTCCAAAACTCCTATTTTTTTGGTTGGATGTCCCCGCTCCGGTACAACGCTACTTCAAAGCTTACTCGCGGCTCATCCTGAGATTATATCCTTTCCTGAGTCTCAGTTTTTTCAGTATTTTACCCCAGAATATGAATTTCGCAGAAAGAAACTTGGATTAATTTCTCAACAGTTAAAACCCTGGCTAAAGACTTATTTTACTGAACATCTGGGTCGCCCAGAACTACTCACCCATTTTCCCGTGCTTCCTCTACAATCTCTCTATGCACAGAAATTTATCAAAATTCTCAGTTTTTTAGCAGAAGAACAAAACAAACAGATTTTTCTCGAAAAAACCCCCCAACATATTTTTTACATTAATACGATCAAAAAGTATATTCCCCAGGTCAAAATCATTCATCTCCTACGCAGTGGAACAGATGTGGTTGCATCTTTATATGAGGTAACACATCATTATCCTCAAAGTTGGGATGGAAAATGGGAAATTGATCAATGTATTGAGCATTGGCAACAAGCCGTAAACATTAGTTTAAGCTATCAAAATCAACCCGATCATCACCTCGTTACTTACGAACATTTAACCACCGATCCAGAAGCAGTTTTAAAAAAAATCTGTAACTTTATTGGGATTACTTACGATCCAAATATTATTCAAAATTATAGTAGTGCTGCTCAACCTTTATTGCTGCAAAGTGGAGGTCGAACAGTGAATATTCAAGGCATTAGTCGTTCTCAATCCAATAAATTTGAAAAACTCTTTGACCCTTCCCAACAACACTATATCCGAGAGCGTGTATCCGAAATTAATACAACTCTCCAACAAATGCAATTTTAACCCATCCGCGATCGCAGCTAACTCACCCAAATACGGATTTCCGTATCCTTTCTTGGGGGTGATCCTATTCACCAAAGTACATCGCGATCGCACACAATAGTGCCAGAATACCGTATTTTTAGAGCATTAGCAGTATAACCTATGACCGTACTTGAACAGGGAACGATTACCATCCACACCGAGAATATCTTCCCGATCATCAAAAAATCCCTTTACACCGATCACGAAGTCTTCTTTCGGGAACTCGTCTCTAACGGCGTTGACGCCATCTCCAAACTCAAAACCATCGCCCGTACTGGGGAATACTCCGGGGAAACAGGTGAACCTGAAATTATTGTCGAAGTTAACAAAGACAACAAAACCCTCTCAATCACCGATAATGGCATTGGCTTAACGGCTGATGAAATCAAAAAATACATCAACCAAGTCGCCTTTTCCAGCGCCGAAGAATTCATCCAAAAATATCAATCCAACGGCGATAACTCCATTATCGGACATTTCGGCTTAGGTTTTTATTCGTCCTTCATGGTCGCTCGACAAGTCGAAATCGATACCCTATCTTACCAAGACGGAGCGCAAGCGGTTCACTGGACTTGTGATGGTTCTCCCGAATTTAAACTCGAAGACTCCAACCGCACCCAACGCGGCACCACCATCACCCTCACCTTGATGGATGATGAACTCGAATACACCGAAGCAAGTCGCATTCGTCAACTGGTGAAAACCTATTGCGACTTTATGCCTGTGTCCATCAAAATGGACGGCGAAACCCTCAACCGTCAGAAAGCACCGTGGAGAGAGTCACCGAGTAACCTCACAGACGATGATTATCTCGATCTGTACCGTTATCTCTACCCCTTCCAAGAAGATCCCCTCCTCTGGGTTCATTTGAATACTGATTATCCCTTCATTGTCAATGGGATTCTCTACTTCCCCAAACTCAAGCCCGATGTTGATGTGAGCCAAGGCAATATTAAACTCTTTTGTAACCAAGTTTTTGTCAGCGAACACTGCGAAGAAATCATTCCTAAATTCCTGCTACCGTTGCGGGGTGTAATTGACAGTACCGACATTCCTCTCAATATTTCTCGGAGTGCTTTACAAAGTAATCGTACCGTTCGCAAAATCGCCGATTATGTCGCCAAAAAAGTTGGCGATCGCCTCAAAGAAGTCTATCGAGACGATCGCAAAGAATATATTCGCTGTTGGCAAGATATCGGTACTTTTGTCAAGTTTGGTTCTCTCAACGACGAGAAATTTAAAAAGCAAGTCGAAGATATTCTTGTCTTCCGAACCACTTATAAACCGGAACCCACCGACAGCCAAAAACCCGAAGAAGCAGAGGACGCTTGGGAGTCTTCAGAAAATACTGCGGGTAGTTTTGATGAACAAGGAAACTATTACACCACTTTAAACGAATATTTGGAACGCAACAAAGAACGCCATGAAAATAGTGTTTTTTATTGCACCGAAGAAGCAGCCCAAGCGACTTATATCGAACTGCACAAGAGTCAGGGTTTAGAAGTGTTGTTCCTGGATTCTTTCATCGATACTCACTTTATTAGCTTCCTGGAACGGGAACACAGCGATGTCAAATTCCAGCGAGTAGACTCAGAAATTAACGATGAGTTGATTGACAAAGACAGCAATAAAACTGAAATTGTCGATCCCAAAACCAATAAAACTCGCAGCGAACAAATCAAAGAATTGTTTGAGAAATCTCTCAATAAACCGAGTGTGAATATTCGTACCGAAGCGTTGAAATCGGAAGACACCCCTCCAGCGATGGTGTTACTTCCAGAAGCCATGCGACGGTTACAGGATATGACCGCATTAATGCAGCAACAAAAAGCAGATTTTCCCGACAATCATGTTCTGTTGGTTAATACTTCTCATCCCTTAATTCAAAATCTCGCCAACTTAAGTCAAGGAAGTATAGAAGGGGCTGAATCTCCTTCAGCAGAATTGGCAGATATGATTTGTCACCATGTTTATGACTTGGCATTAATGGCACAAAAAGGCTTTGATGCAAATGGG
>CAZNCM010000059.1:9818-10052 GCA_964571155.1 uncultured Lyngbya sp. | reverse complement strand
TTTGTAGAACGGTCAAATCATGTGTTAACTGAGTTAACCCAACGGGCGGTTTAATTCACTCCCAATCCCTTTTTACCTCACCTCACCCCCTAAATTCTCTGCCCCCTAAATCCCCTTTGTAAAACAGCGAAGCATCCGCTAATTCCCCCCAGAATTGGCGAGCGACCCCCTTCGGGTTCCCAGTCGCTCATGGGGGAGACCCCCAAGACCGCGCTGTGTCACCGCGCCACCTGT
>CAZNCM010000059.1:1524-9808 GCA_964571155.1 uncultured Lyngbya sp. | reverse complement strand
CGAGAAGGGGAAAAAGGGGGGCGGGGGGCTTTGATAGATGGGAGACTTGGAAAAATGGGGGGCGGAGGGGGGCAAAATGTAGAATGTGTCAGGTAGAACTTGAGATGTAATAGAGAGATTGAGAACAATCGCGATCGCATAATTTGTAGATTTGGCTTTAAGATTAACAAAATTTTAGTTTTCAGTGAGAATCGCAGATTTCTGGGTTCTGCGGTTGAGGCAATATAATAAAGGTTTGGACTCGTCAGTAATAATGTTAATTTGGAGGTTTTATGTCTCGTAGATGTCAGCTTACCGGGAAAAAGGCAAATAATGCAATGGCTGTGTCTCACTCCCACCGTCGTACCCACAAGTTACAACAGCCGAACTTGCAATGGAAACGGGTTTGGTGGCCTCAAGGAAAGCGTTGGGTGAGACTGAAACTTTCGACGAAAGCGATTAAAACCCTAGAAACGAAAGGAATTCACGCAATGGCCAAAGAAGCCGGGCTGAATCTTAATAAGTTTTAGTATTAATCTAAAATTTCCGCCCCCTCAATCCCCCAACAATGGGGGACTTTTAAGATTTTTCCCTAGTCCCTAAATCCCCCAATAATGGGGGACTTTTTATCTTTCCCCCAGAATTGGGGGTTAGGGGCCGATTTCCCCAGAATTGAGGGTTAGGGGGCGATTCCCCCAAAATTGGGGGTTAGGGGGCTATTTCCCGCAACAATGGGGTCAAGGAACAATGGGACTAATTTAACGAATAGCGATCGCTTTTTTGCCGAAGTTGGGAAGAATGAGGATAAATTCTGTACTTGTGACAGATGAATCAGGAGTGTGACCCATCACACACTAGAGGTGTGACAGGGGTAATGCCCCAATTGCCAAAAGATTTGCTATCTATAAGAGGTGTATCGGACTGGATTTTTCTGGTCGATAGTGTCCCCCGAACCGCAACTTGCTCTAATTTTCCCTCTAGGAAAACGGAAACGGTGGGATCTCAAAATTAAAAATAATAAACCTAGATTTTACATCAAACAACTGAGCTTGAAACTACCAAACGGTGCCTTATTCCCTCGAAGTAAACAATAACTAATAACTCGGGTTGTGGCTTTGTCCTCATCCCACCACCAGCAAACTAAACGCGACTGAAAGTCAGGACAAGTCTATGTCTAAGCATAATAAGTTAAATTTGTCAATACCATTTCTGTTACAGAATGTGTATCGGTCTATAGAAAGAATCATTCAAAGGCTGATGCGATCGCTGTTGAGAACTTGGATGAGAGTAAACCGACGCGATCGCTATGGTCGGGCAGGGTTTGTCTTGCCCACGGTAGTAATGGTGTTGTTGGTGGTGGTATTGTTGACAATCGCGATTACCCTACGATCCTTTGATCGGGCAAAAGTGGCGCAGTATAGACGAGTTGATCAGGCAGTGTTGCAAGCCGCTACACCTGCATTAGATAGAGCTAGAGCAAAGCTAGAGGACTTATTAGGTGGCGGAGATGAAAGCAGGAGAACGGGTCTATCTAGTCGAGGTATCCCTACAGAGTCTTCGTTATATGGTGCTTTAACTGCTGATATTGCAGGTCAACGTCTATTCACTTTTCCAGATGAAGAACCTTTAACTGTTAGCTTTGATCTACCGAATAGTAATGTGGGTCTTTGTAATGAAACTAATCTCGACGAATGTGAGCAAATGGAAACCGCTTGGCGTTTCCCAGTTGACACAGACAATAATGGTAGCTACGATAGCTTGAGCTATTACGGAATTTTCTTTCGGACTCCTAAATTAGGTGCGAATAACGAAGAAGAAAGAGCGAGAACGCCCTTAGATGCAAGAACACTCCCTGTAGATACAGGTACTTTGTCCGGTAGCTGTGCTGCTGCTGGAGGTACGTCCGCATCGTTGGTGGGTGATACAGGTTGGCTGAAAACAACAGATGGTCAACTCAAGAAAAGCTTTTTTATCTACACGGTAACAGTACCGATAACTGAAGATGAAATTAGTGCTAATAATCTTCCTAATATAGGTGTTCAATACGAAGCTTTTAAAGGAAGCCAAGGATTCTCCGCCTTAGAACTTCAACAAGACTATGTAAGAGAACCTATTGTTAATAACGCAGTAATCTATGAAGACGATCTCGATATTTCACCCGGCCCTGCATTTAACTTAAATGGTCGTATTGTTACCAATAGCAACTTACTCATTTCGCCTCGTGTCAACAATAGTGATATTAAACTTTATCTAGTGAGCGCTCCTGCTTCATGTTTTTATACAGCAGATAATAGTAAAATTCAAGTTGCAGGAAATATTGTTGTTGGAACAGTTGATGATAACAACGCTAGAAACGTTGAGGTTCATCTTTTTGACCCGAGTTTAACAGCAGGAATTGATCTTCCAAATGTAAAGAAACAAACTCTAACAACGGGTAATGACTCAGTGAGTGATGATCCGACAGATGTGTTATACAACTCTCTAGCCTATGTTAAACGCATTGAGGCATTGGAGACGGCTAATAATACTCCTCTAGCAGATAACCCTTCTTACTATCAAGAAGTAACTCGAAAAGTTCCTTTTGCAGAAGTCTCTGAAGCCGATACAGATACCGCAACTGCAACAGTACAAACCCTCAAAGGAGAACTAGCTCCTGATTTTGCATCAATGCTACCTGTCAACGCTCAGGGGTTGAGTGAAAATACAGGCTTGGGCTTGCAAATTAATAACTTACCCGCCACAAAACCTGATGAAACCGATCCGGATTTTCAACGAACAGGAGAACAACAGATTGGTGATCGCATTTTAGTTGGAAATAACCTGCCATTGAGATACTTCTTTGAACCAGATGCTACCAACGGAGAATGGCGCGGCAGAGACTATGAAATGCCAATCACCGGAGGTCAATGGGCTGGAAACCAGCCAGGACGCTATCGCAAAACACAGGTTGCAGATATCCCCAATGCGGGAGATACGGCTCGTAATGGTGACTGGGAAAAAGATGCGGTTCGAGATCCGGTTGAACCCTCTGAAGCTGTAGGGGGTTTACTGGCGGTAACAGGTGCGGGAGTTTATAGCCGAGGTCTATCATTCTTGCCTCCTCCCATTCCGGCGACGATGAATGTTGATCAAGTGAGTGGAGTTTACAAACCTGTTGCTAGTGGTGGCAATACCTTTACCGTTGTTTGGCCGGATACAATGCCAATGTCACCCCCTTATAGGCAAGATGGTAGCGTAATTCCGGGGTCTCAAACTTACGACAATAGTAGCTTGTATCAAGCAGATGGTTTAACTCCCGTTGCAACAACTACTTTTCAAAGTATAGTAAACGCTCTGAGTTGGTCTCCTACACCTGCTTGGACTCCCTTAGACCCCAACAACCCTAAAGGTGATTTGCGGATGCGAACAACAGTTGTTTATCACTACGCATCGGCAGCAGAGGAAGATATCAATGACACCAAACTATTTGTAAATGACCCTGCTCAGGAACCAAATTTAGAGTTAAGTGATCTCGAACCCATTGCTTGTGTTAGCAGTTACTATGACCCCTCAACCTATTACACCGCAAAAAATGAAACAGGTTTGAACTGGAATACAGCAGCTACAGGTCAACCTCCAGGTCGCTCTAACAACGGGATTGTTTACCCCGTACCCACAAGCTTTAGTAATACTGACCTCACGAGACAAGCCACTCTTGTTTATCCAGATGGACGTTTAGTAAATGAGCCGCTATACCGAGCATCTGAGAAAAACTACGCCGGACTTACTCTCGAAGAACACGCAGCCGTTTATTCTGCTCAATGTTCATTAGATATTTTGAACGGGGCAACTCCAGTGAATTCATCAACGAATAATGTTGGTGATCCTCTGACGCGCACAACAAGACTTTACGCCAGTGGTCTTCCAGATGGTGCGATTCGAGAAGCCAGTTTGCTAGATGCCAGACAAGCTAAAGCGCTTGATGCCAATGATCCAACCACAGATGTAGATGAAACTTTCAGTTTGAGAGTGAACCCGGATGGTACTGTTGCAGGTACTCCGACTTTACCTGAAAACTACAGACAACCCCTAGAAGATCGTTATCCCCTCGAGGTGCGGGTGACTCAGCTTGATCTGAATGCTTTGAGAAATACCACAGTAGTTCAAAATCTTCCAGAAGAAGAAGGGCCAACAGTTGGCGGTACAGAATATTTCCTGCCATTGAGTGGTATTATCTATGCGACTCGTGATGATGCTTTACCCGATTTCAGTAACGAAACCGTTGACCAAAGTGCAACAGACTTCAAAATCGATCCAAGTCGTCGTCCGAGTGGGATCATGCTCATTAACGGTGAACGACTGGCTCGTAATGATAATAATGATGATGGTCAGAACGATATCGGCAATCCTAGCCGAGAAGATGTGGTCTATGAAAAGGGTTTAATTCTAACCAGTAACTTACCCGTTTACATCTGGGGTAATATCAATCTTCATACTCACGAAGAATTTACACAGCAACTAACAAATTGGAGTCAATTTTACACTCGCAATACTCTTGATCCTAACTTTGCCTGTCGGCAAAATGATCCAAGATTGCCTAATTGTGATGATGGGGATGACTGGCGACCAGCTACTGTGCTTTCCGATGCAGTAACGTTACTGACTCGAAATAATGGCAGTCTGAAAGAAGGCTTTAAATTTGGTTTCCGCAACGAAGGAGACTTTGACCTCAGAAATAATGCAGGTAATGTAATCATTGGTGGAGGTTATGATTTTGATGGAAATGGTAATCTGGGTGGCTCCGTTCCTGAAAGTGCTGTTGGTCTTGACTTGAACGAAAATGGTGACCAAACAGATTCATTCGGTGAAACGGAAATAACAGCTAAAATGGCTCGGCTGTTAGCAGGTTTCAATCCATACAACGACTTTGTTGTTAATGGTTTGAGTAGTGGTGCAACGTTTGAGACAAACAACAACCCGGCTAGTACAGAAACCTATACCGACAATGATTACCGCTCTACAAACCGAAATCCTGCCAATAGTTCCTACTTCAACAACTTTGCTACCCCAATTCAACGTCGCCGAACTCAATTTTCTGAGTATGTAATGGAAATGTGTCTCAAGCTACCTGTTTCAGCTTGTCAGCCAGGTGATTGGAAAGTTATTAAAGACGACACTACAGTTCTAGCAACATTGGGTGCTACTTATCCATTGAGTATTACTTATCCTGACGATGTTGAGGGATCGGGTACAACCGCACTTCCTCCTCTACCGGATTATCAACGTTTTCCTCGTCGTGTTGCCTTTCAGCGTAGTGGTAGCAATCGGCTTCAGTTAAGTAGTGGTTTGCCAACACCATTAGGAATTAATGGTAGCAGCATTGCTACTTACACAGGCACTTCAGTTCCCCCGAACAACAGCAATGAAACTCTGTGGTTCCAAACCCGAAACGGAGCTAACAAAAACTGGGGGCCGAATTATCCGTTGTGGTATTACGATCCCAGCGTTCCAGATACATCTCGCCCTACTTTTCCTTCTAATAATACACTTCAGCCGCTTTTAGTTCCTGTATTACAGATTCATGCAGGTCAAAGGAATAATACTAACGGTGATGTTGGTAGTTTTCCATCTCCAACAGGTAGCAATGATAAAATTGACACTCAGTCTTGGTGGTTGCAAGGAGCCTCACCAAACGGAATATTTAACTTAATTGTGGGAACAGGCGACACTCCCGCCCGACCAGGAGAGTTTAACGGAGGTTTGCAAAACTTACCTCGTTTCTTAGAAAACTTCAATTCAAGTAATAGCCTGAAGAACACAACAATTTTTGGATCGTTCGTTCAAGCCGGACGCAGTAAATATGCAACCGCTCCCTATCAGGCGATGAAGAGTGATGCAAATACGAATCATCCTGGCATTTTTGGTAACGAAGATACTGGTAGTAACAAAGGGCGTGTTTATCGAATTGGTAACTCACAGGGACGTACACCATTCTTCTTACCTCCCAACCGAAATTGGGGTTTTGATGTTGGTTTGCTCTCCCAAACCCCTGACCGCTACGCCAGCAAGTTCGCTCAACCGAAAGCTGAAGCAGATGATTACTTCCGTCAAGTCAGCCGAGATGATCCTTGGGTAGAAGCTCTATTATGCTCGAAAGTTGCTGATGGTGGTGCTGATGCTCTAGTGCGTGATGGTAATAACGTAAAATTAACAAGAACAGATTGCAGTAATTACGGTGGTTAACACAACCAAAAATGTTGGCTAAAACAATAAAAAAAGGAGGAAAAAAGATGATTGTACTCAAACCTAAACTGAGTAAATCTAGTGAGTCTGGCTACAGCTTGATTGAAAGCTTGATTGCCATCATTGTAGTCTCTGTTCTGATGGTGTCTGTAGCCCCGATGATTGCTCTATCCGTTGGGACTCGCGCCCAAGCCAAACGCCTAGAGTTGGCGTCTCAAGCGGGAAAAGCTTATGTTGATTTTCTCAGAGCGAATTCAACCAGTGAGGTGATTCCGGGCAGTAACCCTCCGGAAACATACGCAGAAAAAAATGCTCCTAGTAATACAAACGCAACTCAAGCACCCACTCAAGGTGATTTTGTCGCAGATGTAGAGGGTTATGTTGATAATACAAACACGCTGTATTGTATCAACTTTGATGAAAATTCTGGTTGTCAATCCAATAGTTTAGTAGATATGGTAGTTCAGCCCGTGCGAGTGAATAATGGGGCTAACGCAAATGCTGGTTACAATCTGTTAGTTCGCGTTTATCGGGCGGATGCTTTTTCTAGTAATGATCCGCTACAAACAGAGGGTCAAAACTCAGCTATCACAAACGCAATTGGCGATCGCACAGCCCCAATGATTCAATTCACAACCTCAATTTCTTCCACTGGAGATAATAAATACGAAGATACATATTGCAAAATTAATGATCAAATCGGAAGATCTGATCCAAATTGTCCTTAATGTCAAATATCTAACTACATGAGTTTAAATTTAAAGCTCAAGGCAGAATACCATGAACAATTTAATGCGATCGCTCTTTAAAATCCAGAATCTAACCCGGAAAAAGCCCAATCAATCTGTTAGTGGTTTTACGATGATTGAGTTGATGGTAGGAGCGATTTTAGCGTTCCTGATCATCACTCCGATGATGGGTTTTGTGATTAGCATTCTTGAAGATGATAACAGGGAAGGACTCAAAGCAATCACTGACCAAGAAGTGAATACTGCGGTTGACTATATTGCAGAAGATTTAAGTCAAGCTCGATATATCTATGATAATGATGGCTTGACTTTAATTGAGGATCAACTTCCTGAGTCTACGAATCCAGATTATACTCCTATTTTAGTATTTTGGAAGCGTCGTCGTCTTCCAGAATCTCTTCCAGTTGCTAATATTGCGAAACCGAAAGATTGTAATGATCAAGATAGAGATTATGACTGTAGTGATGCGTATGTAGATGCGTTAGTTGCCTACTATTTAGTAGCAAATGATCAAAATAATATATGGTGCAATCCTACTAGCGATGCAGATAAATGCCCATCTCGAATTATGCGTGCAGAAATTCGGGGTGCATTAAGAAACCCGAGAACAGGACAGGAATACCTAGAAGCTGATTTGAAAGATAATCAGAAGAAGACTCAAGGTTTTTTAGGACTTCAGGATGCTCCTAATCAAGGTGATCCGCAAACTTGGCAGAAAAGTCAGAATGAAACTTATCCAGTAAATCTTACTGATGTCTTAGTGAACTATATTGATTCGAGTACAGGTCAAGATGTTTTAAACCTACCACCTGGGCAAGCTGATTACTGTCAGAAAGTTCTAGGTTCGCCTACTTTACCCGCAACTACACAAGTTAAACCAGAAAACACATTGAAGATTAATACAGCTTCTAATAGTTTTGTGGCTTGTGTTGATTCTGATAGAAACATTGCTCATATTACCATTAGGGGAAATGCTCTCCGTCGTAAGAGTTCGGATGCAGATTATGATGCAAATAAATCATCATTCTTCCCAACTGCAACGTTGAAAGTACAAGGACAAAGTACACCGATTAAGAGAAACTAAAAAGTAGTTGATTTTTTTGATTTCAACTTCATTAAAAAACCATGAAAAAACGATTATATAAAACTCTAAATAAATCCCTGTTGAGTTCAACTTCCTACTCATATTCTGAGTCCGGTTTTTCATTAGTTGAACTGGCTGTTATCGTGGTGATAATTGGAATTTTCTCGGCTATTGCAGCCCCCGCTTGGAATGCTTTTATTACCCGTCAAAGAGTGCGAACCGTTAATGGTCAAGTGTTACAAGCGTTGCA
>CAZNCM010000059.1:0-1420 GCA_964571155.1 uncultured Lyngbya sp. | reverse complement strand
AACTGCACAAGCAGAAGCGAAACGCACTAAACAAAATGTACGGGTTATGTTTCGGTATAATCCAGATTCTCAGCCTCCTATTGATCCTCCCGAAGTAATTATTAATCCAACGATTGACTTGAAGGATGATCCAGACTCTGAGCGTTATAATGATGGTTTATATGATCCTTCCGACTTAATTACTACTGGAAATATCCAAATATTAGACTTAGAGGGAGAAATTAAAGAGGGTATGATTGAACTTTCTCCAGATCTAGCTATAATTGATTTCAATTACTTGGGTGGCGTTGAAAATACTAACTTTAAAATCGTAGTTTCTCCTGCTGGAGTAACAAATCCAGAAAAAAGTCAGCAATGTGTAATTGTTCAAACACTTTTAGGTGCAATGAGAACGGCTGAGGGCGATGACTGCTTATAAAATTGTATAATTAGAGAAAGTCATCTTTTTTATCAGGGTAGTGCAACTCAATGAAACCAAACACGCGATCGCATTTTGATCGCCAAATTTATCATAAGCCTTTTACCTCCCTCGCCTCAAGTTCAAAGATTAAAAATACCAGTGGATATACTATTATTGAAGTTATGCTGGTTGTGACTTTAATTGGTATATTTAGTGCGATCGCTGTTCCCGCTTGGAATGGGTTTGTTGGGCGTCAACAACTGCGTGCGGGTGCAAACCGAGTGTATTGGGCGATGCGAACCGCCCAGAGTGAAGCCAAACGTCAAAAAATTGCTGTTCAAGCCAGTTTTCGAGAGCAAGATAACCGAGTTCAATTCACTGTTCATCAACCGAATATTTTACCTATTAATATTTCTGATTCTGCTTGGGAAAGTCTTCCTGTGGGTGTTCAAGTTGACAAAGGAGAAGACGAAACAACCCTGAGAAAAGTTAATCCAGATACCAATAGCGTTACAACTGCTGAAACAAACTATTATCGGGCATTATTCAACTACAAAGGTTGTCCGGTTTACAATCCGACTGATGAATGTACTCAAACTTCTCTACAAGCCAAAGGACGCTTAGGACTCAAACACAAAAACCTAGAAAATGCAAAACGTTGTGTGATTGTTTCTACTTTAATCGGAGTGGTTCGTACCGGACAAGAACAGTCAAAAAAAGAGTCCGGAACAAATCGATCTTGCTATTAAATACTATCGCAACAAGCCATTATTTGTAAACTACATTACCCCCCAGGGGCGTTTCATTTTCTGCCAGAAATTGTAGAACCTAACCCCCCAGCCCCCTTCCCTACGAGGGAATGGGGAGTTCTTAAGAGTTGTAGATATTTAATAAATTTAAAAATCCTCCCCTTTCCTACCTCTCCCTAACCCTTTCCTACCTCACCGCAACGCCCTCTCCTACCTCTCCCTAACCCTCTCCTACCTCTCCCTAACCCTCTCCTACGAGGAGAGGGAAAAG
>CAZNCM010000058.1:12202-22190 GCA_964571155.1 uncultured Lyngbya sp. | reverse complement strand
CTATTACTAAATCTTATCATACTTTTGTCCTAACCATAGCGCGTAGCGCTATAACCTAATCACTAATTTTAATTAACTATGAATACATTAATTTTTCTACCCAATATTGATTTAAAATCTATTAACCTTATCCCAGAATATGAAAAATGGTTGAAAGAATGGTTATTCCATTTAGAGCAAGATATAGAAAATGAAGAAACTTGTTCATCTAATTGTTTACAAGGGGCAATTAGTGAACTTATTTTATACAGAGAAATCAAGACAGATTGGTTAGATATTATGGATTCTGATTTGCTAACTTCTGAAAAAGAACCATAGGAGTATCTATATCTATTCTTTGATTAGCAGCATTAGTATGATTACTACCAACAACTATATAAGCTGTACCTTCTGGTTTTAATAACTTATAAATTCCTTGAAGGACATCTCTCATATCGAAAAAATACTTAGCTAAAAGAGAAGGTAAATTTTTTTTTCTACAGCCAATTTTTTCCTGATAATGATAGTTTAATGAGTGGATTTTGTTAATGATATTAACCACTGATTCAGGAAGAATATTATTATTTTCTTGAAATAAATTCCAATAAGTTAAACGTTCTTTTTCGGAAATTTCACGATTACCAATCATTTGCTTATCTAACTTACGAAGTTCAGAACGTGAAAGTAGTCCAAGATACCCAAGACTTAAACGATCTGTATCAAGATAAGGAAGTGCTGTTGCATAGGGAGGAGATGTAATAACTACATCAACTTTATTTAACCATTGTTGCCAAATTGTACTAAGTTGACGAGCATTACCATTTTCAATATTAAAAGTTCCTAGTTTCGATTCTTGATTTTGATACAAAAAAGCAACTATTGTCTTAACTGAACGTTCTAACTCTTTAAGAAACTCTTGAATCGGTTCAATGTTTGTGTCTTCTGTAATGTCTTTATCTTTACGAACTCGAAGGTCAGATTCTTTTTGCCTAGAAACACTACGGATAATATTACTTAATGCCAAAATCATTAAATTTTTTATAGGCTGATCTTCTAGTGAATGAACCAACAACGCAATTTGATCAAGTTCATATAAAACTGCTGGAAAAAACCAGTCAGATAGATATTTCTGATTAATAGCAGGAAGACTAGAAAAATAAGGTAAACCAGTTGAAATTCCTGAATAAGTTAAAGATGATAGTTTATCGTATACATATTGGTATGCACTAATAATATCCTGAGATTTTACTGATAATAAAGAACACTTAGTTTTGCCTATCAAAACAGACAAAGGGTTCAAATCTAATCCTATTCCCTGACGATTCGCCAGAACTGCTTCACATATTGTTGTACCACTCCCACTCATTGGATCAGCGACAATCCCATCATTAGGAACTTGAGAAATAGTAATTAAGGAACGTACTAACTGGGGAAAAAATTTACCACGATATTCATGGATTCCATGAGTACCATATCTTAAACAACGCCGATTAGGTAAAGAAGTTTCACCTCTAAATACTATTTCCTTAACAGTTTTTTCTGGTGGAATATCACTCCGAAGAATATTAACTGTTGATTCTCGTAAAACTTGAGTTGTAAAATAATATTTATTTTCAGTTAAGATATATTCCCAGTATGTCAAATTTTCAGCAATTTTAGTTGCTGGAATTTCTGAAATAATTTGATATTCTAAAGGTTGTAAATTTGGTGGTGTAAGTAAGGGTTTTGGCTGAGAATTAGAGATAGAAGCAAGTTCATTTAAAGCCAACTCTTTTTCAAAAGGTTGAATATAAGATTTAAGTTTACATTTTATGAGCATTTTGACCGTTTTACCTCTTTTTATTTTTGAGAATTAAAATATTTTCTTGTTTGATTCGACCAATAGTAGGGTTAAAAGCTTTTTTTGTATCTTGCATTCTCCTATTAATTCGACTGACTTCGTGAAAACCATATTGAGATGCAACATTAGAAATTAAATCTGTACTATTAATCAACTCACCTTTTATAACTGAATCTCCAATAACCAAACAAGCATATTTATTTTTTTTTAGAACATCTGATAACCATTCAAAGATAATTATCATTTCCTTTTGAAATGTTTGAACAGTAGCAGCATTTGCTCCTTTGTTACTATATTTACGATGACTACCAATTTCCTCCTTTTTGAATTTGGGTTGATCCATTCCTAACCATAACATACGAGTCATGTGATAAAGATGATAACTATAAGCATTTGGGTATGGAGGAGAACAAACTATTAAATCAACAGGATCAATATCAGGTTTTTTTAAAATATTTGAATGATAAACCTTTCGATAAACTTGGTTATCTACTAAAGATCTAAGTTCTAATAATGACTTAATAATTTTATCTAGTGAACGTGCAAAATTTTTAAATGTTTGACCACTAGCTAATTTTTTTTGCCTGCGAGTATAACGGGTATCTGAATCTTGTTTAGAAACAGCTACTACAATAGATGAAAATGCAGTTAAAGCAACTTTTCTTATTGGTTCATTAGAAATTTCTTGACACCAAGATAAAATTTCAGCTAATTCCTCAACTACAAAAGGCTCAAACCAAAATTCAATTGCTTCTTCAGAAGGGCGACAAGCAGATGATTTAAAAGATTTAGATTGAAATTGAAAAAGAGGGGTATTTGTCTGAATATCAATTTCACTTGCAAAACTATAAGCTTTTTTAACCAAATTAAAAAGTATTTCTACATCATCATTTTTAATTATAGTTGTCTTAGCTTCGCTAATTAAACAAGCTATGGGATTAGCATCAATACCAATAGCATTTCTCTGATTAACAATAGCTTCGACTAACGTTGTTCCACTTCCACAAAAAATATCTGCAACAACATCACCTTTTTGTGAAAGTTCTAAAATAAGATTACGAGGAATTTGAGGAATAAACTTGGCTGGATAAGGGTGTATTTGATGCGTTAAGTTATCTGTCTTTTCTCCATGAAAATCCCAGTTAATTTGGTATAACTCATCTAAAGATTGATTCATTTGTTTTATTTCTCTAAAATTCTATCACGACAATTAATCTGTTTGGCATTTAAACCCAATCATCAGCAATTACAAAATTCTTGTAGTGCGAACATCTTATTCGATATACATAATATATTTGATTTAGCTGTGTAGCAGCTTAGTTTAATGTTCAATCAATACATTTTTTCAATTCTACCATATCTTCAAACGTAGTACAACACCTTGTATACCACCCATCCTGCCACATAGCTGGAACTGGAAACCCGGCTTCACAATTGGGATACTCCGACAACAACGGCAAAGAATGCCTCTGACAGCGATCGCTTGTTTTATACTGCCATTCATTCGATCCGATGACAAGGAACTTTGCCTTCCGCAAGCCCCACAGAGGCGAATCGGAGTCCGGCTTCATCCCCACCGACCCCTACACCCCGGTAACATAGTCCGTAATCGCTCTGTATCCACCTACACCACCTCCACCAACTTCTCCAACTCCTGCTGCGATGGAAAGGGAATCAGGCGAAACTTCACGAAGACGCGACCCGCACCGCGATCGCCAATCCTGCGCGGGAAAACCTCAACCACAATTCCCGATCAGACTTCCGACCCACTCCAAAACAGGTACGGTTAGTACGAAAGAAAAGTTCGGTTAACCGAATCTCTATCTCTAGATTGAAGTTGAGCGTTAAGGGGAGGGGTACAAGATAGAGGAACGTGGATAGAGGTATTGATCATTGATGTATCATTCCCAAAACCAACCAATGAGCAACCCGATCAACCTCCTGTAACCAATCACATCCCAACAAACATCCAAGGACATACTCGCCCAAATTATCCATCATTTCAGGATGAATTGCCCTTAACAGTTCTTCTCCATAACAACTTAGCATTGCCTCAGCTAACTTTTCCTCCTCCAACCATCCTCTGTTAGTGAGTCTTTGCTGATACCGATCTCTCAACTGTTTCAACCCCTTAAAACCTCCTTGATCTTTCATCTTGTCCTCAATGACCTGACCAAACGCCCATAACCGTTGGAAAATCTCCTCACTATAACTCGTCCCATCCCCCACACAATTCTTTTCATCTGCGGCAACAAACTCCTTCCCCATTTCCTTCGCTAATACGTTACTATTTTCCAATCCCAACCGATGGAGCAAACAAACCTTCACTCCCGAAACTTGATGAGATCGATGCCAGTACGTTTCCCCATACTGTTGTAAATCCCCTTCTAGACATTGGGGACAAAATTGTAAGTAATCGGGATAATAAAGCCTTAATTTGGGGATTCTGGCGACTTGGGCAACAGATTTACTTTCCTTGCCCTCCATCAATTTTTGTAATCGCCTGACTTCACGGTTCGTCAAAAAAGCTCGATAGTAAGGGAAAAGCGTATATTTTTCCAAGATCTGATTAGTTGTTAAACTAGACCCAAACGGGAACTGATTAACCAAAGTTGCCAAATTATTGGGTAATCCTAAATAATACTGCTTCGCTCCTGCTGTTTGGAATAAATCAAGCTGTGTCTGTCGAAAATTCCGATTTCCAATTCGGACATGATAGCGACAGATCACGCTATAAAAAAGTTCATCTGGATAGGGCATTGGGAAAAAATGCAGCATGAACTCACTTGATTAGAAAGAAATCTTGTTCGGGATTATCCTTAACAATATTGGCTTCGACCAAACCCGGATAAACGGGGATTTCATTTTGTTTGGCATCTTCCAGAATTTTTCTCATATCCTTTTCCGTATAATCAGGGTTGAGTTTACCTTTGGACTTAACTTTTTTGGGAACACTCTCTTTAAATTGCTCACCTTTTAATTCGATTTTATAAGCTTGACGTACAAGCTCATTAATATTCATTTCTTGTGGATTTTCATTGACAACACGCTCCGCCAACATCTTGGCTTGAGTCGGTTCCACCTCCAAGTCCAGCAATTGGGCAATCACTTGTTTTAGAAGGGGCGACATTACACCCGAACGTTTTTGATTACGTTTAATGCGTCGCATTTCAGCCAAATCGTCAAAATTAACGTCATTCAAGCATTTTCCTCGGTAGTCAGAAATATCAACAGGAGCAATATCTCTGTACTTCTTCATCTGGTTAATATTTCCTGAGCGGATTGCATCTAGCATCGGTTTGACTAAATATAATCCTTCTGCCGCCACTTGATGAATTAAATCAACTGTAATAACTTCATCTCCACCCAAAGAAATCGCTCGCCATTGCACCATTTTGTAGAGTTTAATCAGAATATCAATGATTCCCTGTGTTTCCTCATATAGTGCATCGCCGATTTCTTCGGAGTATGGAATCTCTGTTTTTGTCCACTGATATTCCCACATTCCTTCCACAAAAAATTGCCAATTTTCGTCATTTTCCATCCGTTTCCAGCGAACTGCTCCTTCGCCTGTTCCTCGCCTTGCATTCCGGAAATTACCTGTTAAAATTGGCTCGGCTTCATTCGTTCCCACTCTAATGACGGGAATTCCAATAATATTGTCCATTTTTACTAAAAAATTGAGAAGATCGTCCCGTCCCCTCCTTGAATTTGCTAGATTTTGCATCTCATCAATGACCAATAAACCCAAATGATGGGTATGGGCTATCTGTGCCACTTGAGCTAACATATAATCCTCAGAATTGCCCCGAGAACCGAATTTTTTGAAGTAATTTGTGCCGAGAAGTCTATCTATACCGAGAAAAATATCCGTACATAAGCCTTTGAGTGAACCTGCGTGGGGACAATCTACTTTGAGCCAAACCACTTGAGTAACACTATATTGAGAATGAATAATGACTTGAGGATATAAATCAAGAATATTTGCTAAATTGGTTGACTTTCCCAATCCAGACTCTCCAATAATTGTTAAACCGGAGGCAGTAGTGGGAGCAGCGGTTACGGTAACATAATTTTCTAAATTGTGACCGTCTTTAGCTTGAATTGATCCATAAATTTCTCGGGAACGTCGAACATATTCTGGTTGTAAAGGATTTCTGGAGATATAACCGCTCATTAATAAAACATTGATGGTTTGATGTAAATCAACAGTTTTAGAAATGGGATCAAAATACCTTGATAATCGCTCAATACAGTGAAAACGGTCTTGCGCTTCTAATTTTCTTTCCTCGGAATCGTAAATGGGGTATTTTGCCGCTAAATCTATAAATTCCTCCTGAGATAAAATCGGTGGTAGCGTTTCAATCATCGGGTTGCTATTGTATTCCACCTGTTGAAACCGACGATATTTAGCGATAGAGGCTCGCGTACCATTCGGAATATCTATCCACTCGTAATAACTATATTTGTTAGTAAAGTCTTTATTTTCCACCTTTGCGTTCCTTGCGTTTTCGGGCGAGTAAATCTAAATGGCTTGGTTGATTTGATTTGGGAGAATTAGACGGGTTAGATTCTAGCGCGGTATCGTTCGTTTCTTGAGAGGGCGATGGCTTATCCTCTTTGGCAAGTTCAAAAGCCTCTACTTCTCTCCGCTGTACCTTTTCCTGCGCTCTGTGTTCTCGAATACCGGAGGTTCTCTGTAAGTTACTCTGGCTTTTATCTTGGTGTTTCTCCGTTTGTTGTTCGGCACTGCGGGTAATACTCTCTATTTTAGCCATTAAATCAACTTCATTTTGTAGTTGTTGTCCTTCTTGTTTCTTTCTTTGTAATTCTTCGTAATTCAATAAATATTCTACATCATAGATTGTTCTATTACTATAACGTTCATCTGGATCTTGTAAATAGCATTTTTCAAAGTCTCTCCCATCGGGAGAAGGTAAATAAATAATATCCATTCGTCTGGGATCGTATGAGATTTGTAGCGACTTTTCTAAGGGTGATAACATTTGACTTCTGGCTTTTTCAAACCACATCTCCCGAGTCGCTTTTTCGCAGGTGTAGTGCATGGATTTAAAGCGAATACCTCTTTCCGTAATTCTAGCTGTTCCTGTGGGCATTAAATTCAATTTAACAAGATCTTCATTCATCGTTCTCAACCGACCCGAACGATTTATAATTCCCCAGTTCCATAACTTTAGAGGAATGGGAGCAACATCATCTGCAATCATCATTTGATCGCGATTATAAGTTTTTAACTCATGACTATTGTGATAAAGGATAATTTCAAGAATTATCTGTGTAAATTGATCGAGATCTAGACGACCATCTAAACGGTAGTCTTTTGCTCCTCTCTGCCTAAAATCTTTATCGATAAAGCCGGGTAAAAAAGGTTTAACTCGCTCGTGAATAACTCGAAAATGTCTTTCAACTAAACCTTTCCAGTCGGCTCTATAAGGGGCTGCATTTTCAATGCGAATGTGTAAGTTAGGAATCATAGTTTCAACAGTCATTCCAGCTAATTCTCCTCGATCTCCTAAAATACATTCTGGAATGTGATGACAAGGCCATTGTTCTTCAGTAATTGTAATGCCGAATTGTTGACAAAAAGCTACTTTATCAGTAACGGAATTAGCTAAAGCCATCATTGCGCCCAACCAGGACGGGCCTTCCAATCCAATATAAACCCCTGTTATCATGCGACTAAATACATCAATAATTACATAAATTACGGGCCGTCCGATAATCCAGTCACGGTTATATTTAGATACTAAATAAACATCTGCAACGGTTGCATCAATCTGATAGCGAAACCCAGGGCCGATAGTTTCGGCTTGAGATGTTCCCAAGATTGCCCGATTTTGTAAGGCATAGTGTTTAGCCCCTCGTCGGGTCGTAATTGTCTTCTCTATATTGCTGTTTTCAGTTTCATACCAGTAGCGAAATTGAGTGAAAGTTGGGCGTTTCTCTGGTGGAATTAAAATGGATGATTTAACATTGTTTTCATCATATTGATATTCTTCCGCATAATATTCTTTGATCATCAACTTGTAGGCTGTCATTAGAGAGCTTTGCTTTTTATTAAAATAAAATTTATTGAGGGCGATTCTAAAAATTTTTCGGTCTTCCTCAGTAATATTAATTCCTTCCCCGATTTCTGGATGATGTTTGTATTTTCTGGGTCTTCCCCTTTTTTTATCTCCTGATGATCTTCGTTTTCCTGCTGCGCCCGAATTGGCATAATTTGGCAACAAAGCATTTATAACCTTGCCCCCCTGCCAAAATTTCCGTAAATGTTTATAAACAACTTTATCGGCCAGTTTATGACCTTCATGCACGGCTTCATATTCAGCGATCGCTTGTTTGATGAGCTTGCCCCGATGCTCCCGATAATATATATCGGGTTCTTGAGTTACTAACGGTGAAATAATTTCCCACGCAATGTCTCGAAGTTCTTTCTCCCTCGCAGATAAACGGTCTTCCTTAATCGCTATTGCCAAAGGATCGACCTCTAACTTGGATGCTTTTTGATGTCTTAAGGCTTCTTTTAAATCGTTGATGGAACGAATATAGGGAAATCCTTTGGTCGCATAAATATCAACAACGAAGGCAATTATATAGCCTTCATCAATCCAAACAACCCGCTCAATCAACGGGCAGTCGCTGTCGGATGACCATTGTATAAGATCGTTGACAAAAATTTCATTCTTCATAGCTATCTTCCCGAATTTTTTGAATAGCAGTGGTGGGTAAATTGCTTGATATTTTTGAATTAAACATATCTACGATAATCTCTTTCCTGGCAACCAAATGCTTAAATAAATGCAATGCCGTTCCCGAATCTAAATTCATTTCCCGATCTAAAGCAGTGGTTATCTTTGTAATCGAAGTATTTTCTGCTACCGCGCGACTCAGTTGGTCTTTTAATATATTTGCGATGCGACGGAGTTCTGCTAGATCGGCATTGCCAGTTGGTTCTAAATGATAATTTGGGTGAATCCATTCCACATTACTTGCAAAAATTTCCGATACGCCTTTTTCTGTGATTATTCCCCAGTCAATATTTAAAGCCTCATAGTATCGCCTTTCAAGCTCCAATTTTGCTACTGTTTGTTTTTTCTCTAAATCTTTTGTAGATTTAACGGTTCTCGCTACTTGAACGGGTTTTCCATCCCTTTCAATGGTTATCATGAAGTCTGTGGTTAGAATGTAGGGAATGTGATGTTGGCGATCTTCTGGGTACTTAAAACCCATTTCGTCGGCAATCTTCAATGCCAAATCCAGATCCGCCAGTGGGTACTGCTCTCTAATATCGATTACGATGTCAGACCACTCGAATATAAAAAATGTTCGCTTCTCCTGATCTGAGAATAAGTGATGTACTCGACCTGTTTTCCACCCAGGAATCCTGTGGGAACGACCAACAGAAGGAAAGTCTTGAATCTTGATCCAAGGGACATAATTCTTTCCTTCCCCTTGACCACGATCTTCCTTCAGATATCGTTCATACTTGGCTTGAGTCCATTCTCGCTTACTTAAGGCCATGATAAACCCATAGGGATAGCACGCTCACTATCGTTAGTTTATCAACAATCCAGTAAATTTACCGACTTTGTTATCAATTTACCAACTTTGTTACTAATTTACCAACTTTATTAGAAACTTACCAACTTTATTATCCTATTACACTATCTTCTCAAGGTTGAGTCAGGCGATGAGGAGAAATTGAGAAGATAGAGGAGATCGAAAAAACTCCAAAATCTCAAATTCAACTCTTGCATTCCCAATCTTCCAAAATAAGCACACAATAGTAACAGTGTTTCTCAAATGAGCCAATTTTTGACTAATGGATGCTTTTCAGCCAACCCCGCCTGCTTGGACTAATAATGCAATTCATGCTTTTGAATTTTGCTGTCCGAATTGTTCTGCAAGTTCTTTAGAAGCACAACAAGTCTGGATTAATCGTCGTTCTCCGGTATATGGTGACAATCATCGTCGTAAATGGCAAGAATTTTATCAGTGTCAATGTGGTGGAACTTGGTGGGCTTGGAGTAGCGATCGCCCTCCTTCTAATCTTAAACCTCGTGATCAGGACTTGCCCATGGAAGATTGAAATTAAGAAAAATTCATTTTTGACCCAGATTCTGGGTCAAATTTTGATCAAGAATAATA
>CAZNCM010000058.1:10088-12120 GCA_964571155.1 uncultured Lyngbya sp. | reverse complement strand
TAACTAGCAACGACTGCAACTTTAAATCTTTCGTTGCTATTTTTAATTCTTACATAATTATTAGAGAAATACTATTGATTAATAATTGAGCAGAACAGAGACCAAAGAGTCTTGGTTTTTTGTTAATAGTGCTGGAAAACAGACGAATCTAGGATCACAGACGAATTTAGGATCATTGATCGTGCAGGTGTTCTCAATTTATTTACAAATACGTTTATAATAGTAGACGGTTTGATGAGATTTGCAAAATTAGCTTGTATGGCAGACACAACTCCCATTATTTTAGGACGACTGGAACTCATTTTAGCTATAGGATCTGCACTCGCTTACACCGTTGCTTGTCTTATTCTTCGCTTTGCTCAAAGTCAGTTTATTTTTTTTCCCTCTAGAAAAATCAAAGCGACACCAGAAGAATTTAATTTATCTTATCAAGAAGTTTGGCTACCGATCACCACAAAAAAGGGGAATCGAGAACAGGTTCATGGATGGTGGATTCCTTCTCCTTCGACTTCCTTAAAAGCAGAACGAGTAATTTTAGATTGTCATGGAAATCGCAGTAATATCAGTGCAAATTTGGATTATGCTCAACAATTTCATCAGATGAATTTGTCGGTATTTTTAATCGATTATCGAGGATATGGACGCAGCACAAAACGTATCCCCTCAGAGAAAACAGTATATCAAGATGTTGAAGCGGCTTGGAATTACTTAATCCATGAACGGGGAATTGATCCTCATAATATTTTTGTTTTTGGTCATTCTCTTGGGGGAGCGATTGCCATTGATTTGGCTTCCAAACATCCAGAAATAGCGGGATTAATTATTGAAAGTTCTTTTACTTCAATTCGGAAGATGGTTGATTTTAAAAAAATATATTGGATGTTCCCCATTGATCTTTTGTTAACTCAAACTTTTAACTCGATAGCCAAAGTTTCTCAGCTCAAAATGCCGATTCTATTTACTCACGGTACCAACGATCGCGTTGTTCCAGTCGAAATGAGCCATGAGTTATTTGCCAGCGCCACTGAACCCAAACACCTTTTAATTATACCCGGTGCAGGTCATAATGATGTTCGTCAAGCCGGAGGTTCTCGATATCGCAAGGCTTTGCAGCAGTTTATAGAACAGTATTAATTGAGTTTGCTTATAAGTTCTACAAAAAATTGATATTTGTAAACCTGAAATAAATTGCCATACTTCTTGTAATTATAGCGAAAATGAATTACAATTAAAGATTCAAACCGATTAAGGTGCAATCATGGATAC
This sequence comes from uncultured Lyngbya sp., assembly GCA_964571155.1. Lineage (GTDB taxonomy): Bacteria > Cyanobacteriota > Cyanobacteriia > Cyanobacteriales > Microcoleaceae > Capilliphycus. The sequence continues at coordinate 10,854 of CAZNCM010000058.1, read as the reverse complement.
AGGTTTATTATTAGGTTTATTGCTCGCTTTTGTTAATGGTATGATCTGTCTAGCTTTACCCCTGATTTTAGCTAGCACTCAGCGCCAATCTCGGCAAGCCACTCATTTAACTGCCCTCTCACCCTCATTCAAATCATCTGAATTAATTTCCCAAGAAGCAAATTAGTTGGATTTATTGACTCTCAGTTGAGCTTGATTCTAGAAAACGGTTAACTACTCATAAATCAAGTCAAAATGATTGAGGGAATAACCCAAAAGCCATTTAGATTTTAGGTTATCCCCGTTGTTTTTCTTCGGAAATATGCTTGAGAGTCAGATTATTTCCAACCGGCTCTATCCATCAACCGAATAGCTTCAGCATTATTCTGACCATAAGCAGCAACATTCATAGAGTCATTTTTGAACGTTCCATATTGAGCTAAAGCAGGTGAAACCGGAACGCCACTAACAACAGGATATTCATGATTTCCTTGAGCAAATATTTTTTGAGCTTCAGGACTCACCAAATACTCTAAAAACTTAACCGCTCCTGCTTTATTGGGCGCTGATTTAACAACTCCAGCACCACTAATATTCACGTGAGTTCCTCGTTCTCGTTGATTCGGGAAAAACATCCCCACTTTTTGAACAACAGCTTTATCTTCAGCACTACTTGAAGCGGCTAAACGAGCCAAATAATAACTATTTGCAATACCGATATCTCCTACACCAGCCGCCACCGCTTTAATTTGAGCCGTATCATTTCCTTCTGGGGGACGAGCAAAGT
>CAZNCM010000058.1:1603-10078 GCA_964571155.1 uncultured Lyngbya sp. | reverse complement strand
CATTGTTCAGTATCAGCAGCACCATGAACTTCTAAAAGTGATGCCACTAAAGATTGATTGTAAATATTATTAGATGAGCGAATCACTACCTTTCCTTTCCATTTGGGATCGGCTAAATCTTCATAGCTCGAGAGTTGAGCCGGATTCACTTTGTTTTTATTGTACATGATCACTCTGGCCCGTTTGGATAAACCAAACCATCGATTTTCTGGATCTCGTAAATTTGCAGGAATCGCATTATTTAAAACCGAAGAAGAAACGGGCTGAAATATGCCTTCCTGTTGCGCTCTCCAGAGATTCCCGGCATCAACGGTAATCAGAACATCCGCCGGGCTATTGGCGCCTTCGCTCTTAATCCGTTCAATTAACTGGGAAGCATCCCCTTCAACCAGATTGACTTTAATCCCAGTTTTGTCTGTGAAGCCTTGATAGAGTTGATTATCTGTATCATAATGCCGGGATGAATAGAGGTTAATCGTTCCCGAATCGGCAAAACTGCCCCTCTTGCTAAGAAGTTCTCCTAACGTTACCGTAGCAAAAGCAGTTCCACTTGCTAAAAATACTCGTCGTGTAATTTTACTCATTGCGGCTTTATTCCTTGACATCATGAACGGGCAGAGGTTTAATCATAGTCTTGACTCTGCATATAGACTTAAGCGGTTAATGCAACTAATTCTTAAGTTGAAGATTCGAGAAACGATTGTATCATAAGAAATCTATTTTTATCAGGAAAGTTTACTATTAATCCCAGAGTCCGAGCCACTGAACAAAAAAAAGACACCCCGCCATCAGCAAGGGTGAAGCATTGAACTTGAATCTAGAAGCTTTCTAGGCTATCCCATTGAATTTATTTGCAATAAAGCGTATCGCGAGTATTGCGTCCCGTCACTGGGTTAGTCCCCTCAGCCAACGCACAAAGCTTTTCTTGCATATCTCGACGTAATAAAACATCGGTGAAATCAGCGCCTGCAATGATTGCATCAGAAAAATCAGTATTGTAGGCAAAAGCCCCTTCCAGGATAGCGTTAGTGAGGTTGGCTCTATTTAAGCGAGCAGTATCTAAAGTGGCATAGCGGAGATCCGCCCCTTCAAAATTGGTTCGTTGTAGCTTCGCGCCAAACAAACTTACACCCCGCAAGTCACTATGGCTGAAGTTGCTGTCTCGTAGGTTCGCAAAGTCATTAAACTAAGCCAGAGAGTCACCTCTCTGACTCGTCTTCAAAACCGGACATGAATCTTTCGACTCATCCGGCTCCTCAATGAATTGGCTTTTATCATAAGCACCTCTTAAACTACCGTCGAAACGGGTCTTTTCATCGTGGCAATGTCGGTGTAACAGTTGTAGGTTTTTGTATTCATCCTTTCCGCCTTTCGACTTAGGAATGATGTGGTCTACTTCCATCACATCTCCCTCTCGGAAGTGCAATCCGCAGTGGGGACATTTACCCTTTTGTGCCTTTAAAAGCTTTGCGACTCTCGTTGGCATTTCCGGGTTTTTTCCCATTCTTGAACTCCAATAAATTAAGTTACCGTCATAGGGTGAGGTATTGCTTTTTACTTTCACATGACGGACAATTGGTGTCGCGCTATGTGAAAGTAATTGAGCCGTGATATTTCCATCTTTAATGGAGTTAAAGACCCAATTTGCGTTACCTACTCTGTGCCAATATTTATTGGCTACCCATTTTTTACCCTTGCAGGGGTGCCGACGATTCGCCCAAGCTTCTAGCTTTTGGTACATGAGGTAATCTAATTCCGAGTAAGTCTCCTTACTTACCACTGACGCATAGTAATTACTCCATCCTCGGATGATTCGGTTTAGATGTCGTATTAGTGCATCCTGACTAGCCGATTTATGGGAGTCTATTACTTTCGCGATTTGGTCGTGATGTACCTTTACACTTTTCTTACTTGGAGCGATGATGGTCTTAAAACCTAGAGGTTTTCCGTTTGATGATTTTCCTGTATGATATTTTCCGACGTTGAATTGTCGGATTTTGAAACCAAGGAAGTCAAATCCCGGTTCTTCTTGCCCGTAACTGTTGAGGGTATGGGCAAGCCTCGTTTTGCTTGGCTTTAATTCCAAGCCCATATCTTTTAACCACTCAGAGATAATCTCTTTACATCTTTGGACAACGGTTATGTCTTCATGGAGAATCACGAAGTCATCGGCATATCGAATTATATTTATGGTGATAACCTTGTTTTGCCAGCTTATTTGATGACCCTTTGAATTTTTGATATCAAGGGTTCTCGCAAATTGGTTTATCCGATATTCCATCCCGTGGAGGGCAATGTTAGCCAGTAGTGGAGAAATGACCCCACCTTGTGGTGTACCCTCAGATGTAGGGAACAACTCTTTTCCGTCCATCACTCCCGCTTTTAACCAGGCTCGAACTTGTCGGCGGGAATGTATTTAATTTTTCTAAGAGTCGTTTGTGGTCAATGCGGTCGAAACACTTGGCAATGTCGGCATCTAGCACGTATTTGGCATTCTGCCTAATTGCATTGAATATTGCTCCGATTGCATCTTGACATGAGCGGCCCGGTCTGAACCCATATGAGTTAGGCTCAAATTTTGCTTCCCATTCAGGTTCTAAAACCATTTTGACAAGCGACTGCAATGTGCGGTCATACATGGTAGGTATTCCCAAAGGTCGCTTCTCATCCAATCCTTGTTTGTCTATCCAAACTCGACGGGTCGGGCTAACCTTTGCACCCAGTTTTAATTTTCCAGTCAAGGCTACTCTCTGCTTTGGGGTCAACGATTTAACGCCGTCCATACCAGCAGTTTTTCGCCCCTGGTTATCTTGGGTAACTTTACGCACCGCTAAACATCTTGCAGACCAGGACTTCATCAGCGTTTTTTGGAGTCTGCGAACTGCTTTATAATCACCACGACTGGAGGCTCGGTAAATACGTTTTTGGAGCTTATACACGCGACGTTCTAGCTTGCGCCAGTTAATCTCGTGCCATTCCACCCTAGTTTCATTGATTGAACTGGTTTTAGACATTTGTACTCCTACTGAAGTCTCTACCTTCCAAATCATCGGGTGTACGTCAGCATATCTAGAACATTACTTCTAGCATTCGCTTCTTACACCATCTTTCCTGCTAGCAGCATCCGGTTAGCACCTACTTGTAAATCGACCTTTACAAGAGCTTACTAGAGGTTACTTCGTTCCAAGTGTCCATGTTCTATGTACCTTTAGAGTGATGCTATACGCCGGGTTTATGGGAAGTGCTTGTTGGTCACAAGTTCAATTGCCAACTCCCTATCCTTTGCCTTTTGGCTCCAGCTTTTCAGCCTTATTTAGCTGGTTAGACTTCACGACGCTTCTGCACATCTTCACTCGTGTTACTCATGGGTACTATGCTCGAAGGGATTCCGGATTAGGCTTCCAGTTACCTCCTTTTCATCCCGCTTCAGGCGTTGATGGCTAGTCGCGAACCTGGGGATGATGCTGTCACCGCTGCACCTGCGGGGCAGGACTTAGTAATCATTCTGAAAATGTTACTTGCACCTGCATGGACACTCAGTTGTCAAGGTTTATGAACCTTGCTGGCAGTCCCCTAAACACATAAGAAATTCGTATGTGTTAGTTTATACCAAACGAATCGCACAAACTCTGAGTCTGTGAGAACCTGTCCAGAAAAATCAGCCTCGATCAGGGTTTGCTTCTCGTAATTTTCCGCCCCGGCACTTTGAGCCGTAATTCCAGTAAAAATCAGCCAAAGTCCAACGAGAATCGCTAAACTAATCCTTTGAAATCGTGAGAACATATTACTATTGATATCCCAACTCTTTCGAGGTAAGAGTCCCATCACTATTAATTAAGTAAACCAACAAATTTGAAGTCAACCTTTATCCTACCGTGACTATTCCCTTTTCGAGCCGTAATTCTTCTTCTAGCCAGTCTCAAAACATTGGGACTTTGGGAGAACAACTCGTACAAGCCTGGTTAATGCAACAAGGTTGGGAGATTCTCTTTCATCAGTATCGCTGTCGGTGGGGAGAAATTGACTTAATTGCGCGAGAAGTAGAAAATCCAAAAGTCCAATCTAAATTAGACTCCACTGTGATTTTTGTAGAAGTGAAAACCCGCAGCAAACGCAATTGGGATTCCGATGGTCTTTTAGCGATTACCCCGAACAAACAAGCTAAACTAATTCAATCAGCACAAACATTTTTAAGCGACCACCCCGAACTCGCTGACTCCCCGTGTCGGTTTGATGTCGCTTTAGTTCGATGCGATCGCTTGAAAGCTTTTAATTTTAACTCTGATTCTAAATCAATGGCTCAGAAGCGATCATTTCCAACCCTAACTCTCAGCCAACCTATAGAATTTAGAGGCTATCAACTTATCATTCAAAGCTATATTCAATCAGCATTTGGAGATAACAGTTAGGGATCACTCTAAGCCAGAGCTTCTGGACAATAACCCAAACCTTGCACAAACTGAGTTCGGAAGGCTTCAATATCTTCTCGATTGGGTTTGCCATGAGACACCACAGCCACTTGATAGCGACGCATCACACTCAAGGGAGACTGTCCTGTTTCTAAGCCCCACAATGCCATTTTAATGCGAATATTGGGTTCGTAAGGGATTCCTAACTCACTCATAAACGCTCTAAAGTTTCCATGCTGTTTAGCAGTCAGAGACTGACTCATTTTGACTTTGACAATCCATCCATCAATTTGGTGGATTACTGTAACAAGCCGAACAGGGAGTTGGGTCTGAGTATGCAAATGATCCACAACTCTCAGCGTCAGGCTAGTATTGGCAATGTAGTAGAGGTATTCCATCAATCATCATCTCCCGCATAGTCCTCCCGCCATTTAATCGCTTGACTTGGAAAACCAAGTTACGACTCCGAGCAAACAGGGCGGGTTCTGTGCTTCTATCCGTATTACCGCTTTATACTTCTATAGTCGCGAGATTAACTTACTCTTGCCAGGGGAAAAGCACCCGATTTAAGATGGGGGATTCTACCCAAAGTAATTTTGAATGGGGTAACAAATTTTCTCCCGACTTCCTAACACCATGGAAATAAACAAACTCGACTGGACGACAGAAGGTTATCACTATCAACTCCCGGAGGAACGAATCGCCCAAAATCCGGTGGTTCCTCGGGATTCATCCCGCTTATTCGTCATTGACTCACTCACTTCTCACCATCACCGTATTTTTCGGGATCTTCCCCATTGGCTGAAGTCCGGTGACTTACTGGTATTTAATAATACTCAAGTCATTCCTGCTCGTCTTTTTGGTCGCAAATCAAGTGGGGGTTCTGTTGAAATCTTATTACTCGAAGAACAAAAACCCAATTGTTGGTTAGCTTTAGTTAAACCTGGAAAACGTTTTAAACCCGGTGTTCGGATTGAGTTTGAACCGCTTAACCCCACTTCCCAAGACAATCTACAACCTTTGAGTGCAACTGTTGTAGACACGGACGAAACCACAGGGGGACGGTTATTACAGTTTTATCTTCCTCAAGGACAATCTTTAATTGAACGATTAAATCAGTTTGGTCATATACCCTTCCCCCCTTACGTTAACCAATCGCAAGCTTTTCCGCAACAATATCAAACAATTTATGCCAAAAGTCCAGGGGCGGTCGCCGCGCCGACTGCGGGTTTACACTTTACTGAAGAACTGTTTGAACGCTTACACCATCAGGGAATTGACAAAGCGTTTGTCACCTTACACGTCGGAGTGGGAACGTTTCGCCCCGTAGAAGTCCAAGATATTACCACTCATCAAATGCACGCCGAATGGATTGAAGTCTCCTCAGACACCGTAGAACAAATCCAGAAAACCAAAGCCAATGGCGGGCGAGTTATTGCTGTCGGAACCACGGTTGTGCGAACCTTGGAAGGGGTAGCGATCGCCGCAGGTCAACTCACTTCCTATCGTGGAAAAACAGATGCTTTTATTTATCCCGGTTATCAATTTCAGGTGATTGATGGATTAATTACTAATTTTCACCTTCCCCGGTCTAGCTTAATGATGTTAGTCGCCGCTTTCATCGGTCGTCAACGACTGTTAGACTTATACCAAGATGCGATCGCTCAAAGTGCTGAAGGTTTTACTGCTCCCTATCGTTTTTATTCGTTTGGGGATGCAATGTTAATTTTGCCCGAAGCCCGAATTTCTTGAAGACAGCAAATGTCAGATTAAAAGTTCAGGAGGCTGGCAAATGCTGCCAACCCCTACACCTAGCAGTACAATAGCCTTATTCGTCGTCGTCTTCTTCTTCTTCGTCACTCGGATAGACAAAGCTCTTGGAACGACCCGTCAGAATTGATTTCCCCAAAGAAAGGGCTTTTTCGGCTTCTACTGATGCTTTGCGCTTCCAATGCGCTTTCCGCATATCACGCTTAGATCTGGACTTTTTCTTCTTGGGAACCGCCATGAGAATTACTCAAATTATTGTTACAAGACAAACTATTATACTATCTCATTTTAAGACCGTCTGCTAAACAACTGCGGTACTTGTTGACATTCCAACCTACTACGAGAAAACAGATGCAAGATCGCGTTCTTTCCACTCTTGACCAAGCTGCGGTACGCTTTATTCGGATTCTGTGGTGCGATAACGCTAACATCATTCGAGCAAAAGCTGTTCATCGCAACCGACTCCGAACCTATTCGACTTATGGTGTTGGTATTTCTGCTGCTCAACAAGCCATTCCCGTCATGTTTGATGCGCCTGTTTCTGGAGTCGGACTCGGACCGGTTGGAGAAATTCGCCTTGTACCCGATTGGAATACCTTAACAATTATACCCTATGCTACTGGTCATGCGAGGGTCATGGGAAATATGGTTAAAGATGGACAACCCTGGTCATTTTGTCCTCGTGATTGTCTCCAACGAGCGATCGCCACAGCGACAGATCAGGGGTTAGAAATCAAAGCCGCTTTTGAGAATGAATTTTATTTACTCAAATCATTGTCCGATGAAATTGTCCCCGCAGATGACACTGTTTTTGCCACAACTTCATCAATGGACTTACAACAACAAACGATTGATGAAATTGCCGAAGCCTTAATTACTCAAGGAATTTCTGTAGAACAATATTATCCTGAATCCGGCCCCGGACAACAAGAAATATCTATATTGTACACCGATGCCGCGATCGCCGCCGATCAGCAGATTATCTTTCGAGAAACCGTCAAAGCAATCGCCCGAAAACATGATCTTTATGCCTCTTTTTTACCTAATAAAACCGGAAAACTTTCCCCCCTAGCGCGTCATTTTGTGGCTGGCTTACTCAAGCATCTAGACGCATTAATGGCGTTAACCACTCCGAGTCCCAATTCCTATCGACGGATTCAACCTCAAACCTGGAGTGGTGCATTCTGTTGTTGGGGATATGATAACCGAGAAGCCGCCATTCGAGTTCCTCAAAACCCCGAACTCCCCAGTCCAACTCACCTCGAATTTAAAACCGTGGATGCGACGGCTAATCCTTATATTGCTCTTTCGGGTATCATTGCTGCGGGTTTAGATGGAGTGCGTCACCAATTGGAATTACCCGAACCTCTTACGGTTGATCCGGCGACTTTAAGCGAATCTGAACGGAATGAACGAGGAATCTATCGTTTACCCAGAAATTTAGGGGAAGCCATCCAAAAATTGCAGCATAATCAAGTGTTAATTGAGGCTTTGGGTTCCGATTTAGCGGCGGCTTATCTAGCAGTTCGTCAAGCGGAGTGGAATGCCATGAAAGATTGGCAACTTGAACAAGAAGTTAAGTTATTAATTGATCGCTACTAACAACAATTTTACCGAATCAAGAGTATCTTAGAATAGGAAGGATATCAAACAACATCTCCTTCTTTTAAACTTTAACCCTAAAATTTGCCATGATAAATCTTTGGGATATCCCCGTCATTGACCATCACGCTCACAATTTATTAACGGTAGAAGCGTCTTTAAACTTGCCCTATGTGGCTGCTTTTACGGAGGGATATGATCCGGATCTTCTCGAACATCATGCACGTCATAGTTTGTTTTATCGACGCAGTATTCGTGATATTGCTCAACTCTTAGACTGTGAACCTACAGAAACGGCTATTTTAACTTGTCGTCAGAATTTAGGTTTAGAAAAACTCACCCAACATTGTTTAAACGCTGCAAATTTAGAAGCCTTATTTCTAGATGATGGATTCTTACCAGACCAAATTTTACCCTGGACATGGCATCAACAATTTATTCCCACCCAAAAAATTTTAAGATTAGAGGAGTTAGCCGAAAATCTATTCAGTCAAGCCTCTAAGTTTGAGACTTTTTTAGAACTGTTTCTTCAAGCGATTGATCCACCTCCAAGCGAAGTCATTGCCTTTAAAAGTATTGCGGCTTATCGTACAGGTTTAGATATTCAAATCACTCCGATTGATTTTGCACGTTCCCGTTTTATTTTACTCAAAAAAGCGTCAGATGAATCTCCAATTCGCTTAGTTGATAAACC
>CAZNCM010000058.1:0-1583 GCA_964571155.1 uncultured Lyngbya sp. | reverse complement strand
TTTGATTACTCAAGCCTTAGAAGTCGCCGCCAAATATAAACTTCCCGTTCAATTTCATACCGGATTTGGTGATCCAGACCTCGATTTATTTGTCGGAAATCCTGTGCTTTTGCGTCCTTTACTCGAAGAAAGAAAGTGGCGTGATGCTCCTATTGTTTTGCTTCATGCGTCTTATCCTTACACCCGAGAAGCCGGATATCTCGCCTCAGTTTATCCCCAAGTTTACCTCGATTTTGGTTTGGCGGTTCCGTTTTTAAGTGTGATGGGAATGCGTTCAACTTTGCGACAATTACTCGAACTTTCTCCCACGACAAAGTTAATGTATTCTTCTGATGCTCATAATATTCCTGAACTCTATTATTTGGGTGCAAAATGGGGACGAGAAATTTTAAAGCAAGTTCTCGAAGAAAGTATTAAAGATGGAGATTTAACCGTTAGTGAAGCCGAAGATATTGCCCGAGGAATGTTATCTGAAAATGCCAGAGGACTGTATTTAAACTTTCAAGCTAAAAAGTTAGATTAAGTGTTGTTCTTGTTCAAAATCGGATAAAGTTGTTCTAGTTTTTCTGGGGTTGCCTTTTTGAGGGGAACGACTTGTGTTGTTGCCAACGGTAGGGTATAATTATTATACTGTACAAAACTCAAATTGTCTAAACTAATAACTTGCTCTAAAGGTAATCGTCTTCTTAAGTATTCCTGAATTTTTTGCTCAACTTCCTGCCTTTTTTCTGCTGAAATCGTAGAGTTTAACAGTCCAATTCTTAGATAACAATCATTATCAACTGCATCGGGATTTCCGTGATATTTATGCAGTAAATTATAGTTCTCAGCCGAACGACGTAGATGATTAATATTCATCATAATTGTTTCCATCTTTATCGGCCATCCGATCAAAACAGCAATATCATTTTGAAAGTAAAAAGATCGTTCATAGGGATGTTTATGATGACTGTTAAACCCATAGTCTACTGAAAATTCATAGCCACCAAACCGAATATTCATTGGAAATTGAGAACAATTCCGGATGAAATTCAGAAAACCATGAAAATCAACAATTCGAGATTCTTCTCGTCTTTCCAAAAACCACTGACTCAAAATTCCCCGTTCAGTTTTTACCCCTTCACAACCCAAAAGAGTGGCGTGAATAGACTCTAACGGATAACATTCAAAAACGCCAGGAAGTAAATTAGACAACTGTTGCTGTAATTTTTGAATTAATCTCCTAAACTCTGGAGATTTATTTCCATAAAAAGCAACCAAACTCACATTCGGAAAATTTGGAATTAAGCCTTGAGACATCATCTGCTAGGATATATAAAATGTGTTAACAATAGCCTAACCCATGACAAAAAAATTATTCACAAGAAAGTAACTGTAGTCCCCAGTCTTGACAGCAACAAGGACAAAGAGGAGGACTAACAGTATTCAGGGAGTGAAGAAAGATAAAATCACCCTTTTACACAAACAACTTGTTTTAAAGTTGCAACAATTTCTACCAAATCAGATTGTTGGTTCATCACCTCATCAATAGGTTTATAAGCACCGGGAATCTCATCTAAAACCCCGTTATCTTTTCGACATTC